>CAMDPK010000107.1 GCA_945904015.1 Candidatus Kuenenia stuttgartensis | reverse complement strand
CTGAACCTTCGCCTGCGCGGCACTCGTTTTGGACGACTGCACTGCGACCGAATACTCCGCCAACATCCGCCGATACGCGATGTACGGAATCAGCGGCGAGCCTGACTTGAGCTGCGGCTTGAGTTGTGTCTCCAGCAATTTCAGTTGAGCCAGTCCCTCTTCAAAAACGCCGGTCTGCACCGCCGAGGTCAACCCATCGATGAGCTGCCGAACCCAATTTTCTTGTTCCTTCGGATCCTTGGCCGTGGCGCTGATGAGTTGTTTGAGCAGCGTCGCACGATCACTGTTGAACTTCACGAACGCGGCCGGTGACGATTCGGCGGTCGGAGCCTTGCCGTCGAGTTCTTGCAATTGCTTGACGATCGCAGCAACACGCGGATCGGCCGACGCACCCGGTGTTGAGTTCGCAGCCGATTCGCCTCCCGTCGACTGCGCCGGCTGCATCAGCACGCCGGCCGAGAGTTGCACTTGATTGCCTTCGATCGGCTGTGGGATTTGCGTCAGCTTCCAGACGTCGCCGACCTTCACGATCTCGCCGATCTGCACGAGCAAACTGTTTCGCGGCGGAGCAGTTTCCGTCTCGATAATCGCCATCGCATTCTCGTACAGAATCAGATCGACTGCCGCTTTGCCGTCGTCGGCAGGAATCATGCTCGGCATCGCAGTCGCGGCATCGAAGCGCATCCAGCGAGACTTCGGCGTCAGCGACTTCGTTTTGCTCAGCACATCGCGCAGCTTGGCCGCCGGGCTGCTGACGTTTGCCAGCATCTGCTTTTGAACCGACTCCTCAATCTTGAGCTGAGCCAAATCCTCTGCCGTGACCAGCACGAGTCGCAGCATGTCGGCATCGTTCGCCAGCAGCGCGTTGACCGCGACTCGCGAAGCTTCCTCGGCCGAGAGAACTTTCCAGGCGTCGATGTTCTTGTCTTCGTTCGAGTCGATGCCCCACCGCGAGCCGCCGGTATTGAGCCAACGAAACTGGTCCGGCTTCTCGTTGAAGTTGCTGTCGATCTCGCGATAGACCTCGATGCCGTTGTTGTAGTACCGCCATTGATCGACGGTGTCGTCGTTGTTCGTGTCCACGAACCGCCGCAACACCTGCCCGTTCGGCCCCATGACCAGCCACGCCGATCCCTTGCCGAGCTTCTCCGGCTTGACCGTGCATTTCGCGTACTCGGCTGGCTTGGGTGTCTCGATTTCGACATCGCGCTGCCGAGGCACAAACTTCGAGAACACAAACTCCGGCGTCGGTCCTTCGGCACGCAGGGTTCCCGCCGACAGGCTCAACAATCCGGCTCCCAAGACACCACAAGACAGCAGGCGACGACGCATTTCTGCGACTCCGTTCGGAAGAGATCTCGAATCCGATATTCCAATCTGCGGGAATCTAGTCCTGGCCGAAAATCGTGTCAGCAGGAGTTTCGTGGGGCAGGTTTTCAACCTGCCCGTTCTGGCCGGGCAGGTTGAAAACCTGCCCCACGTCACGCCCGCAGCTTTCGCACAGCTCGCACGACTTCGGCGACAGCGACGTCGATTTCGGCCTCGGTCGTGTACCGGCTCAGCCCGAAACGCAGGCTCGCGCGGCTGAGCGAGTCGGAAATGCCCATCGCGCGCAGCACATGACTCGGCTCCGGTTCGGCGGTTGAGCAGGCGGAGCCGGAACTCACTGCGATTTCCTTCAAGCTGCTCATCAACGCTTCGCCGTCCACGCCAGCGACGCTGAAGTTGAGGTTGTTCGGCAGTCGTTCGGCGAGCGGCGGGCCGTTCAGCGACAACCCTTCGAGTTCCGATTGCAGACTCTGCCACAGGTGGTCGCGCAGAGCGGCGATCTGTGTAACCCGAAGCGTTAGCGAGGGCGAATGGCCAGTGACGTCGTTCGCTTCGATGCCCTCGCTGACGCTTCGGTTTAGTCTTGCCATCTCGCAGGCCGCGCCAAATCCGACGATCAGCGGGACTGGCAGCGTCCCGCTGCGCAGATGTTGCTCGTGGCCGCCGCCGTCAAACAGAGGATCGAGCGGAATGCGCGGACCATCTCGTCGCACGACCAACGCTCCGACTCCCTTCGGCCCGTGAAACTTGTGAGCGCTCAGCGACAGCAGATCGACCGGCCCGCCTTCGGCGGGCTGAAGGTCGATCGGAATCTTGCCGACGGCTGGCACCGCATCGCAGTGCAGCAGCACACCGCGCTCGCGACAGATGCGGCCGATTTCGGCCAGCGGGTTGATCGTCCCGACTTCGTTGTTCGCCAACATCACGGACACGAGTGCCGTTTCCGGTTTGATCGCGTCGGCGACCTGCTGCGGATCGACTCGGGCGTCGCGATCGACTGGCAGGATTTTGACGTCGGTTCCCAGCCGCTTGAGCCGCTTGGCGACATCGAGCACCGACGGATGCTCGGCGGTGTTCGTGATGAAGTTTGGAGGATGGGCACTCTTGCCCGTCCCTTCGCCGGACGGACGGGCAAGAGTGCCCATCCTCCGAAGACCTTTGATCGCCAGGTTGTTGGCTTCCGTCGCACCGCTCGTGAAGACGATCCAATCTTTCGGACAGTTCAACAGCCGAGCGATCTGCTCACGAGCACGCTCGACCGCCTCGGCCGCTCGCCAGCCGAAGGCGTGATTCACGCTCGCCGCGTTGCCGTACTCCTCGGTGAAGTACGGCAGCATGGCCGCCAGCACTTCCGGAGCAACGCGCGTCGTGGCGTGATTATCGAGGTAGATCATGTGAAGAAACCGTAGACCGGACGCCTACGTCCGGTCACCCCATCGTCCGGACGTAGGCGTCCGGACTACTAAAACAAAGCACCGAGCAGGAGACGTGCGGAAGGACAGCGTCCATTTGCGAACCACTGCCGCAGATGAGCAGGTTGATTTGCCATTCGTCGATCAGGCGTCGTAGCGTCGCCGAGAATTCGCCGTCGGCGACGTGCGTCAGAATGCCGTAGCTCATCGTGCGATGATCGGTCGGTGCAAGATGCTCGTGCAACTTCAGACGAGCCGATTCGACTCGCGCTGCTTGTCGTCGCGCGAGATCGTCCGTGGAAATTCCACCTTGCCACGCTTCCGGCCAGCGATCCGGTTCGACGATGTGAGTCAGCCAGCATTTCGCATCGCGCCACAATCCGCTGCCGACAATCGCCATCAATCGTTCGCCAGAGCCATCGCTCAAGTCATCAGCGAGAAGCACATGCGGCGGCTCACCTTCGTCATCGCTGGCTTCGGGTCGTTCCACCAGCACGGGACACTTTGCCAAACGCAGAAGCCTCAACGCGGTTGGTCCCAGTCGACTCGTGGCGACGGCAAAACCAGCACGACGCGTCAGCGAGTGGTCGTCGTTGCCAGAAAATCGACCACTCGCTGGCGCGTCGTGCTGATCCTCTGGATTCTGGAAACCGCTGGGATGCTGCGAGCCGGCTCCGATCACGATCAGGTCGGCCGACCACTCGTCCGCTTGTTGCAGCAATTCCTGCCAGGCAACTCCGCCGAGCAAACTCGTCTCGCATTCGACTCCCGCCTCGCGAGCTTCCTCCGCGAGCGAGTCCAGCCGTTCCGACAGGATTCCGCCGAACACGGTGATTTGCTGAGGCGACACCGGAATCTGCGTCAGATCGAGCCCGTCGATGACCGCGCAGAGATGCAGCTCGCCTCGCTGAGCCACTGCGATTTCAATTCCGCGCTCGACGAGGCGACGCGCGGCTGCCGGCACAAACTCCTCGGAAGTGAGGTCACGCAATTCCAGATTCAGCCCCACGAAGACTCTGCGAAAGTACATGTCGTCCGCCTTTGTCCAACACCATCAGTCGGTTGGCGGATCAACATAGCCCGGCGAATCCTCCGGCGAAAGCACTCGGCGGCTAGGCGGTGGCGGCAAGTTCAAGGGCGGAAACGCGGCATCGAGTTCGTCCGTAGCCCGGACGCCTACGTCCGGGAGTTCGGACGTAGCCGTCCGATCGACGATCTGGCGTTGCTCACGTTCGTCGAGCAAACGATTCACGAGTTCGTCTTCGCGGATCAACTCGCCCGACTCGGCCCTGCGAGCGTCAGGGCCGAAGTTAAACGTCAGTCCCAAACCGTAGTACCAGAAGTCGTGATCGTGTGCGGAATTCGTCACCCAATAGCTCGCGCTGGCCGAGAGTCGCGTGCGGCCGGTCAGCCAGACATGCACGCCAGCTTCTGGGTATGCCGCGCCGAGAAAATTCGTGTCCGTGCTCTCCTCGTGGTTCAACGCATCGAAGGCCGTCCCGACATCGACTCCACCAAACAGACCGGCTCCGACGAACGGAGCCACGCGCGTCGGTGTCGACACATGCACGGCGGTGTTGAGCCCCACAAATCCGTTCCCGGCACCCGAATTGAGCTGTCCGGCCAAGGCCACTTTGCTCGACAGCCAGGGAGTCGAGTACGTCGTCTCGCCCGCTTCGAATCCGACAGCGGCGTTGTCGCGAAAGTTGCTTCCCGCACCGCCGATGTACCAGCCGCTGTCGTCGCTGACATGCCGAGCATCCAGCATCTGCTTGGCCATGCGGCCCAATTTCTGGACGTGGCCACCTTCGTAGGGCTTCTCGTACTTCTTCCGATAGTCAGCGTGATCCATCGCCCACTTCGAGCTGAAGCAGCCCGATGCGGCGACGGTCAACAAGCTGACCCAGAAGAGACAACGACGGCCTCGCAAAACTTCACCCTCAGCCCCCTGAAAACGGGAGGACGGTAGGCGAAGGCACTTGGTTTGGCCAAGACGTTTCTCCATCTCGCCAACAACGGGTACGAAAACAAATTCTGGCATCGATCGCGTGAACGTAGCTGCCTCGTTCCCGCGAGGCAGCGCTTTTTGAAACCGATTCCGGTCCACTGAATCGGTCCCACCGTGCTCTGCCTCGCGGGAGCGAGGCGATTACGTTGACTCGTCCGCCGTGTACGTTTTCCAGACGTGGCAAAACCCGCATTCTCACGTTGTTGGTTGGCAGGTACTCTCCCGACGATGACGCGGATCGGCAGGATCGTCCGCGACGGATGCACAACTCGAAAGGAGTCTCTCGTGCCGACTCAAACTCACGAACCGGAACAGGCCACTTTCGTCGAGACCGCGCTGAAGCTCAGCGGCAAGAGCGATGACGAAGCCAAACGGACGGGAGCGCTCGACCGCGCCGACGAGCAGGTCGAGGCGATGTTTGCCAAGAAATATCAAACCGGCGGCAGCCCCGTGCATCGCGCCGTCTGGGACGACAGTTTTCCGATCGAGCTGTTCGTCGCACCCGAACCGACGACACCGCCGGAATGCCAGAAGGTGATGGACGCGTCGCTCGAAGTCGTCCGCCGCCACGTCCGCGCGAAGACGCTGCTCGATGGACAGCGCAAGATCACCGACACCGTGCTGCGAGAACTCGGCGACGCGGGCTACTGGGGCTTGCTCGTCGATCGCGAATACGGCGGTTCGGCCGCGCCATTCATTGCATTCGCGAGATTCCTGCGGCAGATGGCGACCGTCGATCCGACCGTCGCGGGCTTGGCCTCCGTACATGGCTGCATCGGCGCGGTCGATCCCGTGCGAGCGTTCGGATCACCATCACAGAAAGCGAACTTCTTGCCGAGGTTGGCCAGTGGTCAGCGTTTGTCGGCGTTCGCGTTGACCGAGCCTTGCGCTGGCTCCGATCTGACTGCGATGAAAACCGAAGCCAAACTCGAAGGCGATCATTACGTCGTCAACGGCGAGAAACTGTTCATCACCAACGCGATCGCCGGACGAACCATCGGCCTCGTCTGCCTGATCGACAAGAAGCCGGCCGTGCTGATCGCCGACTTGCCCGACCAGGAGAACGACGAATTCCAAACGAAGCGATACGGGCTGTACGCGCTCAAGCACTCGTACAACAACGGTCTCGTCTTCAAGAACTTCAAAGTCCCAAAGGACAACTTGCTCGACGCCGGCCGAGGCGACGGGCTGACCATCGCCTATCACGGCCTGAATCGCGGCCGAGTCGCGCTCTGCGCGAACGCCGCCGGCACGATGCGCGCCATGCTGGCGAACATGCTGCCGTGGGCTCGCTTCCGCAAGACGTACGGCGCACTGATCGAAACTCGCGAGCTGGTCCGTCGCCGCTGCGGACGTATGGCGGCGATGATCGTGGCCTGCGACGCGCTGGTCGATTGGTGCAGTTGGCAGTTGGACGAAGGCTTTCGCGGCGAGATGGAGTGCATCATCGCCAAGATCTTCGGCAGTGAGTGCCAGAAAGAAGCCGCCATCGAGCTGTTCATGAAAACCCACGGCGGCCGAGCGTTCCTGCACGGCCACCTCTTCGGCGACAACGTCCACGAGTTTCTCGCCCCCTGCATCTACGAGGGCGAAGGCGAAATGCTCGGCATGGCGTTCCTCAAATCGCTCATCAAGGAACACGGCACGAAGTACTACGAACCGATCGGCAAAGCGCTCGCCGCCGCCGGCATCCGCCATCCGAACCCGCTGAATCCCGCGCACGCCTGGGCGCTGCGCGGGGCCATCGGCCCGTACGCGAAGTGGTGGTTCGGAGCACATCTCGGCGGTCCAGCTCGCGCGGTGATCCCGTCCGGCGGACCCACCAAGCTGCGCGAGCACGCCGAATGGGCAGCGGCTCAATTGCAGAACTCGCGATTGGCTGTCGACGGACTGATGCAGAAATTCAAACTCGCGCTCGCCGACCGGCAGTGCTCGATGGCCGAACTTTCCGCTCGCATCCAAGATCAAGTGGTGATGCTCGTGACTGCCTTGTGGGCCGCGCGTCGCAATGACGAATTGATCCACACCGCCGCCGACGTCCTCTGCCAAGACCTTCGCCGCAAACTGACCGGTGCGCGGCCAAGCAGTTCGTATTTCAAGACCGTCACGAAGCTCGGCGAAGCCATATCCGCCGGCGGCTTCTCGGCCATCGCCGGCATCGACGAAAACGAAATCCTAATGCCGTACTGAGTCCTGCTTATTGCCTTCTGCCTTCTGCCTTCTCCTCCCGCCCATCCCACCAACCGATGAGCAGCGGCAAGAACACGAGGTTGCCGATCAGGCCGCCGAGCATCGCGAGGCTGACCAGCAATCCGAAGTAGACCAGCGGAATGAAGTGCGACAACGCCAAAACGCTGAAGCCCGCCATCAGGGCGAGATTTGTGTAGACCAACGCTCGGCCGACGTGCTTGTGCGTTTCGTGCAGAGCTTCATGGACTCGCAAGCCGCGAGCGCGTTCTCGGCGATAGCCGTCGATGTAGATGATGCTCGAATCCACCGTCAGTCCCATCGAGACGCAGGCGATCATCGCCGTGGCGATGTTGACCGGCAGGCCAATCCAGCCCATCAGGCCGATGACCATGACGTTGGGGAACAGGTTTGGGGCCAGCGACATCAATCCGATCGGCAAGCTGCGGAATGCGAACCACATCATGCTTGTGATGCCAATCGTCGAGAGGAAGAAACTCGTCCATTGATCGGCCATCAAGCTTTCAATCAGGAACGCCAACAGCACGAACAGGCCGGTGGATTTCGGCGATGAATGCAGCGGGCGATCGGAGTCCTTCTCGAACGTGGCTGTGGAGTCGGCTTCAGGAAACGTCTCGACCGCCAGCCGTTGGACATCGGCGATCAGCTTGAGTTTGGTTTCCGTCGGCTGTTGCTCGTAGGCCCGCAGCAGCAGTCGCATCCGGCCGAGCTTCCGGTTGTACAAGCTGTCGACGAAGTCCCGTTGGATGCTGCCGAGCAAGTCGACTCGCGTTTCCAGCGCCAGCGTTTTGAACAAGATTCGTTCGGGGATCAGGTCGATCCCGTCGGTGATCGACAGCACTTTGGAAAGCCGTCCGGCGGTCGCCTGCGTCCCGATTTCTCCGCTGACACCGTGCTCGGTTCGCAGACGCTCGGCGAATTTGCGGACCCGCTCGATGTACTCTTCGGTCAACTTCTCCGGCGCCGGGAAGTTGACCTCCCACGAACCGGCCCCACCGAGTTTAGTCTCGACGAATCGCAACGACTGCACGATCGGGCTGTGCTGTTGGAAGTTCTTGCTGAAATCCGTTTCGATGCGCAGCCACAAAAAGCCGACGCTGGAAAACGCGACGATCCCCAGCGACGCGAAGAAGACACGCTTCGGATGATGCTCGACCCACAGCGTGATCCAACCGAGCACTGCCGAGACGCGCCGATCTGCACCCGACGGCGGCGGCTCCGCCAGCATCGGGCCGAACAGCACGCAGCCTGGTAGCAACACCGTGATCGCTACCAACACCACCAACGAGCCGATCGCCATCATCACGCCGAAGCTCGCCACCGGATTGATGTGACTGCTGACGAGCACTCCGAATCCAAACGCCGTCGTGGCGACCGACCACCACACTGGGCTGGCCAGTTCCAGCATTGACCGCCGCAACGCCTCGGCCGGCGGCAGCGTGCGGTGCTGATCGCGGAAGTAAAGCGAGACGTGCATCGCCGTCTGCACGCCGATGATCGTGATCAGCGAATTGAGCATCGAGCTGACCATGCTCAGCCGCAAACCGCTGATCACGAACAGAGCCTCGGTCCAGACGATGCTCACGACGACCACCAGCACCGGCAAGACCACCCACCGGATCCGTTGCAACAACAGCATCAGGACCAGTGCCAGCAGCGCCAACGAACTCGCGAACAGCTTGTGGCCGTCCTCTTCGACATACCGGAACATGTCGTGAATCTGCACCGGTTCGCCCGCAACCATCGCGGGGGGATCGTGCTCGGCCGCCAATTGCCGGATGCGAGCAATCGTCTCGGCACGCGGAACCTTCGAGTCCTTTTCCAGCATCAACCGCAACACGATCGCATTCGTCTGCTTGTCCTCGCCGACCAACACTCCAACGACAATCTGCCGCACGGTCGAACGGCCGTAGGGAAACCGCAGCGCCCTCGCCAAAGACTGTGTGCTCTCCACGACGACACCCGGCACTTGGTTGAGCTTTTCGGCAAAGGCATCGAGCTTCTGCGACGCGGCATCCGTCAGCGAGCTGCTGTTCGGCTGAAACAAATTCGGCTCGACCGACGCGACCATCACGAACTCGTCGCCGCCAAACGTCCCCCGGCTGGCGAGAAAGTCACGCAGATGCGGGTCTTCGCTGGCGTACAACGACTCAATCGACTGCTCGAATGCGAGCTTCTTCGAGATTGGGACCAACGCCACCGTCGTCACCAGCGCCGTCGCCAGCAACACCCAACGCCAACGAATCAGCGCATCGACAACGAGATTCAGTAGCGAGGATTTGGCTTCAGGCGACATGCGCGGAGGATAGCGGACTCTGCTCAACTGACGCGAGCAGGACGGACACTAACCCGAAGCGTCAGCGAGGGCGGACGTTCGAGCGACTCCAAACTTCGGGGCTTTAGAAACGCTCAGCCCTCGCTGACGCTTCGGGTTAGTTTGACTTCGGCCGCCAGAGGAAAAAGTAGAACACCACTACGCCACTGGCGATCACTCCCAGGACCATCCACAGCAAATCGACTCGCGTTCCCAAAACGAACAGCCAGCCGGCCAGAGCCAGCAAGCTCGGCAGCGGGTACAGCCACATCCGAAACGGCAGTACGACATCCGGCCGAGTCTTCCTCAGAAAGTGCAAACCGATGATCTGAGCCACGAACTGCACGAGAATCCGCACCGTCACCGCCGCCTCGATCACCATTTGCAACGGCAGAAAACAAAACACCGCCGTCAGTCCGCCGAGCGTCCACAGCGACATTGCCGGATACCGCTTCGTCGCGTGAACCCGACCGAACGCCGGAAAGAAATCGCCGTTGAGCGCCGCCGCGTACGGAATCCGCGAGTACCCCAGCGTGATCGCGAACATGCAGGCCAGCACCGTCCACAGGACCAGAATCGTGAACGCCGCCGCGACCGGCCGGCCGAACAGCGTCTCCATGAACAGCGCGGCGATTTGATCCGATTTCATCGCCTGCTCCCACGGCACGACGGCGATGATCGACAGATTCATCGTCAGATACACCGCCGCGACTACAACGACCGACGTGATGACCGCTCGCGGAATCGTCCGCCCCGGATCGCGAACCTCTTCACCCAGATGGCAGATGTTGTAGTAGCCCAGGTAGTCGTAGATCGCGATCAGCATCGCCGCGCCCAGGCCGCGCGTCCAAGCGGCATTGATCTCGAACGCATCCTTCGGAAACGTCAGTAGCGAGGCATCGAAGTGCGTCAGCCCAGCGACAATCACGGTCAATACCGTGATGACCGTGCCCGCGCACAGAACGAGGCTCAGCCAACCGACAACCTGAATCCGCCGGCTTAACAGCAGCGTTACCAGCATTGCGGCCGAAGCGGCGGCGACTCCCTCTTCACCTCGAAAGAACCAAATATGGCGTTGGCCCGCCGCCGCATTCGGTTCACCCAGCCAATACGACACGACGTAATCGACATACGGCACGGCTCCGATGTAACCCGACGCGATCTCCATCGTGCCGCTGACCAGGAACTGCCAGACGAACAGAAATGGCAGCAGCCTTCCCCAGCCGGTCGATTGCTTGCCGAAGATCTCGCGCAGGAAGTGATACGTCCCGCCACTACCAGGCAATGCCGCTCCGAGTTCGCTCCAGACCAGCCCGTCGCAGATCACCAGTACAGCCGCAATCACCCAAGCGATCAACGCCTGCGGCCCGTGCATCGCCGCGATGAATCCGGGAATCGTGATGAACGGCCCGATCCCCACCATGTTGGCGATGTTCAGCGCGATCGCCTGCGGCAAACCCAGACCTCGGACGAGTCGTGCATCGTTCGTTGGAGTGGGTTCGGTCATGACAACAATCTAACCCGAAGCGTCAGCGAGGGCGAACGCTTCACACGGGCTCCATCATCGTCGCTCGGAGCGCCCGCCTCGCTGACACTTCGGGGCTGTGATTTTTTGTGGGATAGGCTTCCAGCCTGTCGAGTTTTTCCGCGAGTTTGACAGGCTGGAAGCCTATCCCACGTCAAAAAATCACAGCCTCTTCGGGTTACTTTGGTCGCCAGTGGTGTCGAATCACCAAGGCCACGATCAGCGGTACAGCTCCTGATGCGACGATCGCGATTGGGAACGAGTTGGAACCTTGGAAGAACGCTCCGCACGCGGCATAAGTCAGCGACAGCAATAGATTGCTGACCAGCATCGGCAGCAGAAACTGACGCCAACTCAGCCGGCCAGCTCCGAGCATCAGCACACACGCCTCCGCCAGGATCGGCAGCGCCCGAGTCAGAACAATCGCCGTTGCGCCGTGTCGTTGAGTGAATCGGTTCATCCGTTCGATGTCCTCAGATTCCGAAAATCGCCTCGCAATCGTTTCGCCGAACGCGCGAGCCAAGCCGAATCCGCCGAGTGCTCCGATCGACAGACCGACCCACGAGACTGCTGTTCCGGCCAAAACGCCGAGCACTCCGCCGGAATAGGTGATGACAGCGCTTGATGGCACTGGCAAAAACATGTCGGACGCCAGCAACCCGATCACCCAACCCGCCACGACGCCGGGCGAGGACGGTTCGTGCAACGACTTCAACAGACCCGCTTCAAACGATTCCCCCAGCCACAGGAACGGAACAATGGGAATCGCGAACAGCGCGGTCAGAAACAACGCGGCTCGGATCGCGGGTGTCATCGTGCGTTCGCCAGTTGCAAGAACCGTTCGACTCGCTGCTCGACGACGTCGAGGCTGCGGTTCCAGAAGTCCGGCCGAGTCAGGTCATCACCGAGTGTACTCTGCACGGCCTCTTCCGCTTCGCAGCAACCGGTGGCAATCAGCAGTTCGCGGTATCGTGTCGGGAAGTCACCGGCAAAACTTTTCGCCGTCGCGAATGTCCCCATCGAGAGTAAATACCCGAACGTGTACGGGAAGTTGTAGAACGGCAAACCAGAGATGTAGAAGTGCAGCTTGCTGACCCAGAAGCGCGGGTTCCAACCGTCCTCATCCAATCCATCGAGGTACGCCTCACGCTGCGCCGCGAGCATCAACTCGGACAGCCGTTCGGGAGAGACTTCCCCCTCGCGGCGTTCGCGATGGAAGCGGTCCTCGAAAATAAACCGCGCGTGGATGTTCATCAGAAAAGCGACCGCATCACCGAGCATGTTGTCGAGCAGTTGAAGTTCATCGGTCGCGGACTTCGCTGATCGCAGTTGCTGTTCGCCCAAGACCGCTTCGGCAAATGTGGACGCCGTCTCGGCGAGATTCATCGGATAGTCCTGCAAGAAAAACGGCCGGTCCCACAAGACGTGCGAGTGATAGGCGTGTCCCAGTTCGTGAGCCAACGTGCTCATGCTGTCGGCCGAGTTCGTGTAGGTCATGAAGATCCGCGACTGCTGTTTCGTCGGCAGACCCGTGCAAAAACCCCCTTGCCGCTTGCCGGGACGGTTCTCGACTTCGATCCAACGGTTCTTGATGGCGTGCTCAGCGAAGTCTCCGAAGTCGGGACTGAACTCGCGAAACGTGCGGATCACGATGTCGCAGGCAGAATCGTAGCTCAGTTCTTCGGCCTCGCCCGAAGAACTTGGCAGTGGGGCCGACAGGTCGAACCACGCGAGCCGTTTCAAGCCGAGCAGTTCTGCTTTCTTCGCGAGGTACTTCAGCAGGACCGGCTTGCGCGCCGTGACTGCCGACCACATCGCGTCGAGCGTTTCGCGACGCATGCGGTTGGAACGCAGCGGAGCCGCCAAGTGCGCATCGTCGCCCGTCAATCCGAGATGCCGGTACTTCGTCAGACGAAATCCGGAGATGTGATTGAGCGCATCGGCGCACGAGTCTTGAAGCGTCGTCCAGGCTTTGTCCGCCGCGAAGAAATTGTTCTCGCGAACGGCTCGCTGCGGCGAATCGAACATGACTTGGCCGGGGGACTTCTCGACGACTTCTCCCTTTTCCATGACTTGAATTTTCAACTCGCCGGACAGCCGATCGTACAGCCGTCCCCAAGCGTGAATCGCATCGACGGCCAAGTCGTTCGCGAGTTGCTCGCGCTCCTTCGGCAGGCGCAACGCCGCGTTCCGGCGGCGTTCGTCGAAGAAGAATTTCAATTTGGACAACTCGGAGCTCGCCGCGAGCATTTCAGCAAGGGCATCGGCATCCGCTTCCTTCACGGCGAACTCGACACTGGTCGCGACCTTCGCTCGCAGCGGGTCGAGCGCGGACAATTCTCCTTCGAGTTGCTGGAACAATTTGTTGGCCGCATCGGCCGCCGCATGACATCCGGCGAACGACGCCAAATCGCTGGCGAGACTTTCGATTTCCGCAATTTTCGTCAGCAGGCGCGTCCAGACTGAGACGTTTGCCGGTTCCGCATTGAGCGGCGGCAGACGATCGGACTCGTCGGCCAGTTGCGTGAGACGAGTCCGGTAATCGTTCAGCACCGCTCGAAAGTCAGAGGACTCCGGGTGCGGCAGGATCGAATCGAGTTCCCAGGTCAGCGGGTATTTCGGCGAGTCCGTGAGAGGCATTGCGAGTCCTTCGTTGTGTCTTCGAAGCCGCGCGGCAGGAGCAACACGGTTCACGCGGCGAGCGTTTGAGGTTAGGTTGTCGCATCGAGTCCGTGAAGCGACACGCCAACCACACAGGAAGCCCGCCATGCAACCGCTGCTGTTTGTCCGCCTGTGGATCATGGTCTTCCTGCACTACTTCGTCTGGAGTGCCTGGTACGTGACGATGGGGACATACCTCGACAAGACGCTGCACTTTGAAGGCGGGCAGATTGGACTCGCTTACGGTTCGACGGCCGTCGGTGCTCTCGTGTCGCCGTTCATCGTGGGAATCTTGGCCGACCGCTTTTTCGCGACGCAACGAATCCTGGCGTGCCTGCATCTGGCCGGAGCGGGCCTGCTGTACTTCGTATCGACGCTGGACAGCTTCGGGCAGTTCTATCCCGCGCTGCTGGCCTACACCGTGACGTACATGGCGGGACACGGACTGACCAACGCGCTGACGCTGCATCACTCGAAGAATCCGGCCAAAGAGTTCCCGCTGGTGATGGTGATGGCCAGCGTCGGCTGGATCGCGGCGGGGCTGGTGGTCAGTTGGCTGAAGCTGGAGAACTCGGCCAGCATGTTTCATCTCGCAGCCGGAGCGGCGCTGGTGATGGGGCTGTACTCGCTGACGCTACCGCACACGCCGCCCAAAGGAGCCAACGCTCCGATATCGCTCGGCACGCTACTGGGCTTCGACGCGCTGAAACTGATGCGCGACCGCTCGTTCGCGACGTTTATGGTTTGCTCGTTCCTGATCTGTGTGCCGCTCAGTTTCTACTTCACTTGGACGAGCACATTTATGACGGATATCGGTATCTCGAAACCTGCCGCGAAGATGACGCTAGGCCAAGTTTCGGACGTCGTGTTCCTCATGCTGCTGCCCTTCCTGTTGCCGCGACTGGGTGTGAAGGGCGTCTTGTTGCTGGGCATCACAGCGTGGGCCGTGCGATTCGGACTCTTCGCGGCTGTTGCCGGCCACTCCGACCAGTTGTGGATGCTGTTCTTGGGGATCTGCATCCACGGTATGTGCTACGACTTCATCTTCGTGATGGGCCGGATGTATGTCGACAAGCACGCCGGCGAAGACATTCGCGCGGCGGCTCAGGGACTGCACGGAGTCGTCACGCTCGGCGCGGGAATGTTCATCGGCTCGTGGCTCTCCGGCGTTGTCGCCGAGCACTACAAACGCGGCGACACGCACTCGTGGCAGGAAATATGGATGATCCCCGCGGCGATGTCCGCTGTGCTGATCCTGGTTTTCGCACTGCTATTCAACGAGCGGCGCGACAGCTCTGCGAACTAACCCAAAGCGTCAGCGAGGGCGAATGCTTCAAGCCGCTCGGGTTTGGTGGTCACTTGCAACGCTCGCCCTCGCTGACGCTTCGGGTTAGTGAGTCGCAAACGTCTCAGGCCAGAATCTGCGAGATCACTTCTCCATCGACATCGGTCAGCCGATAGTCGCGGCCGGCGTGACGGTACGTCAGGCGTTCGTGGTCCAGGCCGAGCAGATGCAGGATCGTGGCGTGGAAGTCAGGCATCGTGACTTTGTTCTCGGCGACGTAGTAGCCGTAGTCGTCGGTCTGACCGTAGGCCATGCCGCCTCGAATTCCGCCGCCGGCGAGCCAGACGCTGAAAGCATGCGGGTGATGGTCGCGACCATCGGTCCCCTGAGCGGCCGGCGTGCGACCGAACTCGGTCCCGAAGATGACCAGCGTGTCGTCGAGCATTCCGCGTGATTTCAAATCGGTGAGGAACGCAGCGATCGGTTGATCGACCTTCTTGGCATTGGTCGTGTGGTTGTTGCGCAAATCGCCGTGAGCATCCCAGTAGTTGCGCGGGTAACTGAAGTTGACCTGCACGAATCGGACACCCGCTTCGAGCAACCGCCGAGCCTGCAAGCACTGCCGCGCGTACTCGTCGGTCGGTTCGGTGCCGACTCCGTACAGAGTCTGCGTGGCGGCCGATTCGCGGGTCAGATCCATGACCTCCGGGGCTTGAGCCTGCATGCGATAGCTCATCTCAAACGCCGCGATGCGTGCTTCCAACTGCGGTGCGTCGCCGACTCGTTCCAGATGCGCTCGATTGCGGCGGGAAAGCAGATCGAGTTGCAGCCGCTGCAACGCGGGGTCATCACCGGGAGTCAGGTTCGAGAGTTTGGCGTCTTTGAAGTTCGTGCTGCCGTCGCCGATGCGAGTCCCTTGAAAGCTCGCCGGCAGAAACGCCGAGCCGTAGTTCTGCGCCCCACCGTGATACAGCGACGGACTGAGGCTGATGAACCCCGGCAGGTTCTGGTTCTCGGTGCCAAGCCCATACAACGTCCATGCGCCGAGGCTGGGCCGCGCAAAGACACCGCTCCCCGTGTTGATGTTGAGCAGCGCCGGCCCGTGCGACACCTGATCGCCGCCGTTCATCGAGCGGATCACGCAGATGTCGTCGATGCACGATCCAATCTGTGGAAACAAGTCACTCACCTCGATCCCGCTCTTGCCGTAATGCTGAAACTTCCACGGCGACGCCAGCAGGTTGCCGGTCGGAGCGAACTCGAACTTCGGCTTGGCAAACGGCAGCGGCCGGCCGTTGTGCTCGGTGAGCTTCGGCTTGTGGTCGAACGAATCGACGTGCGAAACGCCTCCGTGCATGAACAGGAACACGACTCGTTTGGCTCGACCCGGCTGATGAGGCTGTCGCGGGGACAGCGGATTGGCCGATGGCGTTGCGTCGGCGCGAGCTTCATCCGCGAGCAGACTCAGCAGCGCGAGGTTGCCGAAACCGCAAGCCGACCGTTGCAACCACTCGCGTCGAGAAAGGGATGTCATCATGGGGGTTTCACTCCACGTACAAGAACTCGTTCGCGCACAACAGCGACTGGCAATAGCTTTGCCACGCGGCGAGTTGGCGTTCTGGTTCGGGGCGACTCTGGATCGACGGCGCATTCAAGTAGGCAACGAGGAACTCGGTGGCTTGTGCTTGTTCGTCGGCAGATGCAATCCGACCAAATGCCAGGCGATGAGCTTGATCGACTCGCTGTGAGTCTGTCTGCGATTTGTCCGACGAAAGCAACCGCTCGGCGAAGGCGCGAGATTGGTCACGGACGAATGGGCTGTTGAGCAGGAACAACGACTGCGAAGCGACGGTCGTCTCGTTGCGCTGCGCGGTGACTCCATTCGGATCGGCCGCGTCGAACAAGGCCAGGACGTCGGGCAACATGTTACGGACGACGGGCAGGTAGATGCTCCGTTTCGCGAACGTCGTGTAGTACGGGTCGTCGGCGGCAACCCGGTTGGGCAGGATCATCGCGCCGATGTTCTCGGCCTTGCTGACCAGGAACTCACCGCTTTCGTTGGAGCCGGGCATTCGATCGAGCTTGCCGCTGACGGCCAGCATGGCATCGCGCAGCTCTTCGGCAGAAAGGCGGCGGCGGGGAAGAAGCGTGGAGTTTTCGTCATTCCGCATTCGGTACGCCGACGACAGCACCATCAGCCGGTGCATCGCCTTCATGCTCCAACCGCTCTCGACGAACCGTGAGGCGAGCCAATCGAGCAACTCTGGATGCGACGGTCGATCGCCGCGCGCGCCGAAGTTGTCGCTCGTCGCCACAAGGCCGCGGCCGAAATGATGCTGCCAGATTCGATTGACCATCACACGCGCCGTCAGCGGGTTCGCCGGACTGCCGATCCAACGGGCGAGTTCCAACCGTCCGCTGCCCTCGTAGGTCGGGCTTCCCAGCCCGACTTGTTGGTCAGAAGAATCGGGCTGGGAAGCCCGATCTACGATTTGGATGAAGCCGCGCGGCACAGTCGCTCCCAGCGTGAAGCGGTTGCCGCGCAGATGCACCCGCAGGTTGCGCGGGACCGACTCTTTGGGAGCCATCACCGTGATTGGCTCCTTGCCCTCAACCTGCGGCACCGGGAATTCCCACCACATCGTCGCGTTGCGGACTTCGTTCTGAAACGGTTCGGTGCTACGGAAAATGCCGGCGAGTGCGTAGTAGTCCGTCGTGCGGATCGCGTCGAACTTGTGGTCGTGGCAGCGGGCACACGCGACGGTCAGTCCGAGCATCGCCCGCCCGGTCACGTCGATTTGATCATCGACAATGTCGAGTCGCGATTGCTCCTTGTCGGTTTCGGCGAGTGCCTTCGGGCCGACCATCAGGTAGCCCGTCGCGATGACCCGCCGCGTGTTCGTCTCGATCGAGTCGGTTGGCGGCAGCAAGTCGCCCGCGAGTTGTTCGATGAGAAACTGGTCGTAGGGCAAGTCGCGATTGAAGGCGTCGATGACGTAGTTGCGATACCGCCACGCGAACCGCATCACCGCGTTGGCGTCGTTCGCGGTGGATTCGGCATAGCGCACGACGTCGAGCCAGTGCCGTGCCCACCTCTCGCCGAAGTGCGGCGAATCGAGCAACCGATTCACGACCTTTTCGTAGGCTTGGGGCGAATCGTCGTTGACGAACGCATCGACCTCTTCCGGAGTCGGCGGGAGGCCGGTCAGATCGAAGGTGACTCGGCGCAGCAGCGTCAGCTTGTCGGCCGTGGGATAGGCTTCCAGCCTGTCGGACTTACTCTTGGAATTGACAGGCTGGAAGCCTATCCCACGACCAGTCTCCGCTTCAGCCTCAAGTGATCGCAGAACGAAACGATCAATCGGGTTCTTCACCCAACCTTCGTTTTTCACGCTCGGCGGAGCGAAATCCTTGACCGGTTGATACGCCCAGAATTTTTTTTCTTCCGCCGTGAAGACCGCGTGCGGTGCCGTATCCTGCAGCGGCTTGAACAGCAGGCCGAACTTGTCGGCCAGATGACATTCGACATTGAGTCGCTGCGAATCGTTGAGCGCTTGGTTGTAGACGAGCACTTCGCCGAGATCGCCTTGAATGGAACCGGCCCAACTCAACGCCTTGCCGAGATACACGCCAATGTCGGTTCGATGCTGGATGTCAGGAGCGCCGTCGCTGCCCTCGAGCAGTTCGTAGCCACGCTCGCCAGAGCGTGGGTCCGGTGCAACATTGCCCACGCCCTGGCGAGCGTGGCTACGAGCATCAACGCCATTCACGAACAACCGCGTCGTTGACCGCATCGGGCCGGGCTGTTTCGTGATCGTCAGCAGGATCGGCTTGCCGTAATGCGGTTTGAACGAACCGCTTCCCAGCGAGGCGTCGTGATTCCAACCTCCCGCGAAATGCAGTGCGTGATCCTCGCCACGGTTGATCTGCACCAGCGCCGCGAGCGGCTTTCCCGGATCGCTTGGAAACGCCGGATTGCCGATCCCCAGGACACCATCGTAGGGCGGCTGAGCCTCATGCGGTTGCAGGTTCATGACGAGCATGATGGTCAGCGCGGCATCGCCACGAATCTCAACCGGGTTGTCCGGCGACGACGCCAATCCTGTTCCCGTTTCAAAACGCACGCCGGGCCGCTTGAGCAACGTACTCTCGCGAACGAACCGCGCCGGCAATCCGAAGCCGCCGACGCGCACTCCTTTTGTCGCCGAGACGTCGCGACCGTGGCCGCTCTGATCCGGCCAGACAGGCACCGGCTCGCCGTCATTCAGCGTCAGCGAATCGGCTCGCAACCAAAGCTGCAATGACTTCGCCAACTCACCGTCGTTCGGTGGAGTCGACACGATCGAACTCAACTGCGGAGCAGTTGCTTTTGGCTCGGCCGTCGTTGGTCCCGGCCAAACGGCCCCCGCCTTGATCCATTCCGCGAGTGCCGCAATCTGAGCCTCGTTCAACTTCCCATTCGGCGGCATCGCCAGACCGTCTTGATGCCGTACCGCCTTCATCAGCCGACTCTCGTCCGGCTTCCCCGCCACGACGGCCGGCCCCGTCTCGCCCCCCTTCAGCAGAGCCTCACGCGAATCGAGCCGCAACTTGCCTTTGATCATCGTCCCCGCATGGCATTTGTGGCATCTCTCGACCAACAGCGGGCGGACCTTCGATTCAAAGAACTTCTCCGCCTCGGCCGACTTCTCTTGAGCACGGGCGTCGAGCGACCACCCGACAAGCGTCACCAAAACGAGCGCTGCGAATGGATTCCAAGTCATCGTCCAAACCCTTTCGTCTGGCCGCGGTGTTCTGTCGTGAAGCTAACCCGGCAGCATAACTCGGCCGCCGCTGACAACCAGCGATTGGCCGGTCATGAAACTGGATTCGTCGCTGAGCAGAAATCGGATCGCGGAGGCGATCTCATCGGGAGTCCCCAGTCGGCGCATCGGCGTGTTGTCGATGACGTACTGCTTCGCAGCGCCAGTGATCAATTGGCCCATCTCGGTCTCAATCAGGCCGGGGCAGATCGTGTTGATGCGGATGTTGTGCTCGGCCCACGCCTCAGCCAGGCAGCGAGCCATCGCGATGACTCCGGCCTTGGCCGCCGAGTAGTGGACTTGGTTCTTGCGTTCGCGCAGCGCCGCGATCGACGACAGCAGCACGATCCGCCCGAACTTGCGAGCGATCATCTCGTCCTTCAGGGCGTAGATGACGTGAAACGTGCCGTCGAGATTCACGCTCATGATTTGCCGCCAGGTTTCCCAAGTGACGTTTTCCGCCGGTTCGAGAATGCTCAGCCCGGCCGAATGCACCAGCATGTCGATCGGCCCGAACGCCGCGCGAGTTTCCTCGACCATGCGTCGCACATCCTCGGCCGAGGCCACGTCTGCCTGCACCGCCACCGCCGAACCGCCCGCTGCCGCGATCTCGCGCACAACCTCATCGGCTTTGTCTCGGCGAGTGACGAAGTTGACTCCGACCCGCGCGCCTTCGCTTCCCAGTCGCAGCGCCGTCGCTCGGCCGATGCCGCGCGAGCCGCCCGTCACCAAAACAGTCTTACCTGAGAACTCATTCGTCGGCATGTCGGACTCTCCTGCGTGTGGCTCGATCTCGTTGACGGTTGTTGTCGTGCTCGATGCAGTTTCAAAACTGGTCGGATAGGCTTTCGCGTCTGAGGGGAAATGGCAAGGCGGCGTCGAATGTTAATCGGGTCAGCCTGGAAAGGCTGACCTACGGAATTGGAGTTTCGATGATCCCGGCAACGATGTTGGCGGAACTGACCGAATGGCGAGCAGCGCTGGTGCCTGCGGGAAAATGGCCCGCTCGACAGATGGCGCGGCTCGCTGAGGCGGACGTGTTCGGCTGGCTGATCCCACGCCGTTGGGGAGGCAGCGAACTCGATGAGCCGGAGATTCTCGGCGGATACCTCGAACTTTCGGACGCTTGTTTGACGAGTGCGTTCATTCTCACGCAGTTCAATGCGGCGGTGCAGAAACTGGTGACGTGCGGACGCGAGTCCCTGCAAGAGAAGTGGCTACCGCGACTGGCTCGCGGCGAGTGCTTCACCACGGTAGGCATCTCGCATTTGACAACGTCGCGTTCGCGCGGCCCTGGCCCCGCCGTGATTGCCGAACGGGACAGCGATGGCTTTCGGCTGAGTGGCCATATCCCGTGGGTCACTGGCGCGAACGCAGCTCAGTTGATCGTCGTCGGAGGGACCGCTTCCAACGGCGAACAATTGCTGGCGGCGATCGAGACCACCGATCCCAGATTGACGATCGCTCCGCCGCAGGAATTCCTCGCGCTGACGGCGTCGCAAACGGGGCCGATCGAATTGCGCGATGTGACGATCCGACCGGAACAGATCGTCGCCGGTCCTGCCCCCGAAGTTTTGAAGATCGGCAGCCGTGGCGGAACGGGATCGCTGACGACGTCCGCTCTGGCGCTGGGTACATCGCGATCAACTCTACGAGCATTGCGCGACGAACTACGGCAGACGCCCAGCTTGGAGTCGGTTGTCTCGCAACTGGCCGACGAAGGACGCATGTTGGAAGACGCGCTATTCGCCGCCAGTCGCGGAGAACCCGGTGCGTGGTCGGCCGAACAAATTCGGCGGCGGGCGAACTCATACGTCACGCGGCTGGCTCAGAGTTCTCTGGCCGCAGCCAAAGGGACCGGCTTCGTCAGCGGGCATCCCGCCGAACGAGCCATCCGCGAGGCGATGTTCTTTTACGTCTGGTCCTGCCCGCAGTCGGTTGTGCAAGGCAATCTGCAAGAACTCGCCTGCCGCGATGAACGAAGTATCTGACTTTTTTAGGCGAGCGGGGGACGTCAGTCCCCCGAGTCGTTGTCCATTCCGGCTTACATCTCGGGGGACTGACGTCCCCCGCTCGCCTTTAAGTTTCTGCACCGCTGAAGAGCGGCTCGATGACGTCGCCGCGATTGAGACGCACCGGTCGATTGAGTCGGTCGCGAACTTCGACTTCGGGCGGAATGCCGAGCAGGTGATAGACCGTCGCGCCGACGTCGTTGGGCGAGTACGCGCGCGTGACCGGATAGGCTCCGGTGTCGTCTGAGCGGCCGATGACTTGGCCGCCACGCACGCCCGCACCGGCGAAGACTCCGAAGAAGCACGGCCCCCAATGATCTCGACCGCGCGTGTTGTTGATCTTCGGAGTCCGGCCGAACTCGCCGAGCATCATCACCAGCGTATTCTCCAACAGCCCGCGCGATTCGAAATCGTCCAGCAGCGCCGCGACTCCCTGATCGAGCGGCGGGAGCAGTCGATTCTTCAGCGTCGGGAAGATGTCGCCGTGACTATCCCAATTCTGGACACGGCCGATGTTCGCCTGCACGATCGGCACGCCTGCCTCGATCAATCGCCGAGCGAGCAGCAGCGACTGCCCGGTCGTGTTCTCGCCGTAGCGTTTGCGGACCGCGTCGGATTCGCGATGCAGTTCAAACGCCTGAGCCAACCGACTGGAGGTCAGCATCGAGATCGCCAACTGCTGATCCTTTTGCAATCGGATCGACTGCGCGACTTCGCCGAGCTGCGTCTGCTGCCGATTGACCTCATCGAGCAACACTTGCCGACGGCCTAGCTGATTCACGTCGATCCCCTGAGCGAGCGTGAGGGCATCGACTCGGAAATCCGGCTTGCTGGGGTCGCCGGTGATTTGCCAGGGATCGTAGTTCGGCCCCAGCAACCCCGCGTGCTGCCCCGGCCAAGTCAGCGGGCCTTCGCGCAGAAACGTCGGCAGGTTCACACCGCTGGGCAAGCCATCGCCTCGTGGTCGCAGAAACGCCAACCCCGCCGAGTAACACGGCCAGTCGTCTCGTGACGCCACCTTGTCGAAGAATCCGCCCGGCTGTTTCTCGCCGGTCAGGACGTGATGCGTGGACATCAAATGGTTGTTGTCGTTGTGTGACAGCGACCGGACGACCGCGTACTTGTTGGCTCGCGCGGCGAGCTGCGGCAAGTGTTCGCAGATTTGATAGCCAGGGATCGACGTCGCGATCGGCTGGAACTCGCCACGAATCTCGGCCGGAGCATCGAGCTTCATGTCGAACGTGTCGTGATGACTCGGCGCTCCGGTCAGAAAGACGATCACCACCGATTTCGGAGTCCGTTTTGTTGCGGACGATCCTGCTTCCGCAGCTTGAACTCGTCCCGCCAGCAGCGACGGCAAACCGAGTCCCAACAGACCGGAGGAACCGACCTGCAGCAGCTCACGCCGAGAGCAACCTGTCTGATGTTGATGCGGTCTCACGATGGTCCGGCCCTCGATCGTAGGCGAATCAGTTTCTTTTCCCAATCGGATCATACACCACAGATGCCTGAGCGAAAGGTGTTGATCGCCAGTAGGTCAGCCTTCCCAGGCTGACTGATTGACGTTCGACGTGATCTGGCCGTTCAGGTCAGGCTAGGAAGCCTGACCTACTTCGCCAACCTCGCGAGTGGGATGCGGAGAAAGAACAAACTGGGGCCGCCCTCTTGTTGTTCGCTGACGTCGTAGAAGACGACTCCGATCGTCTTCGCATCGAGTTCCACCGTGCGCGGGCAGGCTCGGCCACCGATCGGACGACCGGGATTGTGGTACTCGAAGGTGTCGTTCCAAGTGAGGCCATCGTCGCGCGAGATGACGTATCGAATCCGTTCGCCGCCGACGCCCGGGCCGAGAATCTCCGATGCCAACAACCAGCCGTTCGACAGGCAGACCATCTCGTGCCGCCAGCCTTGCTCCTTGAGGTTCGGAAACTTCTCGATGTCTTTCCAAGTCTTGCCGTCGTCGGTCGAGCGCAAGCCCGCGCCGCTGATGAACGTTCCCCTGGGCGTTCGCACCATCGGAACGAGACCGTGCAAGCGACCGTCGCCAAACGGCTCGCTCTTGTCGGTTGCCGGATCGAAGAGAAATGTCCGATCGCTCAGCGGAACTAGCCAACGATTGGTTTCGAGTTCGACGATCGGGTGACGAATCACGCTCATCACGTTTTCGGTGCGTGGGAGCGGTTTTGGTTCGCTCCACGTCACGCCGTCGTCTTCGGACAGCGAGTACAGCACCGAGCGAGGTTCGAGTTCGTTGGTCTCGCTGCTCCAGCGATTCCAGGCATGCATCAATCGGCCGTCGCGGAGCGTCGTCAGTGAACCGGGGTAGTACGTCTTCTTGATCGTGTGCTCGAACGGAGTCGGCTCGGTCCAGGTGTGCCCGCCGTCCGTCGATCGCGAGATTCTCAGGTCTCGGTGATTGATTTGGCCGTAGGTGACGACGATCGTCCCCTTCGGACTGACGCAAGCCGCCGGATGAATATGCCCGCCAACCGGCTTCGCGATCCGCACGGGACGCAGCTCGTCAGCCATTGCAAACGAGCACACGAAACTCAGAAATGCCGCGTTCAGAAAGAGCCAGAATGGTCGCATCGTTTTTCTCCTGGTTCGGCGGACATGATTCTTTCAGGACGATCTGGCAGAATCATGGGGGCAGAACGATGGGGCTGCAAATGAATCATCCACTTCGACCCACACGACTCCAGTGTCACCACTGAAAATTCGAGTTGAGGCCATCAGCCGCCGGGCGCTAGCCCCGGTTCGAACCGGACGCTAGCGCGTTCCGGCTGATTGACTGAACCCGAACAACAAGACGTGACACAGCACGACTCCGAAAATCATCAAACCAAAGGGACTCGCAATGCTGCTGCAAGAACTGAGCTGGCCGGAAGTCGGAAATTTGTCACGCGATCTGCCGGTGCTTGTCCCGGTCGCGGCGATCGAGCAACACGGGCATCACTTGCCGATCTTCGTCGACAGCATGTTGCTCGGCGAAATCGTGCGGCGTGTCAACGAGACGATGGGCCAGCGAACTCTGGTCGCTCCGCTGATGTGGTTGGGGAACTCGCATCATCACATGGACTTTCAGGGGACGATGTCGGCCAGTCCGCGCGTGTATCTCGATCTCCTCAACGACATGGCCGAGAACCTGCTGATGCACGGGTTCCGCCGGATCGTTTTTCTCAACGGACACGGCGGCAACACGATCCCCGGCCGACAAGCGACGTTCGAGCTTCGACAGCGGCATCGTGATCGACACGACTTGCTGCTGCTGTTCGCAACCTACTGGGACAGTGCCAAGCCCAACGAAGGCCGCTCCGATCTGGTGCAGACGCAGATGGGTCACGCCTGCGAATTCGAGACGTCGATGATGATGCGACTCGCTCCGCAGTTGGTGAAGAAGGACGTCACCCAGCTCGAAGAGGTCCGCCCCGGCTTCGCGTTCGAGCCGGCTTATCGCGGCTGGACGACGAAGGACCGCACCGTCCCCGGCCACATCGGCAACCCGCGCCACGCAACGGCCGACAAGGGAGAGTACCTGTTTCAGACGTTCTCGGCCGGCGTCGTGAAGATGCTCGAACAGGTCATTGCGTGGGATGGGAAGAGCTGGGAGATGGCGTGAGGAAGAGAGGCGAGTTGTTAGTGGCGAGTGGCGAGCAATTGCAGTGTGCTCCGTCTTCAACTCGCCACTCACCCTCCCCCTTTGCACTTGAAGTAGTACCGCTGAATCTCGCCGACGCACGATTGCCCGTTCGCCGACATCGCTGAGCAGCGAGCGTCCGGGGACTTCGCTCGTTCGACCGCTGCTCGCGTGCGAGCGACGCTGCCTTCGGCGACGTCGGCTTCGATGTCGCCGCAGGTCAGGCCAAAGCAGCCGCAGATCGGAGCGTCCGCCGACTTCGGGTACGCTGGCCGAGTCAGCTTGTCGATCGTCACGACTCGCTCGAACGAGTCGAAGTAGGCGACCTCGCACTGCGGCTGAATGCAGAACATCGCCGACTCGCCGATCTGCCCGCGAGACTCCGGCTTCAGCCACGCATCGAGCGTGACTCGCCCGAC
>CAMDPK010000106.1 GCA_945904015.1 Candidatus Kuenenia stuttgartensis | reverse complement strand
CGGCTTCCGCATCGTGCTCGTAGTTCGGACGCCTACGTCCGGACGACCGACCGGACGTAGGCGTCCGGTCTACGTCCTCGCGGAGCAGCTCGGAGTGCTCGCCACCCTGTCACGGTGGAGATCGTGGGTTCAAATCCCATCGAGGACGCTTGCGGGTATTGATCAGGAAAAACGGTATTGCGGCTGTCGGCCAACGGCTGACGGCGTTCGGCCGAAAGCTGACAGCCGATGGCCGACCGCCGAGATACCGTTTTTTGAGCGTGAACTGAAAAACCAACGTCCTCGTGGAGCAGCGGAGTGCTCGCGACCCCGCCACGGTCGAGATCGTGGGTTCGAATCCCACCGGGGACTCTCGAAGGAAATCCGAATTCCGAAACTCAAAATCCGAAGAGATGCGGCACGATGCGCGAACGGGAATAGCGGCCGAGCTTAAACCTCGGTGAGTGTGGGTTCGAATCCCACTCGTGCCAGTGGAAGCCAACAACACACGGCTTGTGATCCTCCCGGCGGTCTGCAAAGCCGCAGTCGGAAAACTGGGAGGTGGTCGACGGAAGGTTCAATTCCTTCACAAGCCTCTTGGTGAGCCGGCACGCGCTAGCGTCCGGTTCGTGCGTGGAAAACCGGGGCTAGCGCCCTGCGGCTGATTTCACGAGCATGTGCCACACGCCTCGTTCGTCTAACGGTCAGGATGCCGGCCCTTCACGCCGGCGACGGAGGGTTCAAATCCCCCACGAGGTATTCGAGCGAAAGGAGACGTGTGAAGCGTTCGGCTCGTCACGCGGAGCGTGACAGCTACGTTGATCGGAGGGTTTGCGGATGTGGTCATCGCGTCGGTCTGAAGAACCGAAGACGTTGGTTCGATTCCAACACTCTCCAATGGGAAGCCGGGTTGTGATCCTCACGGCCGCCTGTAAAGCGGTTGTCGTGAAACAAGTGAGGTGGTGACGAGAGGTTCAATTCCTTCACGACCCAATCGTCGCGCACGTGAGCCGCGTGCGCGACGGCATGACGCGGGTGAGCCAGTGCTCAGCGGGGTCTCATAAGCCTCGGAGGCCGGGTGCGACTCCCGGACCCGCTACTTGGCCAGGTACGCAAATTGGAAAAGCGGTCAGGTCGAGAACCTGACGTGTGTGGGTTCGAGTCCCACTCAGGTCAATCCAAAGAAATCGGTCCCGTCGTCCAACGGCAACGACGCCTGGCCTACACCCAGGAGACGGTGGTTCGACTCCATCCGGGATCACTGGCTGTTGAGCGTTGCTCGGCGGCGGACAACAAATTGGGCCTGTCGTTCAATGGGAGGATGCCTGCCTTGCAAGCAAGCGATCCGGGTTCGATTCCCGGTGGGTCCACTGCGAGATTTCAAATTTGAGATTTGAGATTTGAGATTGGGAAACATTCGGAAGGTAGCCGGATACGGTTGGCCGGGTCGCGGTGCTAACGCGATTGCCCTTCGGGGCATGAGGGTTCGAATCCCTTGTCTTCCGCTGTGAATGCGAGTCGCAGGAGCGACTCGCCTACGTTGGATCGGCCGAGTGGCGCAACTGGCAGACGCGCGGTGCTCAAACCACTGAGATGGGAGTTCGAATCTCCCCTTGGCCACTGAATTCGCGCGAGTGAGCGAGGCTCAACGGGGTCCGATAAACCACGTCCTTCAGGTGCGACTCCTGGACTCGCGATTTGTTTTTGTTTCGGCCGGGTACGCGAATTGGAATAGCGACCAGACTCAGAATCTGGTGTTTGTGGGTTCGACTCCCACTTCGGCCAATGTGTCCGTTGTGTAGCGGCATTTGCACGCGGCTCTGTGACAGCCGAGGTACGGGTTCGACTCCCGTCGGACACCCTTTTTGAATGACGAATGACTAAGTACCCAATGACGAAGGAATGACGAATCATGTCCGTGGCAACGATCACTCGACCGACTCTGGTGCTGAACCGGAACTGGCAGCCGATCACGATTTCCACCGTGGCTCGCGCGCTGGTGAAGGTCTTCAGCGGAGCGGCTCGCGTGGTCGATCCGAGCGACTTTCAGTTGTACTCGTGGGAGGACTGGTCGGAGCAGCGGCCGCGCGACGGCGAGCTGTTCATTCAAGCGGGCCGCATCCGACTGCGCGTGCCGGAGGTCGTGACGTTGACTCACTACGACCGGCTGCCACGGCAGGCGGTGACGTTCTCGCGGCGAAACTTGTTCAAGCGAGACCACTTCACTTGCCAGTATTGCGGCGACCAGCCGGGCAGCGATGAGCTGACCATCGACCACGTCATCCCGCGTTCGCAGGGTGGCGTGACGAGCTGGTCGAACTGCGTGTTGGCTTGCGTGGAGTGCAATGCGTTCAAGTCAAACCGGACTCCAGAACAAGCGGGCTTGCGCTTGAAGCACAAGCCGGCTCAACCGGCGTGGCGCGCGTTCTACGCTTCGCCGGAGGTTCGCATTGAGAGCTGGTCGCGGTTCCTCAGCGAGGCGTACTGGAGCGTCGAGCTGGCGAAGTAATTCGGAAGTGCGAGGGCGGAATGCGGAAGGTGGTTTTAGACCGCCTTCATTCCGCCCTCCGAGTTCCGACTTCCGCATTCCGTTTCGGCGGTGTGCTCCTGGGAGAGCAAGCGGCCTCCAAAACCGCTCGATGGGGTTCGAATCCTCACGCCGTCGCTCGCACGCGAGCCGCGTGCGCTGCGAGATAATTGCCTTGCGGGTGTAACGGTTGGCATAGCGGACTCTTAATCCGTTGGACTGGGTTCAATTCCCAGGCGAGGCACTGGAACAGAGGTCAGAGATCAGGAGTCAGAGGTCAGAAAAGCAAGTTGCCCTGCGGGTGTGATGGTGACATGGCTGTCCTGTAAACAGCGGAACGGGGTTCGATTCCTCGGCAGGGCTTTGGGAGGAAGAAGGCAGATTGCAAAAGGCAAAAGGCAGAAGGACGTGTGGCCGCACATTCTGCCTTCTGCCTTCCTGTGTTGTCCTCGGAGTGTGACGGACCGCATTCGACCCTCCGAAGGTCGCGGACCAGGTTCGACTCCTGGCGAGGACATTCATCAATAAGCCCGCTCTGCGAGTGTGCCGGACGCACCTCGGTCTTCTAAACCGAGAGACAAGGTTCGATTCCTTGGTGGAGCAATTGGCACAGACATCAGACATGCCGGCGTGGCCGATTAGAAGGCACTGGTTTCGTAAACCAGCGGATACAGGTGCGAATCCTGCCGTCGGCTCTGAGGGAGGAAACCCCAATTGCCAAAACCCAATGTCCAATGAAATCCCAAAAGCCAAATCCCAAACCACAAAGGTTGGCGTGCGGCCTTTGGGGATTTGGAACTTGGACCTTGGTCATTCATTGGACATTTGGTTTTAGAACTTTGGATTTCCGTTCTGGCCCTGCGAGTGTGATGGACGCACGACAGTGTTCGAAGCTGTCAGACGAGGTTCGATTCCTTGGTGGGGCATTTCGGACTTTTGAAATCTCAAATTTGAAATCTGCATTTTGAGATCACGCAGCACCTCGCCGGTGTGATGGTCGGCATAGCGGACTTTTAATCCGTCGGACTGGGTTCGATTCCCAGGCGGGGTAGTGAAGGAAGAGAAGGCAGTCGGCAGAAAGCAAAAGGCAGTGAACCGCAGTGTCATTGTTCACTGCCTTCTGCCGACTGCATTCTGCCTTCTGAGACTTGTCCTCGGAGTGTGGGGGATCGCACGCGACTCTGCGAAGGTCGAGGATCAGGTTCGACTCCTGACGAGGACATTTCCGGGAAATCCCCACTGCCCAAATCCCAATGACGCATCGAGTCACCGTCGAACATTTGGACATTTGAGCTTGGGCATTGGGTTTTGGAGATTGGTTATTCTCTCCGCGACGCCGACGTCATGCGGTTTGCCGGCCGTCCTCCAAGTCTCATACTCTGTCGCTGTCGTTGCTTCACACGGATGCCGCGCGGGCATACCTTTCTGCCGTCAAATTTCTCGTCGCCGACGTTCTCAGGACGCAAAACGAAAAACACCCGATGGCGAAAATCGTCACCAACATTCCGGCCGAGTTCGAGCAGGTTGCCGCTGCCATCGGTCCTGAAGATGAATTGCTGACGGGCAAGGAGCTGGAAGTCCTGTCGATCTTCGAGTCGCTGAAGAAAGCTCCCTCGTTCGAGAAGTTTCCCGGTTCGACGCTGCTGCGGAAATGTCCTCCGGGAAGAGTGCTCTGTGAGCAAGGAGCCGCCGGCGCGACCGCCTTCACGATTCTCACGACGCGCGACGTGCTAAGTTTGCGCGAAGTGCAGATCAAAGTGATTCGCAAAGAGCTGGAGGATCGAGCGGCGGGACGTTCGCGTGAGGAGTTGCATCCGCAGTTCGCTCGGCTGACCAAAAACGATCTGTGGGAGCGCGAGAACGAATATCTTCGCGAGGTCCAACGTCTGCGGCCGCTCGCGGAAGAATTGGAGCAGTCGGAAAACAGGAGTAATCTCTCGCTGAGGCAACGCGCGACCGCGCACCTGTTGGTGAATTTGGAAGGGAGCGCGGTGCGCCGGTCGTTGTGGCAGCGAGCGGCGCGCTGGTTGACCGGCCGAAGATTGGCTCGCAAGTTGCCCAAGTGGATTGCCATCGACGGAGCCGATGTCAATGTTGCCACCAAGATGGCTCCGCTGCACGAGGGGGATCTGTTCGGCGAGATGAGTTGCATCAATCGCGCACCCCGTTCCGCAACGGTCGCCGCCGACCAAGAGTGCTACATGCTGGAGATGCTCCGCAACGTGCTCGACATGTTGCACAGCGACCCGACTTACAAAGAGCGGATGGATGCAGTTTACAAACAGCGCGTGCTGGAAAATCACATCCGCCGGTTGTCGCTTTTTGAGGAACTGAGCGATGCCGAATTTGCCAAGCTGCGCGACGCGATTGAGCTGACGGAAGTCCCGACCGGCGGCTTGATCTTCGAGCAATTGGACTCGTCCGAGGCGTTTTACGTCATCCGTAGTGGTCTGGTGAAAGTCGTCGCCAACGCCTGGACGCAGGCTCGCGCGGCCGAGTTTTCGGCAACGCAATGGACCGGTTTAGCGGCCGAGATCGGCGATCTGAAATCTCAAATCTCAAATTTGACATCGAAGGTCGCTGCGGCTCTGTCGTCGTCAACTCGTGAGGCCGCCGGTCGGATCGTTGCCGCGAAATCAGCCAGCGAAGCCGATCAAGCCACACTCCTTGCCGGCTTGAACGAATTCATCTTTCGAGGAGAACTGCACTCGCAATTCGGCAAGACGACAACTGATGTCGCGATTGCGATCGACAGCGTGACCGTCACGCTGGCAATGAGTGACTTCGCGGACGATCCGAAGAAGTGGTCGGACCTCGAAGCTCGCACGTTTCATCGGCTGCTGCTGGAGTTCGTCTTCGCGAACATGCCGCGTCGCGCGGCGACGGCCGGGCCGCGTCGCACGCTCAGCTATCTAGGCCGAGGCGATTACTTCGGCGAGATGGGCGTCATCGCCAACGAATCGCGCAGCGCGACGGTTTATGCCTACGACCATCCCGACGGCGGAGCCAATCAGCGCGTCCCGGATTCGCGCACGGGAGCGGTCCCGTCGCGTGTCGAGTTGGTGAAGATCAGCAAGGCGGCGTTTCAAGAATTGGTCGCGGCGTCGCCGAAACTCAAAGCGAAAGTGGACGCCGTCATCGCTCAGCGGCAGCAGCGGTCGGTCCAACAGACGAAGACCGACGCCTCATCATTCCTGTCCGCACAATCGCAGTCTCCGGAATTCGAGCAGTTGGGACTGATTCAAGGTCAGAAGCTCATGCTGATCGACCTCGACCGTTGCACGCGCTGCAACCAGTGCGTCGAGGCCTGCGTGGCGGCTCACGACGACGGCCGCACGCGGCTGTTTCTCGACGGGCCTCGTTTCGAGAACTACTTGGTGCCGATCAGTTGCCGTTCGTGTCTCGACCCGGTCTGCATGATTGGCTGTCCGGTTGGATCGATCAATCGCGGCGACAAAGGGGAGATCGTCATCGAGAACTGGTGCATCGGTTGCGGCATGTGTGCCGACCAGTGTCCCTACGGCTCGATTCAGATGAGCCCGCTGACCAATCCGGTCGAGCTGAGCGATCAGGCCCGCCAAGCGCTCGGTGCCGAGTCCGAGATCAAGTCGATCACCGAGCAAGCGGTGGTCTGCGACCTGTGCAGCTCGCTCCCCAGCCAGTCACCGTCGTGCGTCTATGCTTGCCCGCACGACGCTGCGATCCGCGTCCACGCCCAAGATTTCTTCCTGAGCGGGAGGAAATCGCGTGCTGATTGATCGGACGCACAAACCGTGGTTTTTCGGAAGTTCGCTGGTCGTGGCCACCGCGGCATCCGCATATTGGGCCATGTCGAAACAGTCGATGCACGGCCCGACCGGTGGCAGCGTGCTGGGGTTGATCTTCGGCATCGGCGGTTCGCTGCTCATGATCTTCGCGGCGCTGTTGGCCGTGCGCAAACGACTGCCGACTTGGCGAGTCGGCTCGGCTCAGTTTTGGCTTCGCGGGCATCTGTGGCTGGGGACTCTCGGCTTCGTGCTGATTCTGTTTCATGCCGGCTTCGGCTGGGGCGGGCTGCTGGAAAATCTGCTGTGGATTTCGTTCGGCCTCGTTGTGCTGACGGGATTTGCTGGCGTCATTTTGCAACAGGTCATTCCCCGATTGCTCACGACTCGCGTGCCGCTGGAAACGATGGTCGCTCAGATTCCGTTCCTGTCGCAGACGATGCAGTTCCGAGCGGATCAACTCGTCGCCAAAATCACCGGAGTGCTCGACGTCGACTACGAACCGCTCAAACCGTTCGCCGAAGAAGTCCTCAAGCAGCAGCGCGTGCTCAAACGCGAGTCCGACTTCCCGAAGGAATTGGCCAAGGTCTACGCCAACGTCACTCTGCCAGAAGCGGACGCCAAGAAACCAACCGCTCACGCCCCCGCCGAAATCATCGCCACAAAACCCACGCCCCCGAACGCCGTCCCTCTCCCCCCGGGAGAGGGTGGCCGAAGGCCGGGTGAGGGCACTGAAGCCAACACCCCTTCGAGTCCACCAACCGCGACTGCAACAGAATCTCCGCAGTCCGCGAAGCCAAAATCGCCGCTCGAATTGATGCGAGAAAAAGCCGCCGCGAAAGCCGTCGGCGGAGAGCCTGCAGCGCCGGTCACTGCGAATCCGGGTGCTCCTGCTGCCGCCGAAACGGAAAAGAAACTCTCGCCCCTCGAACAAATGCGCGCGAAGGCCGCCGCGAAACAGGCGACCGAGACCATCGCCGTCCCCTCCGCACCGGCGGTCGATTCGGCGGCGTCTGCTGTTGAAAAGAAGCTGTCGCCCATTGAACAGATGCGGGCCAAGATGGCTGCGAAGTCAGCGGCCACATCTGTTGCGGTGACTGCGGCTCCGCTTGTGGAAGAGGCTAGTTCTACGATTGCCACGACCGAGGCGGTGTCTATAGCCGCCGCAACAGACTCGGGGGATTTACATCCCCCGCTCGCCTCCGCAACAGCGGCCGAAGCAACGACCCCCGTTGCCGAAAAGAAACTGTCTCCGCTCGAACAAATGCAGGCGAAGCTCGCCGCCGCGAAAGGCTCTTCAACCGACAAATCGACCGAGACTCACAAGCCACTCACCGTCGAAAAGCCGGTCGCGTCGGAATCACCCGCTGTCGACAAGGCGGTGTCTCCAACAAATCTCAAATCTCAAATCTCAAATCTCAAATCTCAAGAAAAACCTGTCGCGGTCGCTCCTTTGAAACCACAGGCGAAGCCCCACGTGCCGATTCCTCCGGCGCTGTTGGCCGAACTCCGTGACTTTCACGTTCGCGTCGTCCGACCGTTCTTGAGCAGTGGCCGATCGCCGCAGCATCGGTTGGATGACGGCATCTCCGCTCGGCGACAATTCGCACAGTTGCATTCCGATCTGCCGGCCGAATTGCACGACACTCTTCGAGAACTGGAATCTCTGTGCGAGGAACGTCGGCAGTTCAACACGCAATTGCGGCTACACCGCTGGCTGTACTGGTGGCTGATCCTGCACATTCCTCCGTCGATTGCGATGTTGGTTCTGTTCGTCGCGCACGTCATCGTGTCACTGCGCGTGGTCCCGTTTGGAAGATGAGTGGTCCGTGGACCCTAACCCCTGAGCGTCGTCATGCAGCGTTCCAGCCGCGAACTTTCCAGTCGAGTGGACATCAACGTGCATCGACAGCCGAATCGGCTGCGACGCACGGCGTGGTGGCTGGCATTGTGGGCGGGAGTCGGCTCGCTGATGTGGCTCTCGTTGCAGCACCTTCAGGGCGAGCACCAGATCTATCAGGCTGGCGACGTCACCTTCCCACATCGGCTGTTTGAGAACGAATGCTGGCGCTGTCACACGACGTGGACTCCGCTGCAACGGCTGGTTTCCTTCTCCGACGATGCCCATTCGATCGACAACAAGAAGTGCGTGACCTGCCACCGTGTCGGCGAACATCACGCGAATCAGATTCCGGCTCATCGAGACATCTCGTGCGCGGCCTGCCATCAGGAGCACGAAGGAGCCGAGATGCTGACCAAACCGAGCAGCCGGCATTGCATCGCCTGCCACACGGAGTTGAAGACGACTCACGGCCCGAGCGAAGTCTTCGCTAAACAGGTTACCCGTTTCGATCAACTCGACGGACACCCCGACTTTCTGCTCAAGACGCTGACGAAGGACGCCGCAACAGTTCCTCCGCCGCACGCCAAACACGGAGCCAATCGCGCGATCGAGAATTTCCAGCGTCCTGGCGACACGGCTCCGCGCTGGCAAGACCGAGGCCGCATCCGATTCAACCACGCCGTGCATCTCAAAGCGGAATACGACGCCGACGGCAAATTGATTCACGGCCTGATCGGCAAGGATCGCAAGTTCACCGACCTCTCACACAGTTGCGAAGTCTGTCACGAACCAGACCACGAAGGTCGATTCCTCAAGCCGATCGCGTTCGAACGACATTGCCGCGAATGCCACCCGCTGCTCTTCGACCACGATCGCTTCCCCGGCCAAGCCGTACCGCACCAGACTCCCGACATCGTGCGCGGATTCCTCACAGAAACCTACACGCTCAAAGTACTCGCGCCCAAATCGGACTCGGCCCCGAACAACACCCTCTCCCCCCGGGCGAGGGACGATGAGCAAGTCGACTCACCACCCCGTCCGCTCCCCGGCCACCGCGACTTCCAACGTCTCTCGAAAGTTCAGGCCAAGACCGTCCTCGACGACGTCACGCAAGCCGAGCAGATTGCTCAGCAGCATCGACACAGCCAATTTGGCTACGAAGCCACCGGCGGCTGCCGCTACTGCCACGAGGTCGAGCCGGCCGCTTTGAAATCCGTGACAGCGATCGCCGATTGGAAAATTGTTCCGACCAACATCCCTTCGCGCTGGCTGTCACACAGTCAGTTCCACCACGAACCACATCGCCTGCTGAGTTGCACCGCGTGCCACGCCGGTGTCGCTCAGAGCAAGAACACGGGAGACGTGCTGATCCCGTCCATCGACATTTGCCGCGCCTGCCACGCAAGATATCCCGTCGGGTGGATCGATGGCATCAAGAGCAATGCCCCAGCCAGCACCGGATCGCCGCAGTCACCGCCGACCGAGTCCCTGAAAGAGCTGCTCTCCCACGTGAACCGCGGCGCTCGCACGTCGTGCATCGAATGCCACGTTTATCATGACCCGGCGAAAGACAAATGGAACGGCCCGTTCGCTCCGTGAGAGGGAGTGCAAAGTGCAGAGTGCAAAGTGCAAAGTGCGAAATGCGAACGAGAAAGTTGCGAGAGCCATGCACTTTGCACTCTGCACTTTGCACTCTGCACTTTGCATTCTGGCTACCTTCGGCAACCAAAGCGCGATTGCCGAGGACGCACCACCCAAGCTTGTCGGCAGTTCATCCTGTGCGACCGCCGCGTGTCACGGCGGCCTGGCCGGCCACAAATTCGTCGGGGCCGAGTTCCCAATCTGGTCCGCGCGCGATCCGCACTCGCGAGCCTATTCGGTGTTGCGAAACGACCTCTCGCGGCAGATGGCCCAGCAACTCAAGCTGCCGAAGCCGGCTCACGAGTCCGCCGTCTGTTTGAACTGCCACTCGCCCGCCACCAGCTCCGACTCTAAATGGAGTTCGATCTCCGGCCGAGCACCACTCGCCGGCGTCGATTGCGAGCAATGCCACGGACCCGCCGAACACTGGCTGACCGAGCATGTCCGCACCGATTGGAAGCCCCGCTCGACCGAAGACAAACGCCGGCGCGGATATCGTGATCTGACCGACGTGCTCACGCGAGCCAACGTCTGTGCCGATTGCCATGTCGGCGGACCCGGCCGAGACGTCAATCACGATCTGATTGCCGCCGGACATCCGCGTTTGTTTTTTGAGCTATCCACGTTCCACGCCAACTGGCCGAAGCACTGGCCGGATGAGGCCGACGCGAAACGGCATCCAAGCGTTGAGTCAGCGACCGGCTCCGTCTTCGAGGCCAAGCTGTGGGCGGTTGGGCAAGTCGTCACCGCTCAGCGATCGTTGGAGCTGCTCAGCCAGCGGGCAGAGCTTGCCAAACGAGAACCCGCGAAGTGGCCGGAACTCGCCGAGTGGAACTGCTTCGCGTGTCACCACGATTTGCAGTCTGCAAGTTGGTGGCAGTCCAAAGACGAGTCAAAACGACCGCGCGTTTCGTTCGGTTGGAATGTGTGGCCGTATGCGTTGCTGGAGCCATCCGCACGACAGCAGTTCGGGCCAGCGGTCCAACTTCCCGACCCCACGCTCGCGAAAATTCGGCTGCACTTCGCAACGCCGCTTCCGCCCGCCGATGCAATTGCTCGCGATGCCACCGCCGCCGCGCAGACACAGCGAATCGCTGCCGAGCGAATCAATCAGGCGGATGCTGCCAAGGACGTCCTGTCCCTCAAGTCGCTCACGGCCTTGAGGCTCTCTCTGGTCGCAGACGATGGTCCGCGACTCGTCCGTCACGATTGGGACTCGGCGACGCAATTGTTTCTGTCGTTGAATGCGTTGCAGAATGCGATCATCGCCGCTCGCGGTTCGTCCACGGAAACAGACAAAGAACGCGACCGTCAGTTGCAGACCGTGCTCGACTCGATGAATGAAACGCTGAACTTCCAACCCGGTCTTCGCAGCCCTCGCGACTTCGCCGCTCAGCCGGTTGAGCGCTTGCAATCTGACCTGCAAAGCTTGCGGAAGCTGTTGATCGCGCCCCAACCGTAATCCCACGAGATCCAATGTCTGAACCTGACTCTTCACGCGGCGAATTGATTTTGCTCGGTACCGGTACCAGCGTCGGTGTGCCGATGATCGGTTGCGATTGTGCGGTCTGCACGTCGTCGAATCCGAAGAATCATCGGACGCGCACCGGAGTCGCGATCAACACCCCCCGTGGCACGTTTGTCATCGACACTCCGCCCGAACTTCGCCTGCAATTGGTGCGTGAGCGTGTGCGTCTGGTGGAGGCAGCGGTCTTCACGCACGCGCATGCCGATCACATTTTTGGGCTCGACGATCTGCGGACCAGCGGTTGGAAGTTGTCACGCCCAATTCCGCTGTTTTGCGAAGAGCCGGTCGAACGGCAGCTTCGTTCGTCGTTTGGCTACGCCTTCGAGATTCCGCACCAAGATCTGCATCCCGGCGCAATTCCCAAGCTGGAGTTCGTCCGCATCGGCCTCGACCCGTTCGACGTGCTCGGCCAGCGCGTGCAGCCGATCCGCCTGCTGCACGGCCGGCTTCCGGTCTTGGGCTTTCGGATCAACGACGTCGCGTTCTGCACCGATGTCAGCCACATTCCCGATGAAAGTTGGCCGCTGCTCGAAGGATTGGACGTATTGATCCTCGACGCACTGCAAGACAACCCGCATCCGACGCACTTCGGCATCGCTCAAAGTTTGGAGGTCGTTGAACGAGTCCGTCCGCGCCGAGCCTTCTTCACGCATGTGTCGCACAAGCTCGACTACGAAGCCACAAATGCGCGACTGCCGGCCGGGGTCGAGTTGGCCTACGACGGACTGCGCGTTCGTTTGTGAAACATCGTCTGCTGAGCATTCCGCTTGCGGACCGAGCGGGCTACGTTGATGTCATCATGCCTGAATCTGCCAAACCGAACGTGTCGCACTTTCTCAAAATTTCCGGCCGAGTCGCCCTCGTCACTGGAGCCGCTCGCGGGATCGGCCGCGGTTGCGCTTTGGAATTGGCTCGCGCCGGGGCCGACGTTGCGATCAATGACAGGCAGCCGTCCGAGAACACAGCTTCACTGATTGCCGAGATTGAATCGCTCGGGCGCCGTGCGGTGCTCGTTGACGGCGATTCGTTCGAGAGATCCTCGTGCGAAGACATCGTGCGGCGAGCGATTGCGGCGTTCGGACGAATCGACATTCTGGTCAGCAATCCAGCATTTTCGCGGCGCGGAGACTTTCTCGATTACGACCCGGAGATCTTCGACAAGACGATCCGCGGAACGCTGACCGCCGGGTTTCACATGAGCCAATTCGTCGCTCGGCACATGGTCGATCGGGGCGGCGGCGGAAAGATCCTGTTCATTTCCAGCGTCCACTCGCGACGGCCGTATGCTCGAGCGGTCGCCTACAACGCGGCGAAGAGCGGCTTGAATCACATGGCCTTCACGATCGCCGCCGAACTGATTCAGCATCGCATCAACGTCAACGTCATCGAGCCGGGCTGGATCGACACGCCGGGCGAACACGAAACCTTCGGCGACGCGATGCTCGCGGAAGAAGGAGCCAAACTGCCGTGGGGCCGGATCGGCACGCCATCCGACATCGGCCGGGCGGCGACGTTCTTGTGTTCGGATGACGCCGACTACATCACTGGCACGTCGCTGGTCGTGGACGGTGGGTTCTGTTTGCGTGATTCGATTTCGAGCCCATCCATGTCCCCAAAATAATTGTCCCTCTACGCGGAGAAGCGCGGTGCTGACACACCGCACTCCCAAAGGACTGTCATGCACCGCGTTGAAAAATCCTACAATCTCTATCGACGAGCCAACGAGCTCATTCCCGGAGGAACGCAACTCCTCAGCCGCCGCCCGACGAAATACGCGAACGGCGTGTCGCCGGTGTACGCCGCGCGAGCCAAGGGTTCACGGATTTGGGATGTCGATGGGAACGAGTACATCGATTGGGTCAGCGGCATCGGTGCGATTATTCTCGGTTACTGCGATCCGGTCGTGGACGACGCCGTGCGCGAACAGATCGGCAAAGGTGTCGCGACTTCGATCAGCAGTGCGGTGGAACTCGAACTTGCCGAGGAACTGTGTCGCACGGTCCCGTGTGCCGAGATGGTCCGCTACGCCAAGTGTGGCGGCGAGGCATGCGCGATTGCGGTGCGGATCGCTCGTGGTGCGACTGGGCGGGACAAGGTGCTGTTCTGCGGCTATCACGGCTGGCACGACTGGTACTTGGCGGCGAACCTCGTGGCCGAGGAAAGCCTGAACTCGCATTTGTTTCCCGGCATCGAACCGATCGGTGTGCCCAAGGCACTGGCCGGGACTGCGTTGCCATTTCCGTTTGGCGATCTCGCGGCGCTGGGGCAGTTGCTCGATGACCACAAGGGCGAAGTCGCTGCGATCATCATGGAACCGCTCCGTTCGGAGCGTCCGGCCGATGGATATCTCGCCGGCGTTCGCAAGCTGTGCGACGAGCGCGGCATCGTGTTGATCTTCGATGAAGTCTCGTCCGGGTTTCGATTCGGAATGCAGGCGGCTCAGGGGTTCGTGGGCGTGACGCCCGACATGGCGGTCTTCGCGAAGTCGATCTCGAACGGGTATCCGATGGGTGCGGTGGTCGGTCGCCGCAGCGTGATGGAGTCGGCCGCGAGGATGTTTATCTCCAGCACCTACTGGTCCGATCCGATCGGCATGGTCGCCTCACTGACGACGATCCGCGAACTGCGTCGCCGCGACATTTCAGAAGGACTGTGGTCGTTCGGTCGCGAGCTGCAATCGCGACTCGATGCCGTCGCGCGAGAGACTGGTCTCGATGTGACATGCTCCGGCTTGGCCGTGCATCCGCATCTGGAATTCGGGTCGGCCTCGCCCGATCTGAAGCCGGTCTTGGCGACGCTGTTCATTCAGGAGATGGCGAAGCGCGGCTGCCACGGTTACGCTAGCTTCTACCTCAACGCGGCTCAAGGGTCGGCGGAGTTGGAACAGACGGCGGCGGCGGCTCGCGAGGTCTTCGAGATCATCCGCCGAGCGATCGACAGCGGAGACGCGGAATCGTTTCTGGAATGCCCCCGCCAGCAAGATGCGTTTCGGAGATTGGTGCGATAGGCTGGGGCGAAATGACCAAGGTCCAAATTCCAATGACCAATGAATTCCCAAACTCCAAATCCCAATGGGAGTCAGTTCGTTTGAAATTGGACATTGGGAATTGGTCATTGATTGGACATTGAGATTTGGAAATTGGAGCTTTCCCCCGTGCCCGAATCGCAACTCTCCTTGAACGCCGGTCTCGAATGGCCCGACTTTGCGGCGATCACGTTCTACTTCGCGCTGACGTTCGGCATCGCCCTGTGGTTCGGCCGCAAGCAGAAGGACGTCGATGACTTTTTCGTCGGCGGTCGGCGGATGCCGTGGTTCGCGGTCGGGCTGAGCATTCTCGCGACGCTGTTTTCGACGCTGTCGTACCTGGGAATGCCGGGCGAGATGATCAAGAACGGCATGGGAGTCTTCCTGGGAATTCTCGCGGCTCCGCTGAGCATGGCCGTGATCATGCTGCTGTGGATTCCGTTCTTCATGCGGCTGAGACTGACCAGCGCCTACGAGTACCTCGAACTCCGATTCAATTATCCGGTGCGACTGATCGGCGCATCGCTGTTCGTGCTGCTGCGGCTGGGTTGGATGAGCATGGTGATTTACGCCGCCTCGATGGCGCTGGACCGGGTCAAAGGACCGGACTTCGCCTGGCTTCCGGGGGAGGACATTTATTGGTGGATCGGACTCGTGGGGATCATTGCCGCGATCTACACGGCGGTCGGCGGCATCCAGGCGATGATTTGGACCGACGTCTTGCAGTGCCTGCTGCTGCTGGCCGGAGTGCTGTTGGCGATCGGCTATGTGGCCGCCGTGGACGGCACTGGTCCCGTCGACTGGTGGAGGACTGCCGCGAACACCGAGGGCCGAAACAATCTGCCGCCGGTGTTTAGCTGGGACATCACAGTGCGCACGACCATCGTCTTTGCGTTGGTCAATCACTTCTTCTGGAATATCTGCACGCACGGCTCGGATCAGGTCGTGCTGCAACGGTACTTTTCGGTGTCGTCGCTGAAGAACGCTCGGAAGAGTTACTTCGTCAACTTCCTCGTCGATCTGACGATGGCCACGCTGCTGTCGCTGTGCGGCCTGGCGTTGCTGGCGTACTACCTGAAGCACGCGGATCAAGTTCCCGGCGGACTGACCGCAGTCAAAGGAGCGGACAAGCTCTTCCCGCACTTCTTAGGGAATCAGCTCCCCGCCGGTTTCGCGGGGCTGATCATCTCGGCGTTCTTGTGCGACGCGATTCAAACGCTGGAGTCCGGCGTGAACGCCATCACGGCCGTGGCCGCGAATGACATTGTGCCTCGCTTGCGACGCGGCCGGCCACGAATTCTGAGCGACCTGACGTTCGCTCGCGTAATGAGCATCGTCATCACGATCGCGGTCACGGCGAACGCTTACTTCGTGGCGTTCAAAGTGCAGGCGATCGGCGAGACGATCGTCGGCATGATGCCCAAGTTCTTCAACATGTTCGTCGGACCGCTGTCGTCGCTGTTCATCATCGGCATGTTCTTCCGCCGCTGCACGGCGCGATCGGCGATCCCGGCCGTGCTGTGCGGCTTCGTCGTTTCCATCTGCTGGAGTTGGTGGCCAGAGATTCGCGGCGTTCCCAAAGAGCAGGCTCCGACGTTTCTCCTGGCCATCGCCGCCCCCTGCTTGACGAGCTTGTCGATTGCCTGGATCTTGGGCTGGATTGTCGAGCGAGGCGGAGAACACTCCGGTCTCAAATTCACCTGGCGCGAGATCGTGAGCAAAGAGGAAATCAAATCCGAATCCTGACCGGCCGTCAGCCGATCGCCGTCAGCCGACAGCCGTGATACCGTTTTTAGGAATCACGAAAAACGGTATCGCGGCTGTCGGCAATCGGCTCACGGCGATCGGCCGGACAAATCAAGAGAGTTATTGCCATGCCACCCAAAGACGCCTACGACCGGGACGGATTTGTCATCGTCCGCCAATTGCTCGCCTCCGACGAGTTCGCCGAACTGCGTCGAGAACTTGAGCGCTACATTCGCGAGGTCGTGCCGACGCTGCCCGATGCGGATGCCTTCTTCGATGACAAGTCGCGGCCGGAAACGCTCAAGCAGATGCAGCACATGCAGCAGGACGCGTTCTTTCGCGATTACGTCCGGCATCCGGCCTGGAAGGCACTGGCCGAGGCACTCGTCGGCGAGGAAGCCGCCTGCGAGGGGCCGGAATGGTTCAACAAACCGCCGGCGACGAATCACGTCACCCCGCCGCATCAAGACAACTATTACTTCTGCCTCGCACCGCCAAACGTCGTGACGATCTGGATGGCGCTCGACGACGTCGATGACGAGAACGGTTGCCTGCGCTACGTTCGCGGCTCACACCTGCCGCCGATCCGGCCACACAACCGCTCGAACGTGCTGGGCTTCTCGCAGGGGATCACCGACTACGGCGACGTCGACCGTGAGGCCGAGGTTCGCATTCATCTGGCTCCCGGAGACGTCGTTGCTCATCACGGCAACACGATCCACCGAGCCGACGCCAACCGCTCGCCGATTCGCAACCGCCGAGCGTTCGCGATGGTCTTCAAAGGGATCAGTTGCCAGCGAGACGAAGTCGCGTTTGCTCGGTACATGACCGCCGTCAAAGAACAGCATCAGCAAATGGGACTCAAAACCTGATCCTGGAGTGCGGTGGCTCGACACCGCCCTCCATTCGATCGCGGGAGTTAAACTCCGAACATTGACCAATCATTGCCGTGAGGATCGACTCGCAAACGGAATGCAGAACTTTCATTTGGCGTTCGATCGTCACGGCGACGGTTTCAAACATTTGATCGCGAACGCCCGCGATCGAATGGAGGGCGGCGTCAAGCCGCCGCACTCCAGGGAGACAGCATGGACTGGCAACTACTCGACCGAGACCGCGAGATTTGGGAACGTGAACTGGCGTCGTTCGTGCCGCCGCGAGTGTTCGACTCGCACCTGCATCTGTATGAGCTGAATCATTTCAACGGCCCGGCACCCGGTCTGTGTGCGAAGGGGCCGAGTAGCGTCGGCTGGTCGGAATTCCAAGCGCGAATCGCGGACATCATGCCCGATCGCGAGGTCAGTGGTTTGGCCTTTGGATTTCCGACGCCGACCGTGGACTTCAAGGCCGCGAACTCATTCTTGGCGAGCGAAGTGAAGCATCCCGGCGCGCTCGGCCAAATGCTCATCCATCCGGCGATGGACCCCGAATTCATTCGCGAGACTGTCCAACGTGACGGCTTCGTCGGTCTCAAGCCGTATCATGTGTTTGCCACCGAGAAACCGACCTTTGACGCTCACATCCCCAGCTTTCTGCCGGAAGAGCAGATGCGAGTCGCTCACGAGTTGGGCCTGTCGATCACGCTGCACATTGTGCGATCCTCCGCGCTCGCCGATCCCTCGAACCAAGAGGTGCTGCGGCGGTACGCAACAAAATACCCGAACGCGCGAATGATCCTGGCTCACGCCGCGCGTGGCTTCAATCCGCATCACACGATGCTCGGCATCGAATCGTTGCGCGGGTTGGACAACGTTTGGTTCGACACGTCCGCCGTGACCGACAGCGGAGGCTACGAGGCCATCATCCGAGTCATGGGGCATCGCCAGTTGATGTACGGCTCGGACTTTCCGGTCTCGCACATTCGCGGCCGCTGCGTCGGGCTGGGTGACAATTTCTTGTGGCTCACGCCGGACAACACGAAGCTCGACGCGGCCTACGCCAACGTGCAGTTCACGCTCGTCGGCCTCGAATCGCTGCGGACACTCAAAGTCGCCGCCTTCGGTTGCGGCTTGAGCGATGAACAAGTCGAGGACGTGTTCCTCAACAACGGAGCAGAGTTGTTTGCTGATCGGGGGATTTCATGAATCGCCACTTTGTGCTCGCTTTTTGCGTCGTCGTTCTTGGATCGCACATCGCCCTTCGCGCCGACAACCTCGACCGCAAGGCGGTCATCAAGTTGACTCCGGAACTGCGAGAGCGGTGTCTCGACGTTGTGCAGCGAGGATTGAAGAGCATCGCCGACAAGCCAGAGAACTTCTGGCCGGCGATGCACGCGGCCGAAGCGCTGACACTGGCAGGGCAAGGAGCCGAAGTCGTCGCGTTGCTCAAGGAGCGACTGCCGAAGGAGGCCGATCATCAGCGGCGCTGTGGATTAGCTCGCGAGATCGTGCGGACCGGTCAGCGCGAGCCTCTCGACGTACTGTTCAACACTCTGGCCGATGAGCAATCCAACGGCCGGATTCATGCGGCTGAGAGTCTTTACAAAGTCGGCGAACTCCGCGACGGCAAGCTGCTGCGTGCGGCATTCGACCAGAAAGAAAACAAGCGTCTGCAACTGATGGCTGCGGCGGCATTCGGTCGGCAAGGGGACGAGGCAGCGCTGAAGCGGCTGCGACAAATGCTCGGCTCGGAGGATCGCGAGATTCGGAAAATTTGCGGCTGGGTGCTCGGCCTGATCGGTGACGCGTCGGACGTTGAACCTTTGAAGAAGACGCTCGCGGCCGAAACCGACGAACTCGCGCGAGCATACTTCGTCAACGCCCTCGCGTGTCTCGGCGATGCAACCGCGAGAACGTCGCTTGGCAAGAACCTGACGTCGAACGATCCGGCCGTTCGGACGTACTCGGCCGAGTTCGCGGGCTACAGCCGAGCGGTTGAGTTTCGGCCGCAGTTGATCAAGATGCTTGACGATGACAACGTCGATGCGCGAGTGCGGGCGGCTCAGGCGTTGATCATGCTCTCGCAGCCGCCGAAGCCGTACCGGATCGAAAAATCAAAGTAGAGCCGTAGCCAAGCTCGCCAGAGATTGGGCGGTTCAAGAATCAATCACCCAAGCTCTGGCGAGCTTGGCTACGAACTAGCGAGGTGCCGTCGTGAATTTCAGACTGTGTTGTCTGCTGATGTTCGTCGCCACGCACGCAACTGCCGAGGACTGGCCGCAGTTTCGCGGCATCAACGCCAGCGGCGTGTCGGCGTCGAAGAAGCCGCTGCCGACTGAGTTCTCGTTGGAGAAAAATCTGCGCTGGTCCGTGAAGCTCGGCGACGGAGTCGGCTGTCCGATCATCGTCGGCGGCAAAGTGTTCGTCACCGCGATGACGGCCGAACGGACGTTTTCGGTCTTCTCGTTCGAGGCCGCGACCGGCAAAAAAGTGTGGCAGAAAGATTTTGAAGCCGGCAAGCTGCCGCGTATCACGCCGCCGAACAGTTATGCGTCGAGCACTCCCGCAAGCGACGGCAAGCAAGTTTACGTTTACTGCAGCACGCTGGGCCTCATCGCACTCGATGCGATGAACGGCGACGAGATGTGGAAACGCTCGCTGCCAAGCCCCAGCTACTTGATGGACTGGGGAGCCGCCTCATCGCCGATCGTGTACGACGGCACGGTCTTCTTTAATCAGGACGACGATCTGTCTCCTGTGCTGTTCGCGGTCGATGCGAAGTCCGGCGCGATCAAATGGACCGCCGACCGTTCGGACATGCTGGGCGGCTACGCGGTGCCGGTGATCTGCGAAGCAAACGGTCAAACCGATGTCGTCGTCTCCGGCAGCGGGTTCCTGAAAGGCTACGACCCGGCGACCGGTGCCGAACGCTGGAGCAGCAACTCGACGCTGCGGACGATGATGGCCTCACCGGTCGTGCGCGACGGGATCATCTACCTCTCGTCTCAAAGCTACGGCGACGAGAAACGAACGCTGAAGTTCGCGCTGCTGGAATGGCTCGATACGAACCAGGACGGCAAGCTGACCAAGGCGGAGATCCCGAAGGAATTCGCCTCGCGCTTTGACACCTCCGACAAGAACAGCGACGGAGTCATCACCGACGGAGAACTCGACACCGCGTTTCAATCGGCCAAGAACCAAGCGGGCGGCGGCAACACGATTCAGGCCGTGCGCGGCGGAGGTCGCGGCGATGTGACCAAGACACACGTCTTGTGGAACATCAGCAACAAGTCGCCGTCGAACATCGTCTCGCCCGTCGTCGTCGGCGAGCAACTCTTCATCGTCAAGAAGGGGGGGCTTTCAAGCTCCTTCGACGCCGCGACCGGCAAGAGCCATTGGGAACTCAACCGCATCCGCAACATCGGCGACTACTACGCCTCGCCGGTGGCCGGCGACGGCAAGATATTTGTCACAGGCGAGAACGGCTTCATCGTCGTGCTGGAACAAGGCTCGAAGCTGAACGTCCTCGCGACCAACGACGTCGGCGAATCGTGCGTCGCGACTCCGGCAATCGCTGACGGCCGCCTGTTCGTGCGTGGCCGCGAATCGCTGTTCTGTTTCGGAGAAGACGAGAAATGATCCGATCTCTGATGGTGTTGGTCTCGATTTTCGCATTCGCGAATGTTGTCAGCGCCGGCCCGCGCGTGGACATCGTCATCGGCGAGAAAGCTCCCGCGCTGGAACGGCTCGCAGCGGATGAGTTGTCGGACCAACTCAAACGGGTCTACGAAGCCGAAGTGAAGATTGCCTCGACCGCGCCGGCCGATGCAACGCACGTCATCTTCGTCGGCAGCCCCGACACGAACGCCCGTATGAGACCATTCGACGATTCGTGGCCGAGCGGCGACAAGAAGCTGACCGACCAAGGGCACTTGCTTCGCAGCGTGACCCACAACAACAAACCCGCACTGCTGATCGGCGGCGGTAGCCCGGTCGCGACGTATTGGGCGGTCGCGGAATTCGGCCATCACCTGGGCATTCGGTCGATGTTATTTGGCGATCTCGATCCGATCACTCCCCCGGAGTTCAAGCTCGATGGGTTGAATGTCGTGCTGGAGCCGCAGCATCGCGAGCGCGAATGGCACTTCCGTAATCGAGGACCGATGGATTCAGGTTCGTGGAGCGTGGACGAGCATCGCCGCCTGCTCTTTCAACTTGCGAAGCTGAAATTCAATCGAGCCAGCATCAATGTCCGAGCCTCGCAACCATTCGTGCATTTCGAGTTCGGCGGGGTCGCGCGAAAGTCGGAGGGACTGTGGGGATTCAACGGGAATGTCTTTCCGGTGTCGGGAGACACCTCCGGCCGCAAGGTGTTCGCCGGTGCCAAAAACTTTGAGAACCCCAGCTTCGCCACAGCGACGACCTATGAAGAACGGGTCGCAGCGGGCAAGCGGCATCTGACCGGGATCGTCGAAGCGGCTCATGCTGTGGGAATGACCGTTCAGTTGCAGCTTCAGCCCGATTGGTTCCCTCAGAACTTCGGAGCCTTCGTGAAAGAGCCGGGCGGCATTCAAGGCCGCAATGGTCCGCACGTCATCGCTGATGAGTCGGCATTCTTTCAGGATGACAAGATGCTGGAATTGGCGAGAACGCAACTGCGCGCGTACCTCGACACCTATCCGGGAATTGATGGTGTCGATCTGGAATTTGGTGCGGACAAAGTTTCTCAACAGGACTTTCGGCGTGTCGTTCCCGATCCCAACTTTTGGCGTCGCGCGGATGGCCGAGACGTGGCTGTGCGAGTTCGGGCGAATGCGTTTCCAGTGCGAGCTTTCGTGCCGTTCGAGCAACTCGACCAACAAGTTGTTGCCAAGGTTGCCCAGCCAATGGTTCTGCTGATCGAGAGAGAGGAGTTCTTGCCGAGCAGCCCCGTCGATTTCCCTGCGACGTTCGAGAAGGCACGGCAGCGAAGTTCCAACAATTACCTGGTTGATCCGGACGGCATCAGCGACATTGATTTGCCCGTCTATTGGCTCAGCCGCAGCAGCTTTGGATCGGTGTTGACGTTCGAGCAACTGTGTCGCGAAGTGATTGACCCTTCCTGTGGCGAAGATGTCTCCGACCGCGTGCTCGCGGCGTTCCAACGGAATCATCAAGCTCAGTTGGTCATGGAGAAATTGCCCTTTGGCGGCGGCATGTCCGGTTCAGTGAACTTGCGGGATGTCGAACGAGTCGCGACCAAGAATCCTGAGAAAATCACTTCGGCGGCCGACGACTATCTCAACGCCATGAACGAAATGTACCGAGCCAACACGCGAGCACGCGAAGGGGGCCGGCCTTTCACACTGTATTGGGCGCGACGATTCGAGTTCGCGTTGGAGTATTTGAGCTTCGCTCAGGCCGTCCAAAAAGCGAGTTCCGCCGAAATGACGAAAGACACAGCAACTCAGATTGCGGAGTTGGAGAAAGGAATCGAGTCGCTCAACAATGGCCTCAACGCGATGGCGGCGATCGCTCGCAGCAACAGCGATCGAGGCTTGATCGCGGTGCTCAATAAGTACGGTTATCGTCCACTCAAGAAAAAACTGGCGCAGGCGGAAGCGTCTGCAAAGTGACCAAGGAGAAAGAATGACTCGTCGATTTGGTGGAATGTGGCCGGCGCTCGTGACGCCGTTTGGTGCGGATGGCAAACCGGCGCTCGATGTCGTCGAGCAGCTTGTCGATCTGTTTGCGAAGCAGGGTATGGACGGGCTGTACGTCACCGGCTCGACGGGACAGTGGCCGTTGCTGACCGTTGCTGAGCGGCAGGCGATTGTCGAATGCTGCGTGAAGGCGAGTGCCGGACGCATCCCGATCATGGCGCATGTCGGAGCGGTCGCAACAGATGATGCGGTGACTCTGGCGAAGCACGCGGCGAGGGTCGGGGCCGATGCGGTTTCGACGGTCGCTCCGATTTACTACCCGTACCCGGCGGATGTGGTCTTTGAGCATTATCGCCGAATTGGTGCTGCCTCGGACTTGCCGCTGTTTGTTTACCACATCGAACTGGCTCAGAAGATTACCGTTGGGGCGAAGGAATACACCGATCGAATCCTCGCGCTGCCGAACATTGCCGGCATGAAGATCACCGCCGGGGATTTGTACTTGTTTGGCCTGATTCACTCGCACGCGGGTGATCGACTGCAGCTCTTCAGCGGTGCGGACGAGGTCATGTGTCAGGCGGTGCTGTCCGGTTCGATCGGCGCGATCGGGACGTTTTACAATGTCTTCGGACCGGCCTGTCAACGTGCTCGTAAAGCGATGGTTGCGGGGCAAGTCGAGAAGGCGAGCGCCTTCATGCTCAAGTTCCAACAGGTGATCGCGCGAGTTATTGCGTCCGGTTCGATTTGGTCGTTCTTCCGAGCGGCCATGCGACACAAGTACGACATCGACATCGGAGCGCCCCGCGCCCCGTTGGGCATCATGGACAAGCCGTGGGCCGAAGCCGATGTCGCCGAGTTGGTGGCGCTGGTGGATGAGGCAGTGTAGGAGGATGGGCACTCTTGCCCGTCCTGTGTCGGAATGAATGAAAAGGGACGGGCAAGAGTGCCCATCCTCCATGAGGTTTGCCAATGTCCGAACCACTCGTTTATCTCAACGGCCAGATGCTTCCCGCGTCGCAGGCGAGTTTGAAAATCTATGACGCCGGCGTCGTGCTCGGTGCGACCGTGACCGAGATGACTCGGACGTTTCGGCATCAGCCGTTTCGGTTGGAGGATCATGTCGCGCGGCTGTTTCGGTCGCTGAAGTATGTGCGGCTCGACATTGGCCTGACTCAAGAGCAACTCGTCGCGGCGTCGCGCGAGTTGCTGGCGAACAACACGAAGCTGATCGCCGCCGATGACGAACTCGGACTGATCCACTTCGTCACGGCGGGCGAGTACGGCTCGTATGTCGCCGTGCCGGGGACCCCGGTGCGATCCGGGCCGACGATTTGCATGCACACGTTTCCGATGCCGTTCGCTCTGTGGGCTGAGCGGGTGAAGAGCGGTGCTCACGTCGTCACGCCGAGCATTCGGCATGTGCCGCCGCAGTGCTACGACCCGAAGATGAAGTATCGCAGCCGCATGCACTATTTCCTGGCGGATCAAGAAGCGCGGTTGGCCGATCCGCAGGCTCTCGCGCTGCTGCTGGATCTCGACGGCAACGTGACCGAAACCAGCGGCGCAAATTTTCTGATCGTCGAGAACGGCACGATCGTCTCGCCGACTCTGCGCAACACACTGCCGGGGATCAGCCGAGCGACGGTCATCGAGTTTGCGGCAAAGCTTGGCATTCCATTCGTCGAGCGAGACATCCAAGTCCATTCGGTGATGAACGCGGACGAGGCGTTCTTGGCGAGCACGCCGTACTGCCTGTGCTCGGTGACGAAGATCAACGGTGTAACGATCGGCGATGGCCAGCCAGGGGCGGTCTATCGGCGGCTGATGTCAGCGTGGAATGAATTCGTCGGGTTGGACATCGCCGCGCAATTCACAGCACGAATGTAGCCGCAGCACACCAGCACGACGCGCCAGCGAGTGATGCTGTTTCCGACCACTCGCTGGCGCGTCGTGCTGGTTCGAGGTCACACAACCGGACTTCTCAGCGTGCCGATCTGTTCGATCCAGGCTTCCATCGTGTCGCCCGCTTTCAAGAACTTGCCCTTGGCGTGGCCGACTCCGGCGGTTGTGCCTGTCGAGATGATGTCTCCCGGCACGAGCGTCACGAAGCTGGAGATGAACTCGATGATCGCCGCGACCGGGAAGACCATCTCGGAGGTCGAGCCGTCTTGTTCAACACCGCCGTTGACCTTCAACGTCATGTGCAGCGTCTGCGGATCGGCGAGTTCATCGGCCGGCAGCACACATGGTCCCATCGGGCAGAAGGTGTCGTGCCATTTGCCGTGCAGCCAGTCGAAGAAGCCGTCCTTCTCTCGCTGAGTGCGGCCGGGGTTCGGTCGGAATTTGCGGTCGGAGATGTCGTTCACGACCGTGTAGCCCGCGACGTAGTTGAGCGCGTCCGCCTCTTTCACGTTCTTCGCCGTGCGGCCGATGATGACGCCGAGTTCCAATTCCCAGTCGATGTGATTCGGCGAGACCTCCGGGATGCGGACCGGATCGCCGGGGTTGGTCAGTGTCGTGAGCGGTGGCTTCATGAAGACGTACGGAAACGTCTGCGCCCGCTCAGTTGCTTTGCCGCCACCCTCTTCGATGTGCTTGGAATAGTTACCGGCCAAAAGCAACAGATTCGAGGGTGACGGAATCGGCACCAGCAGCTTCACGGATTCTGTGGGAACGCGCAACGCAGCCACGTCGCTGGCCGGCAATTGAGCGAGTCGCTGTTGAATCTCGCGGACTTGTTGTCGCTGGCTGCCTCCGGGCAACGCGGCGGCCAGGCCATCCATTGAGGAAAGTGGCAGGCCCACTTTGGCGGCGGCAGTGGCCAGAGGAATGATCGTCGAGTCATCGAAGAACCCGATTTGTTGTGTTTGCTGATGCTCGAATCGACAGAGTCGCATGGTTGAAGTCCTTTCGTAGACAATATGGAAGGACCAGTCGCTCACGTCAGCGTGGGTTAAGTTGAGCGGAGCGTTTTGAGAGTTCCGTTCGACACAGAGCCACAAACGGGAGGACTGGTCCGATGAGTAAGCTACGGTTCGTTGGTTTGGACGTCCACAAA
>CAMDPK010000105.1 GCA_945904015.1 Candidatus Kuenenia stuttgartensis | reverse complement strand
TGATCGCGAATGCGGTTCTCAACAATCGCGGTCAGCCATTTCAGGAACGCCCCTTCGCTGGCGTAGTCGAACTTTTCCAGGTTCTTCAAGCTGTCCAGCATCGCCTCTTGCACGATGTCCAACGATTGGACTCGCTGCCGCAATTCGGCCCCCAGCCGCGCCCGCACGACCGCCAAAACTCGCGTCGTGTAGCGGCCATAAAGCGCGTTGAGAGCCGCGGAATCGCCCGCCCGATGCTGCTCCAACAAAACACGGGTGGAAGTCACATCGTCCACGGCCAGCCTCCCATCAGAACCCGACGAAAACCAGACTTTTGGGAAAATCTCAAAAATCCGCGTTCGCTTTCCCGTCGGCTCCCGCTGTTCATGTTGCCGGCAGCAAATCAGAACGTCAAACAAAACTCAAACCTGTCCCTCGAATCTCAAACACAAGGAATCCCGCCATGTTGAAGAAACTTCTCCTCGTCGCAGTTGCCACAGTTGCGTTCGTCAGTTCGGTTTCGTCAGCCAATGCCGGTTGGTTGTGGAACAGCAAACCCAGCCAACCGAGCTATTACTCCGGCTACAACGACAACCAGCTCATCATCCGACAGTCGTTGGGTCGCGGCACGGATATGTATTACTCCACGCCAGCGGTGCAGTACGGCTCGCCCAGCATCAACTACCAATTCGACCGCTCCGGCAACGTGGACCCGTATGCGAGCGGAATCATTCAGCGCCGCAGATTTGGTTGGTAACACATCTCCAAGGCCATCCGCCGCAGCCGAACTCTCGCCCCGTGATGAACGGGGCTTTTTGATGCGCGGTCACGAAAGCGACTGGTTGACCACGTCGCCGCCCCAAGTTTTCAACACAAAAATGTCGGACAGGGAACCTAGCCGATATAAGGCAGTGAGTTGGGGGCTTCCCCCCACTCCCGCAATCTCTTCCTCGTTCGACTTCATCCTCGCCACGATGAAAATCAACACGGAAACGAGTCGGAAAGTCAGCTCGTTGGACGGCGCGCTGTCCGCGCCCCTGCCAATGGGAATCGGTCAGCCGCACGCTTTGGCGGCTGCAATGGCGAGCTTGTCCATCTTGCTACTGTACCTCGCCGTCATATTCGGTTGGGCGTGCCCCAACGTCGCTTGAGCCGATTCAATGCCGATGGCGTCGCGTAGCTCGGTCGCTTTCGTGTGTCGCAAGGCGTAAGGCACGAACGGCGGAATCTTCGCTGCGAGGCAAGCCGCCTTCACCCTGTCGGCAAGCGTCCGCCGTTTGTTCGGAAACAGCGGTCCAGTCGCCGGACAGCGCCGAAGAATCAATTGACTCTGAGGACCAAAGAACAATTTGCGAGGTAGTCCTCGGTGAGCATTCTTGTGATCGGTGAGGTCCGCAATCCAAACGTCTCCCCGCATGTCGATGTCAGCCATCGTCAAGCCGAGCAACTCCGACGGTCTCGCTCCGGTCGCTCGCATCAAATCAAACCAGTCCCGATAGAGTTCACGACGTTTTCCACGCTTCATCAAGAGGTGTGCTCGGACGGCCTCGATTTGTTCGTCGCTGACTGCTTCACGACGCTTGTGATCTGGTGCCGTCGTGTGACCTGCCTTCAAACCGGGAACGGCTTGCAGAGCTTGCCACGTCGTCACCGGAACCAGTCCTTCGGAGACTGCCCACTTCCAGATTCGGCGGATTCGGTGCGTTGATGCGTTGACGAATCCACGGCTCCAACCAGCGGCAACGTATCGCTGCTGCACTGCCTTCAAATTCAACGGTGAAAAATCTCTGGCGGGGAGCATCGCGAACAACTCGCGAACGGGTCGCATGGCGGAGTTGAGGCAGTCGATTTCGTCCGTCGGCTTGCCGTTCTTCGTGTAGTAGCCGTCCGCGTGCCGCTTGAACGCCAAGAGCAGTTCGGCCACTGACAGGCCGGAATCGCCGACGTCCGTTACACGATTCGTTACACGATTGGCGAGCGGATCAACGGACAGACCACCAGCGGCTTGGCTGATGAGCGTGCCGTACTTGATGCGGCTTTCCTCGCTCCCATAGGGGCCGAGCAAGATGTCCTTGCCGTTGATTCTGACGCGGGCTTGCGCCTCGCGACCGGCGACTTTGTAGAGCAAATACGAAGGAATTGTGTTCTTTTGACGTGGCATCGTGCGGTTCCTTTTCGTTTCGTGTAACGGTTACACGAATCAAACAGGTGTTTTCACCGCACTGCCGAACGTCGGCAGGTAACTTAACTCGTTTCGGTCTCTTCAAATGCGGTCGAAAGGATTTGAACCTTCATGCCCTTGCGGGCGCTAGCACCTCAAGCTAGTGCGTCTGCCAATTTCGCCACGACCGCAAATCTCTGTGACGACTGAGTCCCTCACCCAGCGCGTCTGCCAATTCCGCCAGTTGCCCGGCAGTGATTTGCGCCGGTCGGCGATCTGTTGATCGCAGCCCGACGCGAGAGGGGACGGAGTATAGTCGCGCGACAACGGGTCGCAAGTTTGACCGTTCGCAGACGGGGGAGAATTGCGCGAATGGACTACTTTAGGCCGGCAAGTAACGTTGTCGCGTCTTTCGCTCGGACGTGATTGGGGAAGCGTTTTGTCACGGTTTCGAGGGACTCGCGGGCTTTCTCGGTGTCCTTCAGTTCGATGAAACACTTCGCGGCCTCGAAGTGGCTCTGGCATTGCCATTCTTCGTAGGGATAGCCGAAGGCGGCTTCGAGGAAGTGTTCGGTGGCTTCGGCGTTGTTCTTTGCGGCGAGGGCGCATTGACCCATCATGAAGCGAGCCTTGGCGGCGGTTTCAGTGCGGGTCTCTTTCGTCACTTGCAGGTATGTGGCCTTTGCGGCGTCGAATTGGTTTTGGCTTTGTTGGGCGAAGCCGAGGCCGAAGCGGGCTTCGTGGAGTTGCTCAAACTTGGGGAAGGCTTGGATCAGCACGGTGAAGTGCTGTTGGGCTTGCGGCCATTGTTTGAGCTGCGTGGCACAGATGCCGCTGCGGTAGAGAGCTTTCGCTTGGAAGCGTTCGCTCTTGGCGGCGATGACGGCGGCGTAGAACGGCAGAGCTTCGGCGAACTTGTCTTGGCGGAACTGGCATTCGCCGGCGAGGAAGTTGGCGTCGCCAGTGAGCGTGCCTTGCGGAAACTCTTTGATTTGATTTTGGAACGTGGTCACCGCGGCGGGGAATTGTTTTTGATCGTGCTGGACCCAGCCGAGCTTGTAGTGCAGTCGCTCGCGCAGTTCCGGTGTCTTCGCGGCGGTGATGCCGGCGGTGAAAGCGGCGATCGCTTCGGTCGGTTGTTTTTGAGACTCGTGGAACTCGCCGACTCGGAACCAGCTCTCGGCAGAGAGCGGGCTGTTGGGCAGCTTGGTTGCAAGCGAACGGAAGGCTTCGGCGGCTTCCTTCTCCTTCTTCAGTTCGAGGTTGGCGAAGGCGATCTCGTAGTAGCACTTGTCGGCGTCGGGATAGTCGGGCTTGGCGGTGAGCAGTTGCGTCAGCGTCACGATCGACGGATCGAATTGTTTCAGTCCAACTTGGCAAAGGGCCATCGCGAACTTGGCGTCGAGAGCATCTTTTTCGACGGGCTTTCCAGTCGCGATGAATTGCGTGAGGTCTTTCAGTGCCGGATCGAATTGTTTTTGGCGGTGTTGGCAGAGTCCTCGCAGGAAGTGTGCCACGGGGACGAGGTCGCTTTGTGGTTTCTCGGCAATCAGTTTCGTCAGATGAGTCACGGCGTTCGGATAGTCAGGCTTCTCGAAGAGAGCGGCTCCGCTGCCGTACAACGCAGCGGGGACGAGGTCGCTCATCGGGAACCCGGTAACGACTTGCTGGTAGAACGCGAGGGCGGTGTCGGGCTTCTTGAGTCCGCGGTCGATCTCCCCGAGGTGGAACAACGCTCGGTCTCGCAGCTTGCTCGTGGCGATTTGGTTGAGCTTCGTCAGTTCGGCGGCGGCGTTGGGCGCGTCGTTGACGGCTCGCAGGCTGACGCCGAGCGCGAGCACGACTTCGTCGAGCCGATCCCAATCGGGCTTCGCTTGTTGAGCGGCTCGGAAGGCAGCCACGGCGTCGGGGTGACGTTTCATTTCGCCGTGTGATCGGCCGATGAGGTATCGAGCTTCAGCCATCAACGCCGGGTCTTTCAGCGTGGCAACGATCGTGTTGAGGTAGGCGATGCACTCCTCGAACTTTGGCGGCTGATTGGCGGCGACGCCGGCCGAATACAAGCACAGGCCGATGCGGACATGGGCTTGCGCGGCGTGCGGGTTCGCGGGGAATTCGGTGACGAGCCGGCGGAAGAGCGGTTCGGCCTTCGCGAGATTCGCTTCCGGTAGATTGAGCAAATACGCCTCGGCCCCGACGAAGACGACTTCCGGGACGAGCGCGTGTTTCGCGAACGGAGCGGTCGCGAAGAATTGTTCGGCGTTGGCTTGCGCATTCGGAAAGTCAGCAGTCTGCAACGCGGCGAGGGCGGCTCGGTATTTGGCTTCGGGCGCGAGTTCATGCGCGGCGAACTGGCCGGCGAATTGAGCATACAGCGGAATCGTCTCTTTGCGGCGTTCGGGGATTTCATAGATCGAGTCGATGCGGACCAACTGCAACGCGGGAATGAACTCGCTCTGCGCGTTCGCGGCGATGACCGGATCGACGGTCGCGATCACGGTCGCCGGCTGCTTGAGTGCGATCAGCGTGCGGCCAAGCCAGTACGCGGCTTCGGGGGCGGTCGGCAGTTTTTGAGTGACGACCGTCGTCAGTGCTGTTTGAGCCTGCGGGAATTGTCCCGCTTTGAAACGGGCTTTGCCTGCGGCAGTGAAGGCGGGGCCGAGCTGTTCGCTCTTCGGAAACTTCGTCGGCAGCGTGTCGAGTACGGCGGCGGCTTCGGGGAATTTGTTCTGATCGAGGAGCGCTTGCCCGTGCTTCAAAGTTGCGACATCGGCCAGCGAGAAGGTGGCGACGGCGGCGGCTTGCACGAAGTGCGGCTCGGCTTCGGCGTGCCTCTTCTGCGCGACGAGCGACGTGCCCAGCCGCAGCTTGGCCTCTGGGACAAGCGGACTCTGCGGGAAGCTTTGCAGCAACTTCGTGAACGTCGTCGTCGCTTCGACGTGTTGATCGAGATCGGCCTGCGTGGTGCCGAGGCCGTAGAACGCTTCCGGTAAAATCGTCGCGGCGGGATACGTCGCGATCACCTTTTGGTACGTGACGATGGCGTTCGGTTTGTCGACGGCGAGATACAGGCTCTCGGCCTGATAGTAAGTCGCATCGGCGGCGAGCGGACTCTGAGCGAATTTGGCCGGGACATTGGCGAACTCGGCAGCGGCGGCCTTGAAATCGTTCGGCTGCTTTGACGTTTGGGCCGTTTGAAACAGCGTGAGGCCGAGATTGAACTGTGCTCCGTCGAGATGCTTGAACTGCGGAAATGTTGCCAGGATGAGCTTGAAAGTCGCCGTCGCCTCCGGCAGCTTCTTCTCGTTCAACTGGCAGACGCCGAGTTGGTAATGCGCGTTCGGGACGCGGGTGTCCTGCGGAAACGCCTTCAAGAACTCGGCCCAACGCGGCATCGCCTGCGCGAACAGCTTCTTCGATTGGAAGCCGTAGGCGACGGCGTACTGGCGAGTCGCTTCCGGGTTCGGATCATCGGCCGCGAACGGTTCGCCTGCCAACAACGCAAGAATCACAACAGCGAACGAAACTTGGCGAGCGATCATGGAAACCTCTCACAATGTCGCGGGTGTGGAATCAATCGAAAACGGTATCACGGTTGTCGGCGATCGGCTCACGGCTTTCGGCCGATCACTGTGGGCTGGATCGGACGTCAGAATCACGGACTGTCGCCGATCATGCAACCGACTGGGCCTGTGGAATCCGGTGATTCGTCTTCTCGCATGGTCGAAGAACAACTAGAACGCCGCCCCTTTGCGGAGAGTATTCTGTGGACATGGATGTCGTGATCTTCGGTGGCGGAGCGGCCGGGCTGTGGTTGCTCGATGAGCTGACTCGGCGCGGAAAATCCGCCGTACTGCTGGAAGCGAACGCGCTGGGGACCGGTCAGACGGTGGCCGCTCAGGGGATCATTCACGGCGGTTTGAAATACACGTTGCAAGGATTGCTGACGAACTCGGCGACGAGCATCCGTGAGATGCCAGCCATCTGGCGCGAATGTCTCGACGGACAGCGCGAACCGAATCTCAGTGCGGTGCGACGTCGTTCCAACGAGTGCTTTTTGTGGCGTACGGATTCGCTGTCGTCACGGTTGGGAATGTTGGGAGCGAAGTTGGGATTGCGAGTCGCTCCACAATCGGTGTCTGATGACGACCGGCCGGAGATTCTGCGAGGTTGTCCGGGAACGGTGGCTCGGTTGCCGGAGCAAGTCATTTCGACCGTGAGCCTGATCGAAGTCCTCGCGAATCGGAATCGAGAGCGGTTGCTCAAAGTCGATCCCGCACGAGTCGAGTTTGATTGCGACACTCCTGGCGAGGTCACGTCGATCCGTCTTGACGATGACATCACGCTGCAACCGCGAGTCGTCGTCTTCACCGCCGGAGCCGGCAACTCGGCATTGCGACGCAGCGTTGGTCTCACCGGCGAAGCGATGCAGCGTCGGCCGTTGCACATGGTGATGCTGCGTGGCGGCCGACTGCCGATGTTTCAAGGACACTGCGTGGACGGAGCGAAGACACGCGTCACGATCACATCCGATGTGGATTCGACAGGCCGAACCGTCTGGCAAGTCGGCGGTCAGATTGCCGAGGACGGAGTCGCTTGGGACGAGCGGACGCTGCTGACTCGCGCTCGCGAGGAATTGCGAGCAGTGCTGCCGAACATCGACCTGTCTTCCGTCGAATGGAGTACCTATCGCGTCGATCGCGCGGAAGGAATCGTTCCCGGCAGCAAGCGGCCGGAGTCGGTGCAGATTCGCCGTGAGGGGAACTGCTTGACGGCGTGGCCGACGAAGTTGGCGCTTGTGCCGCAGTTGGTGGCGGAGTTGTGCCTGCAAATCTCAGAAGCAGATTGCAAATTGCAAATTGCAAATTGAGAATTGATTCGGCAGACCTGCTCCGCGATTGGCCTCGGCCGAGCGTCGCATTGCCTCTGTGGGAGACGGCATCGCGATGGCTCGCCAACGACGACTTAACCACGCACTCTCCAGCAACAGAATTGTCCAAGGCCGCTTGATGCGAGACGTACGGTGCCGGCCGGAAGCCGACCGCCGAAAGCCGATTGCCGTGATACCGTTTTTGAATTTGAATGATCTGCTCGCAGCGGACGGCAGCAGAGGATTGAGTGATGCGACCATTGGGACAAACCGGATTGCTCGTCACTCCGCTAGGTTTCGGAGCGTTCAAGATCGGGCGCAACGAGAAGGTCAAATATCCGCAGCCGTACGATCTGCCGGACGACGCTGCGGTCGAGCGATTGCTCAACGGAGTGCTCGACGCCGGCATCAACTTGATCGACACCGCGCCGGCTTACGGCATCAGTGAAGAGCGGATCGGCAAGTTCCTTGCGTCGCGGAGAAACGAATTCGTGCTCTCGACGAAAGTCGGCGAGCGATTCGTCAACGGCGAATCTTCGTTCGACTTCACCGGACCCGGCGTGCGAGCAAGCGTCGCCGAGAGTTTGCGGCGGTTGCGAACCGACGTCCTCGACATCCTCTTCGTGCATTCCAATGGCGACGACTTGGCGATTCAGCAGCAGACCGAGGTCGTGCCGACTCTGCAGAAACTCAAACACGCAGGCTACGTCCGAGCGATCGGATTCTCCGGCAAGACGCCGGCCGGTGCCGAAGCCGCGCTCGAATGGGCCGACGTCGTGATGGTCGAGTATCACTTGGGCGACGCCTCACATGCCGACGTCATCGCTTCCGCCGCGAGTCGTGGAATCGGCGTGGTCGTGAAGAAAGGGATGGCCTCCGGCTATCTGCCGCCAGCGGACGCAATTCGATTCGTGCTGTCGAACCCGCACGTCGCCAGCGTGATCGTCGGCGGGCTGAGCTTGGAGCATCTGCGAGAGAACATCGCTCAATCGCGGAAGAGTGGCGAGTGGCGAGTGGCGAGTGGCGAGTAGGAAAGTCCAAACAGTCTGCGTTTTCTCGCAACTCGTCACTCATCACTCGCCACTCTTCCCGCATGCCAACTACTATCCCCGCCATGTCCCACAAGACCCCCAAAAAAGTCGATGCCGAGAAGGGCAAGAACTCGATCGTCTGCCGGAATCGCAAGGCGTCGCACGAGTATGAACTCCTGCACGACATCGAATGCGGTGTGATGCTCTTCGGCAGCGAGGTCAAAAGCATTCGCAACGGCAAGGTCTCGATCGACGAGGCGTTCGCTCGGATTCGCAACGGCGAACTGTGGCTGGTCGGCTGCCACATCGCCGAGTACCCGCAAGCCAACGTGCAGAATCACGAACCGCTGCGGACTCGCAAGCTGCTGCTCCACAAACGCGAACTCGAAAAATTCGCCGAGAAGGCCGGCGAGCGCGGGCACACGCTGATCCCGATGGACGTGCATTTCTCCGAGGGCAAGGTGAAGGTCAAATTGGCGATCGCTCGCGGACGCAAGGTTCACGACAAGCGAGAGAAGCTCAAGACCGCCGACGTCAACCGCGAGATCCGGCAGGCGCTGCGGCATGGGAAGTAGCCACGCTCGCCAGAGCGTGGGATGCGGAGATGCCTCCCGCCCACGTTCTGGCGAGCGTGGCTACGCTCTAGCCGTCGCCGCTTCCATGATCCGTTGCTCGGTGAATTCGCCGCGACGGAACTCGCCGGTCAGTCGGCCTTCGCAAAGCACCAGGATGCGATCGCAGAGCGTGATGAGTTCCGGCAACTCGCTACTCGTGACGATCAGCCCCAGGCCGTCGCGACAGAGCGAGTCGATCAGCTTGTAAAGCTCGGCCTTCGCGCCGACGTCGACGCCGCGCGTCGGATCGTCGAGCAACAACACCTTCGGTTGCGTGCGCAGCCAGCGAGCGATGATGCACTTCTGCTGATTGCCGCCGCTGAGACTCGTGACCGCCGCTTCGCCGCCGGCGGTCTTCACACCGAGTCGCACGATGGATTCGTCCGCGGACGCTCGCTCGCGGCGGCCGGAGATGAGACCGAGCGAACAAGCTTCATCGAGCGTGCAGACCGTGATGTTGTCGCGCACCGTCAGGTGCGAGAAGAGGCCGAGCCGTTTGCGGTCCTCGGTCACGAGGGCCATCCCGGCCGCAACCGCTTCTTCGGGATGCGCGAAGCTCACCGGCTGACCGTCGAGCATGACGCGGCCTTGCGGCGGAATCTCGCTGGCCCCGAACAGGCATTCGAGCAACTCCGTGCGGCCTGCTCCCATCAGCCCCGCGATGCCGAGCACTTCGCCGCGCCGCAATGCAAACGACACGTCCTTCAATCGCCAGGGCCGAGCGTGTCCCGGCCACGGCAGCGAAAGATTTTCGACGCTCAGCACGATCTCGCTCGGTTGTCGCGGCTGATCGAAAGTGGTCTCTTCGATCTCGCGGCCGACGAGCAAGTGCGTGACTTCGCGCGGGGTCGCTTCGTCTCGCCGCAACGTGCGCACATGCCGTCCGTCGCGCAGCACGGTGATCCGGTCGGCCAGCCGAAAGATTTCATCCATCTTGTGCGAGATGTAGAGGATCGTGACGCCATCGGCCCGCAGCCGCCCGATGATCTCGAACAGCCGTTCGGTTTCCGTTTCAGTCAGCGCGCTGGTCGGCTCATCCATGATGAGGATGTCGGCCCGTTTCGACAGAGCCTTCGCGATCTCGACCAACTGTTGATCGCCGACCCGCAACTCGCCGACGCGCTGATCGGGATCGAGCCGACAACCGAGTTGCCGAAACAACTCCGCCGCCTCTTGCCGCGCCGACGATTCGTCGAGCAACCCAAACGCCCCGCGCCGCTCGCGGCCGAGAAAGATATTTGCAGCGACCGAAAGCTGTTCGACGAGATTCAGTTCCTGATGAATGATGCTGACACCGACCGCCTCGGCATCGCGAGTGCTTGCGAACCGAATCAGCTCGCCGCGCAGCCGCAGTTCACCGTCGTATTCGGTGATGACGCCGCTGAGGATCTTCATCAGCGTGCTTTTGCCGGCTCCATTCTCGCCAACGATCGCGTGCAGTTCACCGGCGGCGATCTCCAACGACACGTCCTGCAACGCGACCGTCCCCGCGAACCGCTTGGTGATCTGCCGCACTTCGATCAACGCCATCTCGCTCGCCTCTTTCGTTCGTAGCCCGGACGCCTACGTCCGGACTGTTCGGACGTAGGCGTCCGAACTACTTCGCCGCCGTCAACGACGATTTGGCAATGGCTTCATTGGAAGCATGCGTTTCTGCGCCTCGCGTTGTTGACGGAGCAAGTTCAGCACCTGTCGCTGGACTGCCGGCGCTTGTCGGACGACAAGGCTGCCGGTCGTGTGCAACTCGGTCATCGTGCCTCCCTCGCCGGACGTGTTCATCCAGGGGCCGCTCGTAGTGGTTTCGAACATTGTCATCAGCGACTGATAGCCCCCGTGCGGGCCAATCAAGTCGGAGACCGGATAGGTGTGGCTGACAAGCTTTTCCTTTTCCTTACTGGCAGTCGTCACGAGCAGCACTTCGTTGTCGATGACCGCCGACAGTTGGAGCGGCCGAAGGAGCAGCTCCAATGCGGAGCGACCGGTGATTTGAGTGAGTTGCAACGTGACCGGCGTATCCGTCGCGATCCCTTCTTCCGTCAAAGCCTCGTTGTCGATCACGACGTTGATCGAAAGCTGCCGGGCAAAGGAGGCGACGACTTCGGTCAGCGGAGAGTCCTGAAAACTGAGCGAGAGCGACTTGTCCAAGCCGGTCTCGATGCGTCGTTCGTTCTCGCTTTTGGGCGTGTGTAACACTTCAACGAACTCGACCGGAGCAGCCGGTCGTTTCAGCAACGCCGATACTGCTGCGGCGCGTTGTTCGTCCCATTTCTGGAGTTCGCTCTTGCGGGCATGGAGCAGATTGCTGTTCTGCGCCGCACGCAGGTTGCGCAACAGTTCGAGAATCTCGCGATGGACTCGGTACGACTGCCGGATGCTGAGGCTGCCGGTCAGATAAAACTCCGTCATGGTCCCGCCTTCACCGCCTCGATTGAGCCAAGGCCCCGATGTCTCCTCTTCGAGCAGTGCCATCAGGCCCCGAAAATCGAAGGCGTTCTCGCCAGAGCCGGTCACTCGGCAGAGATCGGACACCGGGTAGGTCCGCGTGAGGAGCCGTTCTTTCGCCTTTTGCAGCGTGGTCACCAACAAAACCTCCTCACCTGGAATCGCGGCCAGTTCCAGCGGCGTCAGAATCAGATTCAGCAACGATCGCAGCTTCAGGCCGCTCAGCTTCCGCGTCACCGGCGTGTCGGTCGCGATGCCTTCCTGTTGGAATACGTCGGTATCGATCACGATTTGGATCGCTGCGGACAGCGAGAGAAATGTCACAACATCGTTCAAGGGTTCGTCAACGAGATCGCACGAAATGAGTTTCTCAAATGCCTCCTCGATTCGCTGCTCTTGCGGAGTGAGCGGCGACAGGAATTCGACGAACTCGCCCGGCCCGTGTGGTGACAGCACGGCTGTTGTCGCGGTGGTGGTTGGCTCCGAAGGACTCAGCGGTCCCGGAAATGCAAATCGCCACAGGCCAGACAGGCCGAAAGCGATCAGGCCGCCCAGCAGCGAGGAGACGACCAAGGCCGGGACAATCGGAAGCTCGGAACGCGAAGGTTGAGGATCGGACATGGCGGACTCCTCGTGGGGCACGGCTACGATGAGCTTGTTGAATTCATCCTAACGCGGGATTGATCGGCAACCTACTGGGAGCCGCAAATGGCATGTGACCTCGGCCACGACGCACGGCTCGGCGGGAGCCTCGCCCTCCCAGAGCGTCGCATCCTGAATGGACGGTTTGAAATCTGCGATTGGATGCCGCTACCTTCCCGGCGACGTCGCGCGAAAGAATCGTCGTGACGAATGGCCCCTCATTCAGACGGACGCACGATGAGCACGGACGGCGTGACGGCAGGCGGAAACGAACCCTACTCCCTGACCGCATCAGCGGCGAACGCGAAACCGTTGGTGGTCGGTGTGCTTCGCGAGACATTTCGGGACGAACATCGCGTCGCGTTGGTTCCCGCTTCGATCGCGGTGCTCAAGAAAGCCAAGCTGAGTGTCGTCGTGCAAGCCGGAGCCGGAACGTCGGCCGGGTTTGTCGATGCGGATTACATTTCAGCCGGCGTGGAAGTATTACCGACTCGCGAAGATGTTTTTTTGCGAGCGGACATCTTGCTGCAAGTTCGCACAGCGGGAGCAAACGCCGATGCGGCGGATGCCGACATTGCACTGTTGCGGCCAGGACAAGCAGTGATCGGCTTGTGCAATCCGCTCGGACGGCCGGAGTTCATGAAGCGGATCGCAGAGCGTGGAGCGCTGGCGTTCTCATTGGAACTGCTGCCGCGGATCACTCGTGCTCAGAGCATGGATGTCTTGTCGTCGCAGGCGTCGATTGCCGGATACAAGGCAGTGCTGTTGGCGGGCGAGCGGTCCCCCAAGATGTTCCCGATGATGATGACGGCGGCGGGGACGATCACCGCCGCGAAGGTGTTCGTGATTGGCGCGGGGGTGGCTGGTTTGCAGGCGATTGCGACGGCTCGGCGATTGGGCGCGGTGGTCCGAGCGACGGATGTGCGATCGGTGGCCAAAGACGACGTCCAAAGTCTCGGCGCGAGGTTCATCGACATGGGCCTCGGAGACGCGGCCGGTGGCGGCGGGTACGCGAAGGGGATGGACGCGGACTTCTATCAACGTCAGCAAGCGGCCTTGTCGCCGGTGATCGCGGAGAGCGACATCGTCATCACGACGGCGGCGGTGCCGGGGCGAACGGCTCCAAGATTGGTTTCGGCCGAGATGGTGCGGTCGATGTCGCCGGGATCACTGGTCATCGACTTGGCGGCAGAGCAGGGGGGTAACTGCGAATTGACTCGGCCGTGGGAAACAGTCGTCGAGAACGGCGTGTCGATCATCGGCTGCGTCAACTTGCCGGCCAGTGTGCCGTTTCACGCCAGCCAAATGTTCTCACGCAACGCGACGACATTTTTGTTGTCGCTGGTGAAAGAAGGTCACTGGGCGATCGACCGCGAAGATGAGATCGTGCAAGGCACGCTCGTCACCGCTGACGGACAAGTCGTGCATCCGAAGGTGAATGAGATGCTGGCGTCGGATGCGGGCGAACGCTGAACTTGTCAAGGTGCCGGACTCGCGGCGATTGATCCTCGAATGAAATGGCGAGGCAGCATGACGGACCAACCCGCGAAATTTGAACGCCAGGACGTCATCGGTCCATTGGTGGTCGCGCTGTTGGCTCTGCTGTCGGTTCTGCTGACGCTCGACGCTGCCGGCGATTACCCGAAGCTGTTCGAGGGACCGGGCATCACGCTCGACGAATCGTTCAACGTGCAGATGGGCGTGTATCAGTGGAAAGCGCTGTGCGAATACAACGTCGCGCTGCTGCACCCCGACAGCGTGCGCGAAGTGTTCGGGCCGGGATCGAATTACAACCCGGATCATCCGCCGCTTGGCCGAATCTGGCTGGGCTTCTGCCACGACTTGACGAAGTGGCTGTTCCCGCCGGCCGATCATCCCTCGCCGTTCGTGACCGATTGTGCGCGAGTCGGTTCCGCAACGGCATTCGCGCTGACGGTCTTCTTGATCGGGTTGTTCGCGACCAAGTGGTACGGCCGAGCGGCCGGCATCGTCGCGGCGGTGTCGCTGGTGTTGATGCCGCGTGTGTTCGCTCACGCACATCTCGCGTCGCTGGAGACATTCATGAATCTGACCTACTCCGCGACGATCTTGTCAGTCGCGCATTGGTGGACGGTCTCGGCGAGTCCGCCGAAGGCGGATCAACCCTCCGAGAAAACTCAGATCACCAGTCAACCGCCAATGCTCGGAGGACTGACGTCCCCCGCTCGCCTGGTTTGTTTCGGAACCGGGATTCTCTTCGGATTCGCACTGCTCACGAAGATGCAGGCGATTCTGATTCCGCCGGCCGTCGGGTTGTGGGCGTTGTGGAATTGGCGAGTCCGCGCCATCAAACCGCTGGCGATCTTCGGTCTCGTCGGACTGGCCGTCTTCTTCGTCGGCTGGCCGTGGCTGTGGCTCGATCCAGCGAAAAACTTTCATGAATACTTTGCGCGCACGACCAACCGGGCCGTCTTGAACTGCTACTACCTCGGCCAAGTCTGGGCCGACAAGGATGTGCCTTGGCATTACTCGTTCGTGATGTTTGCAGTCACGGTGCCCGTTGGATTGCACGCGCTGGGATTGCTCGGTGTCGTGGCCAAAGTCACCCGAAGCGTCAGCGAGGAAGTTGGGAGAACAGCCCCTCGCTTACGCTTCGGGTTACATTTCGACCCGCGCGAGCAACTGTTGCTGGCGGCAACGCTGCTTCCGCTCGTGTTGTTCGCTCTGCCCGGCATCGCTGTCTACGACGGCGAGCGGTTGTTTCTCATCAGCTATCCGATTTGGGCCGTGCTCATCGGACGCGGCGCTGAAGTTGCGTTGAGTTTTCTGCGACAGAAAGCGGAGTCCGGTCAGTGGCGACGACTCGCCAGCCGCCGCGCGCGCGGCATCGCCGTGACCGCGTTCTTGCTGGCTCAATGCGTCGGTGTGATCGTGATGCACCCGTGCCAGTTGAGCTACTACAACCTGTTGGTCGGTGGCTTAAGCGGCGCTGATCGGCGGGGTTTTGAGCGGACATATTGGGGAGACAGCCTGACGCGCAGCGAGCTGACGGAAATCGCTGAGTGGGGCGGTCTCGGAACGACGTTGGTGGTTGAGCCGGTGTTGCACCAGTTCCAACTCGGCGAACTCACCCTGCAATCGCCGATTTTGCGACGCGCTCAGGTCCGAGTGCTCACGCCTGAAGAAGGCAAAACCGTCACTCGAAAAGGTCAGACTGTGTTCCGAGTCGTGTTCTTTCGGAAGGCCGACTTGCCGCGGGATGACTGGGACTTCGCGAGATCCGAGCGTGAATACGATTTGTCACGGAGCGGCGTGCTGTTGTCTCGCTTGCGGGCGGAGTCGCCTAAGCCACGTCCTTGACGCATTTGCGAGTTCGCGTCGGCCCCGATTATCGGTCGGCTTTCGCGGTTGCGTCGTCGGTCGGCGGCGATAGCACTTCCGGCATCGCGGCAGGAGCGGGCGGGACCGGCGTGAATGGCGACGGAACCGGAGCGGGGATCTCCTGCTCGAAGATCGCTTCGCCCGGCAGCGAAGTGGGAGCGGACGGCACGCGGTGATTCTCCGTCGGTGGTTTGCGACGGAGTTTTTTGAACCAGTTCTTGTCGTTGATCGCCGCGACAATTTGGTCGCGCAGCCGGAGGGCGTCGTTGTCGAGGCGATTGTGACGCAGTGATTCGTCGATGTGGCGTTTGGCACGCGGGGCGTCACCTTCGTCGAAGTAGCGGGCCGCTCGTTCGTATTCGATGCGGGCCAGATTGTGACGATTGATTGGCGACAGTTTGTCGCGGTATTCCTGGTGGCGACGTTCGTTCTCCGAGCGGGAGAGATCACCTTCGCACTCGGCCTCGGGATCACGAATGATGCGCGGCGTGATGAGCACGATCAGTTCCGTGCGGGTCGTATCATTGGATTTGTTTTTGAACAAGTTGCCGACGACCGGCAGTGCGCCCAAACCGGGGACTCGCGATTGTGCTTGGTTCGCCTGTTCCTCGATCAGTCCGCCCACCACGATGGTCGAACCGTCACGGATCATGACGTTCGACGTGACTTCCGTGGTGCGGGATTGCGGCAGGCCCGCGTCGTTGATCGTTCCATCGGATCGTTCCGGGTGAATTTCCATGCGGACCAGTCCGTCCTGAGTGACGAACGGCCGCAACAACAGCTTCGTGCCGACCTCCAGAAAGTTGATGTTCTCGATGCTTTGCGTGCCGTTGAATGTCGTCGTCTTGTAGCCCAGACGCTGACCGATGATGAGTTCGGCCTTCTGTTTGTTGAGCACTCGCACGCTCGGCGAGGCAACCACGCTGGTCTCGGCCAAGGTTTCCAGCGCCTCGACGAAGCCAGCCAGATCGCCGTTGATGAAGCCGTACTTCAATCCGGCCGTGCTGGCGACGAAATCACCGGCGATCGGCAACAGCGTGTCTTTGTTGAAGCCGACGTTGCTGTTGAGCTGCGTTCCACTACCGGTGGTGACCAACTGCTTGTTGCTGCCGTTGAGCAGCGCGAAGTTCACACCAAGCTTCATCGAGTCGGTCAGCTTGACGCTGAGGATCATCGCCTCGATGACGACCTGCGACGGCGGAACGTCGATATCGGCCAGGATGTACTCCACTTCGGCGATCACTTCGGGATAGTCGACAATCAAAAGTGCGTCTGTCTGAGCCAAGCTGTTGCCGCCGACTTTCGTTCTCGATTCCTCCAGGCCCACCTCCGTGGGGGTCGTGACGGCAATCAACCCAGCCGGTTTCGAGAGCATTGGCGTGATCAGCATTTGCAGGTCTTTCACGCTTACGTATCGCGGCCGAAAGACTTTTGACACCGTCTTGCGGGCGGCTTGCTTGCGGGCCAGCGAATCTGTCGCCGTCCACACGAAGACGAAATTTCCTTCCCGCTCGTAGACGTAGCCCAGCGATTTCGTGATCGCGTCGAGTGCTTCTTCGGCAGTGACATTTTGCAAATTGGCGGCAGGGACACGGCCAGACACGCCGCGTCCCACGAGGATGTTCATGCCCGACAATTGGCCGAGCGCGGCGAGCGCCTTGCTGATGTCCACGTCATCGAAGTCGATGTTGTCGAAGCGGTCTTGATGGCCCTCTGCCGGTTTGAATTGCATGGAGCCAGGTTTGTTGTCGTCGGCTTTCCTGTCTTCGGCGAGCGGTTCCGACGGCACGGTGGGTTTCGGAGTGTCGGACTTCGGCTCCAACAGCTTGGCGGGGTCGGCGGCGTTCGGTTGAGCGTCTTTCAACTGCTGCAAGAGCTTCTCGATCTGCTCAGTTTGCTTGCTCTCTTGGATCTGTTGCAGCGTGTCGATGGCCTTCTGAACGTCGTTCGTTTTTTGATCCGTTTGGGCTTGGGCCAACTGATCGATCTTCTTCTGCAATGCGGTCAAGTGTGATTCGACGCGAGCGGATTCCGAGTCCTGAACGACGTCCGCCGGCCGAAAGACCATCGCTGGCCGGCTGGTGGTGCGAGACGCTCGTGGCTGACGGATCACTTCCTCATCGGCCAGGTCCAACTCGTCAAAGTCGTCCGCCAGGACGGCTTCGCGGTCGCGACCGGACAAGCGGCCTAATTCCGGCTGAATGCGAGTGGCCGATCGCGGCGGGCTGGATCGCGGGTTCCTGGCCGTGTCAGGCAGACGTGGCGGTTCCGGTGTTTCGTCGTCAAAAAATGAGTCGTCATCAATTCGTGGCTTGGACTGCGGCCGAGCAACGGTCTCGTCGAGCCGTCGGCGAATCGGTTTTTTCGCTGCGATGTCTTGAGAGCTGACGGAAGGCGTTGTTGCTGAGACCGCTGCAAACTCGACGACTCGTCCAGATTCCGGCGGCGTCTCTGCGTTCTCACGCGGCAGCGTGCCTTGTGTTCCGAGCACCCAAGCGGCGAACCCGACCACCATCACGGTGGCGTAGCTCAATGCTCGCGAGGCTGTTTTGAGAGGTGTCGTTGCCATGCCGCCGGTCGTCCCTGACTGGGCGTGATTCGGTTCTAGTCTTTCGACTCGCTTCGCGAGTCCGTCAACGTCAACTGCCAACTCTGTGAGCCGTCCGTCAGTGTCACTGACTTGCGGTTCACGGACTCCACCAGCAGTTGTCGGTCATTCCACGGAACACTCTGTCCCTCGCGGAACAGTTGATTGTTGATGATGGCGACTCGGCGACTTGGTCCGATCAAGGTGCTCTTCAAAACCAGACCATCGAGTTTTTCAATGGGCTTTGCGACGGGCTTGGTAGCCGGTGCGGAAGGCTCGGCGAGATTGTCCTCGGCGATGAGCACCGGCAGCGGCAGCAAATCATCATTGAGACCGAAGGGCTTTGATGGCATTTCCTCGGCGCTGGCCGGTTGCAACAGCGGTTGTTCGTGAAGCAGCTTGAGCAAAGTCTTGCTGTCACGCGACTTCTTGGCGGACTCTGGTGGGTTCGGCGATGTCGTGGACGCGATTGCCGTCGAACCGCTGGCCTTGGCATCGACGGACGTCGGCGGCGCTGCGGTCGCTCCGCTCGAAAACGCTTTCAGCAGCGGTGGCACCCAGAAGAACAAGCCGACCAGCAACAGCAACGCGAGCACAGCCGTCTTGCCAGCACTGGCCTTCATGTCGTGAACAAGTTGTTTGAAAATCGTCGAGAGGTTCATGGTTTTCTGAAACTGTTCGAGGTGAGCCGAGGGGCGTTTGCCCCCGGACAGTCCGGGAGCGAACGCTTCCCGGCTCGCTAGGGGCGCGTTCTAGAATCATCGGCTTTAGTCTGAGTCAGGCTGTCGCTCTTTTCGTCAAAATCGGCAAAGCTTGCCCGCTTTACGAAGACGGAGAAAGTCAAATCAACCTTCAGAGTTTCGCTGGCTTGCTCAGATTCACTTTTCAATTGCAGCCGTTCGACGGTGAAGAGGGTCGGCTGCGATTCGAGACCGTGCAGGTATTGGGCGATGCGGCGGAAGTTGCCGGAGATCGTCACTTGGTACGGGATGACGCGATACGTTTCGCGCATGACAGTTGCGAGCGGTTGGATGCGGTCCATCTTCAGCCCCGCCGCGTGCGCGAGGTTGGCGACCTGTTGCAGCACGCCGTGCAGTTCGTTTTCGTCTTCCAAGAGTCGGTCGAGTTGCAGCAGCGCTGCTTCTTGTTCGGCTTGCTTGTCGTTCTGCATCGCGGCCTGCTGAATGAGCATCGGGGCCGAGTCGATGGTCCGATTGGCGATCGTGATCTCACGCCGCGCCGCTTGGCACGCTCGTTCGTTCGGCAGATAAACGACCAACATGAAGAAGCCGACAATGCCGACGGTTCCCACGAGGGAAAACAGGTTATCTCGACGGAGGCAGTCTTTCATCGGGAGGCCCCTTTCGTCTCACGAGAACGGGACTCCTTCGTAATGCGACGAACAGCCGCAGGCGTGCGATCCAACAACGCCTCCGGATTCTTCACCTGCAATCGCACCTCGAACTTGCGCCAGTTCTCTTCACGCACGAGCTGTTGTCCGGTGAACGACAGGGTGACTCGCTCGAACAACTCGGTTTCGCGCAACGCCACGAGATACTGCGAGATCGTCAGGTCATCCGGCGCGATGCCGCTGAGGGTCAGCATTGTCGCCGAGAGGTTGGTCGCATTGCGGAGTTCGGTCAGGTCCGACTCAAACGGGGACAGCTTCTTGTCTTTGTTGGCGACCGGCAGCGGCGGCAGCGCGCCCGATCGAGCGTTGGAGGTCTCCTTCAGCCCAGTGTCCGCTTGGCAGTCGTTGAGGCTGACCAGCTCGGGAAGCGAATTCGTGATCGCGGTCAACACGCGCGTCATCGGCACTCGCAGTTCGAGCGTTGTCAGCAACAGCGCTCGCGTTTCCAGTTCCTTCAATTGCTGTTCCAGCTTCGATTGCGCTTTCACTGGCTGCAACAAGCCTTCCGCTTTCGACTGCAACTCGTCCCGCCGAGTCTCGAGTTTGTGTCGAATCTGCCGCTGCTGCCAGGTTCCCAGCACCGCGATCACCAGAAAGAAGAACACAAACATCCGTCGCCACAGCGTCTTGTGCTCGCGCTGACGCTGGACGTGATAGGTGGCCGGCAGAAAGTCGATTTGCGGAACCATGTGGGTCGGTTATTTCAAATTTCAGATTTCAGATTTCAAATTTCAGATCACACTTCAAGTGATCTCAGCGAAAGTCCCAGCGCTGCGGCCCAACGACCGGGGTGCTCCGACACGCTGGGAGATTGCGGCGGCTGAGCCATCGCCGTGAACGGATTGCCGACCTCGACCGGACAGGACAGCGAGTGACCGAGGTATTCCGCCAACCACGGACTGGCTTCGCACCCGGTGACGATCAGTCTTGCGGCCTGCTGGCCACGGAACGTGACCATGAAATAGCGGAAGCAAAGCTCCAATTCAGACGCGAGCGATTCGAGCTGCGGCCGAATCGCCTCGATCACCGAACGATGCACATCGCTCTGTGAATCGAGCGTTGCGGAGTTGGTCACGCTCGCTCGCACCCGCATCGCTTCGGACTGGTCGAGTTCCAGATGCTTGGCTACCGCCTGATCCATCTCGCGCCCGCCGCTGCCGACGTACTTGAGAAACAGAATCGAATCTCCATCCGCGATCAGCACCGTTGTCAGATTGTCGCCGAGATGCAGATACGCGATCCGTTCGCTGTCGTCGCGACCGTGACGGAAAGCTCGCAGGACGGCACACGGCTCGACGTCGATCGCGACCGGCATCAGGCCGGCGTGTTCGAGGACTCGCAGATGCCGCTGCAATATCGTCTGCTGACACGCCATCAGCACGACTTCCTGCTTGACCGTGACATCCTGCCGAATCTGCCCGGAGAGCAAGTACCGCAGTTCGGCGTTCTGAGCCGGGAACGGCAATCGCTCTTGGGCTTCCCAGCGCACGACCTTTTGCATTTCATCGGGCGGCAACTGCGGCAGACGCACGCTTTGCAGGTGCAGATCATCCGCCGGCACACAGCTCACCACGCGATGCCCGCGAAAGCCGTGATCGCTGACCATCAACTTCAAAGTCGCCGCGACCAGTTCGTCGTATTGCTCGTCGGTTTCCTCGCCGCGAGCCGGCAACAATCCCTGAGCCAACGCCGTCAAGCCGACGCGCTGCGCCGATCCTGCCACTTGGACGAGCGTTGCGAACCGCGGACCAAGATGCAGGCCGATGGCCGGACTTCGGGAATTCAAAAACGGGGACTTCATGTCCGAAACATAGGTCGCGTTTCGGCAACATGCTCGCTGTTCTTCCCGTTGTCGCGTTGAAAATCAGCGACAACCGCCCGCCCGATGACCGGTTCAACCGCGACAACCCGCACCATCGTCGCTCAATCGTCGCTCAATCGTTCCACCCGTGCGCATCGCGCACCTTGATCATCGCGCCGAGGATGGTGTTCCACGTCTGCGGATTCTCCAGCGTCGAGTTCGGGAACATGCAGCCGTCCCAGCAGAGATGCCGGATGCCGCGATCCTTCGCACCCTTCAGCCAGTAGCCGGCCGTCGCCGTGATATCGAGCTTGCCGTTCGGATCGTCGGCTTGGCAGTGCCGCCCGGTCTTGTCGTGCGAGCCTGAGCCATGCACCGTGCCGTCGTTCTGAGCGACATGGAAGTCGATCGTCCACGGCCGTAGCGCATCGGTCAGCTTCGTGTACGCCACGTCGAACTCGGCCTGCGAATAGCCTTCCTTCAACAGCGCATGCTCCGGAGCGTTGTAGCCCATCAGGTACAAATAGGTGTGAGCTTGGTCGGCTTGGAACCCAACCGTGCCCGGCATGTCGGTCTGTTCGAGCAGATCGACCATGTCCTTCCACGAGTGCATCCCGCCCCAGCAGATTTCTCCCTCGGCCGCGAGCCGTTCGCCATGAGCTGCCGCCACGACACCCGCCTCACGGAACGTCGAGGCAATTTTCTTCGTGTTGCCCACCGGGTCTTCGAGCCAGTGGCTCGGCCCATCGGCCGCGTCGATCCGAATGATTCCGTACTGCCTCACGCCATGTTTGTTGAAGATGGCCGCGATTCGACACGCCTTCTTCACAGCCAGGACGAACTTCGCACGCTGCTCCGGCCCCCCCATCGCGCTGTCGCCGACGGTTCCCGGCCACACCGGAGCCACCACCGAACCGACCGCCAAACCCTTCGAGGCGATCTTGTCCGCAATCCGCTTGATGTCATCCTCTTTCAAGTCGATGCCGATGTGCGGATCGAACAGAAACAAATCCACGCCGTCAAACTTCTGCCCATTGACGCTCGCCTGCGTCGTCAGTTCCAGCATCCGATCGAGACTGATAAACGGCTCCGCCCCCGGCGACCCCTTGCCCACGATGCCGGGCCACATGGCGTTGTGCAGTTTCGGAAATGCGTTGCTCATGGCTGATCCTTCACGAATTCGGAGACAGAAAAGAAAATCGAAGGCCGATTTGATAGCGACTCGACTCGCCATTCGCGAGCGTCCGGAGTCTCTCACAATTGGATCGCTTGAACGTCGCCGCCTCGTTCCCACGAGGCGGAGTGAATTCGAGGTACTGTCTCGTAAATCGAATGAGCCGCAGGGCGCTAGCCCCGGTTTGTGTGACGAGAACCGGGGCTAGCGCCCTGCGGCTGATTTCCGGGACAGAGCCTGCGGAGAATCGTCCAGCAACATTGCTCCATCTCGCGGAACGAAGCGGTTCGGTTCATGGCCCCTTGCGGGATGACATCAGCCGTCAAACCCGATTGAATACCGCTCTTGAAATCCCATCCGCGAGGTTCTCGTGCCGCATCATCGCTCCGTGCTCATCTGCGAAGACGAAGACGTCATCCGCCGTTCGCTGGCCGAATTACTGGCCAGCGAGGGCTATGTCGTCTCGCCAGCCGGCACGATGACCGAGGCCGTGCAATTGGCGATGAGCAACGACTTCGACGTCGCCGTTTGCGACGTGATGCTCCCCGACGGCGACGGGATCGACCTGCTCAAGCGGCTGATCCGACTCAACCCGCGCACGTCGGTGCTGGTCATCACCGCCTATGCGACCGTCGAGAATGCCGTCGAAGCCTTCAAAGCTGGAGCGTTCGACTACCTCGTCAAGCCGGTCATCTTCGACGACCTGCTCAACAAGCTACAGCGGCTGTTTCAGTTCCGAGCGCTCGATTTGGAGAACCAGGCGTTGCGACGGGAACTCGCGCGGCGCGAGGACTTCGATCAGATCGTCGGCTCCAGCCAGTCGCTCGCCGATTTGCAGGATGCCATCCGCAAGGTCGCCAAGACGAACGCCAACGTGCTGCTCGTCGGTGAGACTGGCACCGGCAAAGAATTGTTTGCTCGTGCGATCCACAAAGCTGGGCCGAAGAGCCAAGAAAAATTCCTCGCCGTCAATTGCAGCACGCGGCCAGTCGAGTTGCTGGAGGCGCAACTCTTCGGCTCGAAGCTCGGTTCGTCAGCGGATCAAGTCGGCATCTTCCAGCACGCCGGCGAGGGAACGGTCTTTCTCGACGAGATCAGCGAACTGCCGCTGAGCACTCAAGCCAAACTGCTGCGAGCGATCGAGTACCAAGAGATTCTGCCGCTGGGAGGTTCCGATCCCGTCCGAGTCGCCGCCCGCATGATCGCGACGACCACACGCGACCTCATGCGCGAAGTTGCCGACAGCCGTTTTCAAGACGACCTCTTCTATCGACTCGATGGCGTGAAGCTGACGATCCCACCGCTGCGCGATCGCTCGGAAGACATCCCAGAACTCGTCGAGTTCTTCATTGGCCGCCATTCAAAAGCCATGAACAAGCGCGTCGCCGGAGCGACCAGCGAAACAGTCCGCGTGCTGATGTCCGCGCAGTGGAAAGGGAACGTCCGCCAACTCGACAACGCCATCGAACGCGCGGTCCTGATGTGCGACGGCCAACACATTCACCCCGACGACTTGCCGCCGGAATTGCTCGGCCTCGCCCAACCGCTACCCGACACCGACGATCTCCGCACCGCCCTGCGACACTACGAACGGCTGCATCTTTCGCGAGTCCTCCGCCAATGGCCCGACAAACGCGAAGCCGCCAAACGATTGAAACTTGGCCTTTCCAGCCTGTACCGCAAGATCGAAGAACTAGGAATTGAAGTGTGACAATGTAGCCACGCTCGCCAGAGCGTGGGCGAATCCGTTGCGAACCCACGTTCTGGCGAACGTGGCTACGGAGTCTTCACCATGCCACCACTCCCACGTCGCCACTGGTTGCAAACTTGCTCCGCCGGCCTCGGCTCGATCGCGCTCACGAGCCTCCTCGCCGACGATCAATCGCCAAGCGGTCAGACGCACTTCTCGCCCCGAGCTAAACGGATCATTTACCTCTTCCAATCCGGCGCTCCCTCGCAGATGGACCTGTTCGATCACAAGCCGAACCTGGCCGATCTGCGAGCGACCGAGTTGCCTGAATCCATCCGCAAAGGTCAGCGGCTCACCGGCATGACCAGCCGACAGGCGAGCTTTCCGGTGGCTCCGTCGATGTTCAAGTTCGCGAAGCACGGCAAGGGCGGCGCAACGATCAGCGAACTGCTGCCACACACGGCGGGTGTCGCCGACGAACTCTGTTTCATCAAGTCGATGCACACCGAGGCCATCAATCACGATCCGGCGATCACGTTTTTTCAAACCGGCAATCAGCTCGCCGGCCGGCCGAGCATCGGCAGTTGGTTGGCCTACGGGCTCGGCAGCGAGAACACCGATCTGCCGGCGTTCGTCGTGATGATCTCCAACGGCAGCGGCAATCCGGCCGATCAACCATTGTACGATCGGCTGTGGGGCAGCGGCTTTCTGCCATCGAAGTATCAAGGCGTGAAGTTCCGGAGCATCGGCGATCCGGTGCTGTATCTGTCGAACCCGCCGGGACAGGACGCGGCGACTCGCCGACGAGTGCTCGATGATCTCGCCGAGTTGAATCGGCTGAAGCTCGACGAGTATCGAGACCCGGAAATCGCGACGCGCATCAGCCAGTACGAGTTGGCGTATCGGATGCAGACCTCAGTCCCCGAACTGACCGACGTGTCGAGCGAACCGGAACACATCTTCGATCTCTACGGCCCCGACGCTCGCAAGCCCGGCACGTTTGCCGCGAACTGTTTGTTGGCTCGGCGATTGGCCGAGCGGGGCGTGCGGTTCATCCAACTCTTCCACCGCGGCTGGGATCAGCATCTCAACTTGCCGAAGGCGATTCGCGGTCAGTGTCGCGACACCGATCAAGCCTCGGCCGCGTTGATCCTCGACCTCAAGCAACGCGGATTGCTGGAAGACACGTTGATCGTGTGGGGCGGCGAGTTCGGGCGCACGGTCTACTGCCAAGGTAAGCTGACCGCCGAGGACTACGGCCGCGACCATCACCCGCGCTGCTTCTCGATCTGGCTGGCCGGCGGCGGCATTCGCGGCGGCTACTCGCACGGAGCGACCGACGATTTCTCGTACAACATCACCGAGAACCCCGTCCACGTCCACGACCTGCACGCCACGCTGCTGCACTGCCTGGGCATCGACCACACGCGCCTGACCTTCAAATTCCAAGGCCGCTACTACCGCCTGACCGACGTGCATGGCGAAGTCGTCAAGCCGCTGCTGGCGTGACCCAATTCGGCAAAACGGCCCCTTCGCTTCTGCCAACATGACAGGAGCGAGCTGTGCGACACCAACTCCGCAACACTGCCAAACTTCCGGCCAGATTGGCTCTTGTGGCGAGGCGGCTTTCCGGGCACGAGGCTTGCTCTCCCCCCGCCACACCCTGCCGGAGAGACTGTTGATTGGCAGGGCGGCCGGATGAATTCACGAGACTTTGCCGACGCGGCGGTCTCGATCCACTCGCCCATCATGATTTGAGGAGACGCTGTGGCAAAGCTATTGGTTTTCGATGAAGACGCTCGCAAGAGCTTGTTGGAAGGTGCTTCCAAGTTGTCGCGGGCTGTCGCCAGCACGCTGGGGCCGCGCGGACG
>CAMDPK010000104.1 GCA_945904015.1 Candidatus Kuenenia stuttgartensis | reverse complement strand
CCTTCGAGCGTGACGACGGCGGTCTCGATGATTGTCAGTCCCAAACGCTCGGCGTTCTGAGGAACGAGCTTCAACCGGCTCTCGCTGCTGTCGGTCGCGATGAGACGGCCCTCGTTCCGCATCAACTCGGCAAGGTGTGTCGTCTTCGTTCCCGGAGCGGCACACAGATCGAGCACTGTTTCACCCGGCTGCGGCGCGAGCAGTTCGGCAGCTCGTTGCGCGGACTCGTCTTGGACGACAAATTCTCCCTCGGCAAATCCGGGCAACTGATCGATTCGCGTCGGCGTTTCGAGCCGGATCGACGTCGGCAACTCGCCCGCTCGCGCGGTGATACCGGCCCCCGCGAATTTGGCGAGCAGCGTGTCACGATCCGTGCGCAATCGATTGACTCGCAGGCACAGTGTCGAAGGTGTGTTGAACCAGAAACCGAGCCGACAGAGTTCGTCGAAGTCGAACCGTTCAGCCCAACGCTCGACCATCCAGTGCGGCAGACTGAAGGCTTTCGAAATGTATGACAGACCGCCTTCGGCGGACTCGGCCGGATTGGCGAAGATCGGCTGCGACAGCCGGCGGTATCGACCCGCCGTGAGCGGCAGCGCGAACGGCGACGGGCCGTCGCAAGACTGCTCGGTGATCAGTCTTGCGACGGCGCGCAGGCAACCGTTGGCGAAGCCGGTCCAGTCGTCTCGGCCGAGCCAGCGACCGAGTTCAACGGTTTCGGACGTCGCCGCGTAGTCGGCGACGCCGTCGCACAACACAAGCTGATATGTGCCGAGTCGCAGCAGCATCCACAACGCCGGCTCGACATTTTCTCGCGGCCGAGTCACCGCAGCGGCCAGTAACGCATCGAGCGTGTTCTTGCGACGCACGACTCCGAAGGCTAACTCGGTTGCGAGTGGCCGTTCGATCGACGGCAACTCGCCTCGCAAGATTTCGGCTTCAAGGTGCTCGTTGACGTAGTCGTTCGAGTACGCCGCCGCGAGCAACGTCGCCAGCGCGACTTGCCGAGCGGTCTTGCCGGCCGGAACGGGCGGCATCGACGAAGCGCGGTCTTCGGAGTCACGCGGCTCGAACCGTGGACGCTGCTCGAATCTCGGTGGCTGGCCGTAGGGACCACCGCGCGGCGGCCCACGCCGCTGATCCTCACGTCGCGGCCCTCGACCTCCGCCGCTGTAGCCGCCTCCACCGCCGCCTCGATGGTCGCCGTATCCGCCTCCTCCAGAACGTCCGCCGCCAGATCGGCCGCGTCCGAAATTGCCTCCGCCCGCGCGGCCTCCCTGTTGAGATTCAGTCATCAGCGTCTGCACAATCGTTCGAGGTCTGCAAAGTAATTCGGATAAGTCTTGGCCGTGCAGCTTGGATTCGCAATGCGAATGCCGGGTGACTTCAAGCCGATCAGCGAAAAACTCATCGCCATGCGGTGGTCGTCGTAGGTCGCGATGGTCGCCGGCTGCGGCGATCCGGGATGAATCGTCAGCCCATCGGGACGCTCGTCGGCTTGCAGGCCGAGCCGTTTGAGTTCAGTCACGACCGCCGCGATGCGATCGGTTTCCTTGTGCCGGACATGCGCGATGTTGCGAATCGTCGTCGGCCCCTTCGCGAAGACCGCAACGGCGGCCAGCGTCTGAGCCGTGTCGCTGATCGCATTCATGTCGATGTCGATGCCACGAAGTTCTTCGCCATGCACGATCGTGCGATCCTCGCCGATGACCACATCGCAGCCCATCCGAGCCAGAGCGTTCACGAATTGCAGATCGCCTTGCAACGAGTCTCGCCCTAAGCCGAACACCGTGACCGTGCCGCCGGTGATCGCCGCCGCCGCGAAGAAGTAGCTGGCAGCGGAAGCATCTGGCTCGATGTCGTAGTCAGTGCCGCGATAGCCGGTGGGTTCGATTCTCAGACTTCCGTCATTACCGCGAGCTACCTTCGATCCGAACCGCCGCATCACGCCAAGCGTCATGTCGATGTACGGCTCAGAAACGAGTCCGCCCGCGATCTGCAACTCGACCGGCGACTTCGCGCACGGCGCGGCCATCAAGAGCGCGCTGAGATACTGGCTGGAGAGATTCGCCGCGACGGCGGCTTGTCCGCCCGGCAGGCCGTTCGCGACGACTTCAACCGGAGGGCAACCGCTCTCGGTGGCGCAGCGGACGTCCGCTCCCAGAGCATTCAGCGCCGTGACGAGATCGAGGATCGGCCGCTGCCTCATCCGCGCGTTGCCATCCAGTTTGAACCGCCCCTCGCCAGTCGTGCAGGCCGCCGTGAGAAATCGAATGCTCGTGCCACTGTTTTCGAGCCACAAATCGGCGTGACTCGCTGGAAACTGGCCGCCACACCCCGGCACTCGCACGCTGCACGTTGCCGGATCGTGTTCGACGGCAACACCCAGCCGCCGGCAGCTCTCCAGCATCACGCGCGTGTCCTGGCTGTCGAGCACATTCGTCAGTCGCGACTCGCCGCGAGCCAACGCAGCGATCACGACGGCTCGATTCGTCAGACTCTTCGATCCCGGCGGCCGAATGCTCCCGTGGAGCGGTCCGGCGACGGGCTGAACTTCGTAAAAATCGGCGGCCACTGAGATTCCTTTGGCATCACGACAAGTGGCTCGACCCATGAACAAATCTCGCTGATAAAATCTGTCAGCGAGGCCATGAGAGTGGAACGGAAGGGAGTTGAATCCTCGACCTCTGCATCGCAAACGCAACGGCCTAGCCCCACGAGTCAAAGCCCGCAAGGGGTTGTAGCGACTGACGAATTTGGTTGCACCAACGGTTGCACCGAGTCATCAGAAAACGAACGAGGCGAAGCGGTCGGGGACTCGGTTTCGAGTCGGGCGGAGTCGCCGCCGATCAACGCAGATTCGTTCTCTACCGCGCTGGCGATGATTGCTGAGTTGCCGTGATCGGATGCTGAGCAGGCGGACGCGGTGCGGCGGTTGATGACGGATGGGATTCAAATTCAATTTCGCGCCGAGTGATTCCGTTCGCCAATAACTCTTGGGGAATTCAAACTCAATCGCTGCATCAACGCCGGCTGCGAATGGGCGAAGACTCTGGTAAATGTCCGGTTTCTTGTGGACGATGTGGCGGCACCTGTTCTGAGACTTGTCGTCCTCCCGTGAGTGTCCGCCTATGGCCGTTCTTCTGGAGCAGTTCGTCAAGCAGCTTGAGGACAGTGGAATTCTCGCTGGAGACACGCTCAAGAGTTTCATTCCACCCCAAGCCTCGCCGAAAGACGCTGAGGAGCTGGCTCGTGAACTGGTCAAGCAGAAGAAGCTGACCAAGTTTCAGGTCGAGCAACTTTACGCCGGCAAAGGAAAGTCACTGACGCTGGGCAACTACGTCATTCTCGACAAGCTGGGTCAGGGTGGCATGGGCGTGGTGCTCAAGGCCGAGCACAAGCGATTGAAGCGGCTGGTGGCACTCAAAGTGATGTCGCCAGTGGCGGTGAAGACGCCGGATGCGTTGAAGCGGTTTCACCGCGAGGTCGAGGCGGCGGCGAAGCTGCGGCATCCCAATGTTGTTGCCACGGATGACGCGGACGAGGCCAAGGGGACACACTTTCTGGTGATGGAATACGTCGATGGCAGTGACCTGTCGGCGCTCGTCAAGAAGCACGGGCCATTGCCGGTCGAGCAAGCGATTCGTTGCATCATGCAAGCGGCGCGCGGGTTGGAGTTCGCTCACGAACAGGGCGTCATTCATCGCGACATCAAGCCAGCGAACTTGCTGATCGACGCGAAGGGAACGGTGAAGATTCTCGACATGGGGTTGGCTCGGATTGAGGGAGCGGTCGGCGGCAGCTCCGAAGGGGCGGGACTGACGAATACCGGCACGATCATGGGGACAGTCGATTACATGTCCCCCGAACAGGCGATGGACACCAAACACGCCGACGCGCGGAGCGACATCTATTCGTTGGGTTGTTCGCTGTACTACTTGCTGACCGGCAAGGTCGTATACGACGGCGACACGATGATGAAAAAACTGATGGCGCATCAGCACGGGGCAATTCCATCGCTCGTGGACGAGCAACGTAGGTTGGGACTCCGTCCCGACCCCAATGGCGTGGCGGCGGGTCGGGACGGAGTCCCAACCTACGACTCGCTCGATTCCGTCTTCCGGCGCCTGGTGGCGAAGCGTCCGGAGGATCGGCCGCAGTCGATGACGCAGGTGATCGCCGAGTTGGAACGCTGTCTCTCCGGCGGCTCTCCGACGATTGCGATTCCGCCGAGCTTGAGCACGACGACGAGTGGCGTCGGCAGCGGGAATGAACTGCAAGACTTTTTGAGACAGATCAGCGGAGAAGCGAGTTCGACGGCGACGAGTGCGGCTCCGGCTGGCTCGAAGGGAACGGCAGTGGCTCCGTCATCGGGCGAGGCCGAGACGATGATCTCGTCGGCGGGTGACGGTGGGACCGATCCGCACAGCGAACTGGCGATGACCCTCGATCGGCCTAGCGAGCCGATGGGCGTTAGCCCTCGGACTGTCCGGGGGCTGACGCCCTCCGGCTCGCCAGGTGGTCAGAAAAGGAAGGCGGTACTTCTCGGTTCCGTCGCTGCGGCCGTGGTGGTGTTGCTCGCGATCATGTTCGCCGTGCGCGGCAAATCGGGCACGCTGCATCTGGAGATCACCGAAGACCTCATCGAAGTGACGATCGGTGACACCGGCCGCGTCGTGAAGGGGGTGGTCGAGGAAGACGTCCGGCTGGCGCTGGGCGAGCATGTCTTGCACATCCAACGAGACGACCTCGCGTTCGACACCGATCCGTTCGAGGTGACCAAGGGAGAGAACGTCCCAATCAAAGTCGAACGAGTCGGCCGCCGTGTGCGAGCCATGCAGGGCAAGACGCTGCTTGGACACAAGGAACCGTCGAATTCGACGCCTCACGAATCTAACCAGTTGCCGCCGAAAACATCCGTGACGATTCAACGACGGGTTGGGAAATTCGAGGTCGTGGCTCCGGGTTACCAAGCGAAGGTCAACTCGGATGGCCTGCTGGAAAAACTGGTGGTCGCTGAGACCACGCTCATCGAGACCACCAACTTCGGCGGTGGCGATAACTTGGGCAGGATTGGGTTAGGAGGATTCGTCACTGCGAAGCAGACGGACGCGACGCTCGTCTTTCAGCAAGCACGCGATTACCGGCTGAAGTATGAATTCGATGCTGATGGATTCACCGTGCGTGCGCAGGTCAGCGAGGCTGCCGCCCAACGCGATACAATCGACAACAAATCCTATTTTTTATTTTACGAGGTGTTCTTCCCCAACGAGGCACATATGGTTCGGCGGCTAGATGGGCCGGGCGAATTTTCGTTGCCTACAAGCATGGTGGGATCAACATCTCGCTTCGTCGTCGCCTTCAAGAACGGCATCGAGCTTGAGGTGAGCTCTCCTCCAACGGAAGCGTATTTCAATTCCTCTCGTTGGTCTCACGGATTTTTGGCGTTTGACACCGACAACATCTTCCGGTTCGACATCCGGAAACCGTCCACCCTAACCGCTCCCAATCCCGCGCCGGTTTGGAAGCCGACGGCTCAGCAGCAGGCGTTCTTGGATGCGGTGGCGAAGCTGTCGGCCGATGAGCAGGTGGAGGCGGTCAAGAAGAAGTTGGTGGAACTGAATCCGGGATTTGATGGGAAGGTGACCGATTCCAATGGAGCCGGCGAGCCGAAAATCGTCGATGGTGCCGTCACGACATTTGGATTTGTCACGGACAATGTGACCAACATTTGGCCGGTGCGAGCGTTGTTGGGATTGAAGGGTTTGAATTGCAACGGTAGCGCTCCAGGCAAGGGGAAATTGTCCGACCTTTCTCCGCTGCAAGGACTCAGGCTCGTCAGTTTTGTTTGCTCCAATACACAGGTGTTGGATCTCTCGCCGTTGAAAGCCTGCACCGGCTTGGGGTACCTGATTCTCCGAGCGACCAATGTGACTCCCGCTGTCGTCGCGGACCTGCAACAAGCCTTACCAAAATGCAACATCAGTTGGGATGACCCGGCCAAAGCGACGACGCCACCCGCTGCTCCGATCGGTCCCGCTCCACCACCTGCCAAAGCACCATTCGATGCAAAGCTAGCTCGCGCGCATCAAGAGGCGTGGGCCAAGTATCTCGGCACGACGGTCGAGACGACCAACTCGGTCGGCGCGAAGATGATCCTGATTCCGCCCGGTGAGTTTTTGATGGGGCTTAGCGACGGTCAGGTTGCGGCGGCAACTCAGATGGCGGCAGAGCTAAAGATTCCAAATGTGGATCGCGACAATGCCCTGAGGTACGAGACGGGGCAGCACGCCGTGCGGCTGACCAAGCCATTTCTGTGCAGCACGATGGAACTCTCGGTTGGGCAATTTCGCAAGTTTGTCGAGTCCGCCAACTACGTCACGGAAACCGAACAAGCGTTGGCCAAAAACCCGGACGCACAGAACAATCACACCTGGCGCGACCCTGAATGTTCGGTGAATGACGACTGCGCGGAGCGGGTCGTGACCTGGAATGACGCGGTCGCTTTCTGCAATTGGCTCAGCCAGCAAGAGCAGCTTCCCGTGGCCTACCGACTTGAGGGCGATATCTGGCAGCCCGTGCCCTCACCGGGTTATCGCTTGCCGACGGAAGCGGAGTGGGAATACGCCTGCCGCGCCGGAACGACGACTCTATTTTACTTCGGCGACGATCTGGCCCGTCTGGCCGACTTTGCTTGGTACAACTTCAACAACGGGTATCAGAAGGCACATCCCGTGGGCACGAAGCTACCCAATCCCTTCGGACTTTGCGACATGCACGGCAGCGTCGGTGAATGGTGTCAGGACCGCTACGCCGACAACACGTTTTACGAAACCGCCCCGGCGATCGATCCGGCGGGCTCCAGCAGCGGTGACAAGCGTGTCGCGAGAAGTGGTTACTGGAACAGCAACGGATTCAGCCTTCGCAGCACGACTCGCACTTTCAATCGCGTCTCATACGACAACCGCTATCCGGCTCGATTCGAGGGAATTCGCGTCGTGCGGGTGCTCGCCACACCGGCAGTACCCCAAGGAAAAACTCCTTGACTCATCCATTCGACCGACATCCTTCCTCGGAGACTGAACCATGAAGCGACGCACGTTTTTGAGTTCGACGATTGCTGGAGCCAGCTTGGCTTCGTTGCCCGTCATGGCCTCGGCGGCTGACGATGTGAAGGGGCGGCAAGTGATCGAACTGCGAACCTACACGCTCAAACCGGACAAGCAGAAGCTGTTCGATGCTTGGGCGGAAAAGGCGCTGATTCCCTCGCTCAATCGGTTGGGAGCGAAATCGGTCGGCGTGTATTCCGAGAACCTGCCTGCGGGCCGGCCGGCGATTTATCACGTCCTGGTGCCCTACGACACTTCCGAGCAATGGGCTGCGGTGTCCGCGAAGCTGCCGTCCGACTCCGAGTACCAAAAGGCTGCCGCCGAGTATCTCGCGGCTCAAGCGACCGATCCGGTTTACGACCGCGTCGAGAGTTCACTGTTCCGCGCGTTCGAGACGATGCCTAAGGTCGAAAAGCCCGCTGGCAAACCGCAGATGTACAACCTCCGCATCTACGAAAGCCACAACGAAGCCGCCGGTCAGAAGAAGATCGAGATGTTCAACCAAGGCGAGATCGCCATCTTCCGGAAAGTCGGCCTCAACCCAGTCTTCTTCGGCGAGGCCATTGCTGGCACACGGATGCCCAACCTGACGTATCTGTTGGCCTTCGAGGACGACAAGGCTCGCACCGCGGCCTGGGGCAAATTCGGCGGCGATCCCGACTGGAAAAAGCTGCGCGCGATTCCCGATTACGAAGACAAGAAGATCGTCTCGCGGATCACCAACAAGCTGCTCGCACCAGCGGCGTACTCGCAGATTTAGAGCGGTTCCAAGCTGGCTGTCGCGGAACTCGTGAGAGTTCCGGCCTGAAGTCTCACGACTTCAGCGACCTTTTGCCGTTACACCAAACTGCAACCGCTCTATTTCCCAACCTTTGGCTTGACGTTGCCGCCACTTTGACCGCCCGGCTGTGATCGCTGTTGGAGATCGATTTGGTTTTGAAACGACGCTCGCTGATTGGCCAGCGTTCGCATCGCCGTGCGAATCCGATTGGCCTCACCGTCCGCTTGATCGAGGTCCGCTTTTGCCTTCTTCAAGTCGTCGCGACTTCGCAGGAACGCAATCTTGGCAGAATTCGACTTGGCATCATTCTCGATCGCTTCCGTCTTCTTCTTGGAGGCCGCTCCGAGTTCCGCCGTCGCCTCTTTGATCTGCTTGGCCAACTCTTTCGCCTCCGAGTTGTCCGCCATCGCAACGTCTTCGATGGTCTTCTTGCTCTTGTCTGCCTCGGCAACCTTCTTGGTCAATTCTTTACGTGTCTCCGGTGAAACAGAGACACCACTGTTGGCCTTCTGCTGAGCAATCGCGTCTTCGTGAACCTTGCGTGCCTTTTGATAAGCCTCATTCTCGCTGGTCAGAGTTTCGATCACCTTTTTACGAATCTCTGCCAGTTCTCCACGCAGCCCTTCCAGTTTTTCTTTGGCCGCCTTCAGCTCTGGTGAGTTCTTGGCTTCATCTTCGGCGGACTTTTTCGCCTGAGCCACTTCGCGCAGGTTCTGCTTGTGTTCGGTATCAACCGTCTTCCATACCTGACGAGCTTCGGTGGCCTTCTCGCTGGCTTCTTCGAGAGCTTTTTCGCCTTCCTGAAGCTGCTGCCCGATTTGATTTATTTGACCCTGCATCTCCGCTAAGGAACCGCCAGCTCCAATCTGGATGGGATTGTTTTTGCCACTCGGAGTAGGTCGTGGTTGCTTCTGAGCCATCGCAGGAGAAACGCTCAGCGCGAGCAACAGCGCAACCACTCCTGAATTCCGAAACCTTGAAGTCCACATTGGAGTTCCCTTTCGTCTTCGGCCTACCCACATCAAGAACCTGCGACCGCCAGTACTCCACCAGAACCGTCAATATCCTATCCGTCACGATCCTCATTTCGACAGAGGAAGCCGACCAATAATCGACAAAGACGCCCACCAACTCGATCCAGCATGAAAAGGCATGGCTTCTCCGCAGTATTCGCGTACTGGTGACGACTCATCGCAACAAGTCCCGGTGCTACTTGCCCTAGTCGATGATCTGTTCGTGACACTTTTTGCACGCCTCGTTCGTGGATGACTTGCGGAATTGGTTTCCGACGCTCCAAAGCGAGCGACAGGTTGCGAACAATATGGTCGGCCAGCGAATCACTCAGGCGTTTCAACGCGACGCGGCCGATGCTCTGCCTTCGTTGCCGCTGACCGACTCTCCGATACCAAAGCATCAATCCGCCAGTGCCACCGGGACGGAACACGCCCGAAGTTTACTTGGACAAGGGTTTGGCAAAATCGGTTCAAGCGAGGCCATTCCGAGCCACTCGCTGACACATTCGCCGACTCCGACCGCTGTTGCCGGCTCGACTCACTGGCCCGCCGAAAACCCCACGAAACCAAGCGAAAAAGCCTCATTCGCAGGGTTTGCGAACAAGGCTTTTTCAGTGGAGCGGAAGGGAGTTGAACCCTCGACCTCTGCATTGCGAACGCAGCGGCCCACCCACACAACTCAAAGCCTGCAACGAGTTGTAGCGACTGACGATTTTGGTTGCAGCAACGGTTGCAGTAGTTCACCGGAAAACGAACGCGGCGAAGTGGTCGGCGGCTCGGTTTCGAGTCGGGCGGAGTCGTTGCCGATCAAGGCGGATTCGTTCTCTGCCGCGCTGGCGATGATTGCTTCGCTGCCGTTGTCGGATGCTGAGAAGGCGGACGCGGTGCGGCGGTTGATGGCCGAGCAAGCGTCGGCTCGTTCGTGATGGCATCGGTGGGAGGTGGATGGCTTGCCGGTGGAGCAGAGGCACTCGACGTCGACGAGGTGCCGTTGGCCCCCCGATGACTCTTGAGATACCCACTAGATCGCTGGCGGGACTTTTGGTGCGTCAGAACTTGGGGGAGTTGGGATTATTGAGCCGAGACGGATAGCCTGTTGTCCCGTCTGACGTCATCGGTTGAGACGATCAGAATTGGGAGATCGAAACGAATGTCTACATTCATCGCCTATGCCTTCCAACTGGGCCTCATCTGGCTGCTGTGGGCCATGTGGGCGCGTCTGTCGGAAGAACGATCACGACACAATCGAGGAGGCTCGCATGACGGTCGGCCGCCAGACAGCTACGACGGCTACGATGATGGCGGCGGCGATGGTGGCGGTTGATGGCCGAGCAAGCGTCGGCTCGTTCGTGAATGGCATCGGTGGGAGTCGCATGGCTTGCCGGTGGAGCAGCGGCACTTGACGGTGACGGGGTGCCGTTGGCCCCCCGATGACTCTTGAGACATCCACTAGATTTTTTGCGTCAGAACTTGGGGGGCTTGGGATTATCGAGCCAAGACGGATAGGCTGATGCCGCGTCCGACCCCACCGATTGCCGCCAATGGGAGTTCGATCATGTCCGATTCGGTTGACCCTTTGAGTGTTTCGCCGTCGGAGTCGTTTCGGAAGTGTGCGAGTTGTGGAAAAGTCATGCTCGTGACGCCGGGAGGGACACCCGCCGAACTGTGCCAACGATGCCGAAACGCTGCGATGGATGACGCAGCAACAGCAGACTCCGAACCCAGTGGGGCTGCCGATGAAGTCGAGACACGGCCGACGCTTTGGCGTGCTCCCGAATTGGAAGTCGGCGCGTTGGCGGTCGGAAGGCGGCAAAAACGATCCTCGTCGCTCACAACGGCGATTGTGGCGTTCCTGGTCGCGGTGCCAACCACATTCGCAACGCAGACGTTGATGACTTCGCGAAGCAACCCGGCCGTCATCAACCAGCCGATTCAACGAGAACGGAACGACGAACCAGAGCAACGGGTGGACGTCATCGAAGTCGCCGACCAAGACTTCAACACGCAGATTGCTCAACTTGAGCAACGGATCGCTGGGCTGGAACAACGTTCTGTGGAATTGGCTCAACGGAAGTTGCCTGTTGCCGGTGTTCCCGTCATTCCGAAGGCGGGAGACGACGACAAGGGCGGTGACAGCGTGGCTGTGTTGAAGGTACTTGAAACTCTCACGGAGCGATTGGACGATCACGACAAGCAACTGAAGGCTCACACGCTGCTCTTGGTCACAGGCGACAAGAACGTCCGCGACGCGATCGTCACGGCAGACAAGAATTTGAAAGACACGTTCAACTTGGCAGACCGCAATGTGAAGGCGGCACTCAAAGAGGCGGATCGAAATGTCCGTGACGCTCTCACAGTGCTGACGGTGACGGATGGTGACTTATCAACAGAGATCGCGGCGTTGCGGCGACAGGTTGGAAGTCTGAAGGCGGATGTCGCAACGCTTGGTCAGCAAGTCGCGAATCTTCGTCGTTAAGTTGGTTTGCCGCCAAGCGATTATTCGGTGGGCGGGATGACTGTCCAACCGAGAGAACCGAGGATTTCGCTGACGGTGTGCGGATTCTGTCGCAGCCATTGCCGTTCGCGCAGGTCCATCTCTTCGGCCAATTCCTCGTCGGTCATGTTCATCGGGTTCGGCATTTCGGGTGGCGTGTTGGCGTGGATGACCGATTGCATGTTGAGCAAGGCCGCGAAGCATTGCAGACGCTCTTTGTGGCCAATGTGATTCTCACGGACCTCTTGCCAGTGCTCGCACCACTCGGCGGCGAATTCGTCTTCGCCACCACAGACGGAAATCGCCAGGGCGACCAACGTTCGCATCCGAGCTAACTCGGTTGTCTTCGCGGCCGAAGTGACGAGGGACGACAAGACCCGCTTTCGCAGGCGGTGTTGCTGGTGACTGCGACGCTGTCGTTGACGCTCGGACGAGCATGTTCGGCATTGGTGCATTCGGATGCCGCGTGTGCTCGACCGAAACCGGAATTCGCTGGTTGGGCGCGGCAATTGACAGACATGGCAGAGGCAAAAGTCGGCTTCCACGAAGTCGCTCCGACAGGTCGTTGAGTTGGGACAAACGCGGTTCCAGATTTTCGCCTTGAGCACGTTGCCGCGTAAGCTCAATTGCTGATCGACGTTCAGAGATCATCAGACTGACCGTGCATCCATCGCGTGCATCAAAGGTTTTCGTGACTGTGAGGGTGCCGGGCAGTACGATCGTCCCGAATCGCCGTACATCCCCGGCACGCCGCGTTGTTTGGACGACGCTACCGGAGACGGGTGCCATGAATCAGGAAGCAACTCCCTGCCCAGGTTTTGATGCGGTGTTGGCAGACGCCGCGAAGGTGCTCTGGCAGTGCGAGGACAACCAACGGTTGTTCGACGAAGGCACGGAATCGTCAGTCCTTTTCGACCGAAGCGTTTACTATTGGGTCTGCTACCCGGACTTGTTCAAGCGGATCTGGCTTGCCGAATCTACGGGCGTTGAGGTGTCGATGGTCGAGAAAGCGGCGTCCGCACTCAATGACGTTCACAAAACTGCCGTGATTTGGTTGATGGACTTCGCCGAACAAGCTGGCTTGGATTCGGCACCGATCCATGCAGCGGGGAATCTCTGCCGAATACTCTATCGGACGGACTTCTCTCGATTCTTTGCGGCCGACCAGTCTGCGATCACATGGCCGGAAACCTTGGGAAGCACATTTTCGGAATTGCCCGAATCCCAACAGCAACTCATTTTGGCCGCTGAGGCATTGCTTCAACGCTGTGTGGGAAAGATCAGAGGCGAAAAGCCTCCCGCTACATCATCGCCCCCATCAACCGAAGCTGGCGGGCAAGGCGCGGAGGAAGAACCGGCGAAGAAAACGGCGAGCCGACCGCAGAGCGGAAGGGCAAAAAAGATTCGCAATCAGCCACGGGCTGCAATACTCGTGGAACAGGCCGTCCGCAATTACCACAAGTTTGACGGTGGCGTCGTTGATCGGACTATTCCACCGATTTCCGGGCGCGACTTGGCAGAACAGTCCAACGGAGCATTCGCGGCGAGGACTGCGGATAGATGGTTCGTCGCTCGCTTCGGCTCGAAAGAAGAGTATGAGACGGCGTGTTTGAATGGGACTCTTGGAAAGCGACTTGCCATCAATGGGGACGACATTCGAGCGTTTGGCTCGTTCGACCAATCGGAGCACGAAGTCACCGATAGCGATGACGACGAAAGGGGCTGATCGTGCTCGGCCGGTGCGTCATTTGACGCAGTGGCTTTGACGCACTTGGGATTTTTTCTGCCAGTCGCAGACGCTCGTTGACTGCGGCACTTATGGCGACAAGCTGCTATGCGTCGTGACGAAGTGTGACGCATTGGGACTCTAGGCACAGAGCGAGTGACGTACTCGCCGAAACGTGTCCTACTGTGAGTCCTGACCATGACCGAAACGAGAACTGCGGCAGTCGAGCAAGGTAGCTCGACGACATCTCGCCCGATGCCGCCGGGCCGAATGCTGATCGACGTGCGAATCGTCGCGGCGAAGTACGGGGCCGATAAACGGTCGATCTTTCGTTGGGCTGACGCCGGCAAGATCCCGTTTGGCATCAAACTCTCTTCGCTTCGGAGATGGGACGTTGCCGAAATCGACGCCCACATTGCGGCCGGCTGCAAGCCGATCCGCCAAGTCGGGAGGGTCAAGTAATGACGCCGAAAGAAGGCCGAGAAAAAGGTGAGCGGCGGGCTGAGCGCGGCATCAGGCGAGCGGCTCACGATCATCGGGAAGACATTGAACGGGACACGGTGCGATTCCTCGACGTGCTGCTGTCGAGTGCTGACGGAACGGCGACTCTGGACGCTGCGACCGATGACCTGAGCATGAATCATCGCGACGGCGGAAGATGGCGAGCGTCGATCCCGAAGCGATTGAAGGCCGAAGGGCTGATCGTGGCTGAGCGAGTCGTGAAATCGTCGCGGCCGGCTCGTCATGCTGGGTATGTGACTGAGTGGCGTGTCACCGATCGGAACGCGGCGGATCGTCGCCGGGCTGCGGCGAGAGAGTATCTGCGGTCGAATCCGAATCGACCGCCCGGAAACGACGCCGGCTCGACGGAGACCGCCGAGCCGTTCGTCATCGACTTTCAAATCTGATCGTCACTCACTCGCCGGGCGGACGCGCCAACGTCCGCTCGGCATCTTCCAAAGGTTGCTGAAATGAATCCTACTCGTTCGCGCTCACGTCGCAAGACGGAGAACGGAGTCACGCCACGGGCCGACGCATTCGAGGCGGACTTGCTCGGTCTGATGCTGACGCATCCGCTGGTCTTCTCGACGCTCGACCTGACGACGGGAGAATTCTTTGACCTGCGCCACAAGATGATTTTCAACGCGGCGACCGCTCTGCATTCGTTGGGTTCGCCGGTCTATCTCACGACGCTGGCCGATGAACTTTCCAAGCGTGGCGAGTTGGAGCAAGTCGGCGGGCTTCATCAGCTCGACCAATTGATGATGAACGCTCCGCCGAACCCAGCGAACGCGGACTACCTCGCCAAGCAAGTTCGCGACGCGGCAATTCGACGTCGCGCGGCCGATCGGCTCGACGATGTTCGCGGACGATTGAACGCTCACGATGACCTCGACGCTTTGCCGGACGAGTTCCGACCGCTGTTGCAGTCGTGCGGGCATCGGTCGGAGAAGTTGCGGCCGATGTCGGCGGGGCAACTGTTGGCCGAGCATGTTGAAATGCGGCCGGCGGTTATTCACGGGCTGTTGCGAGTGGGCGAAACGGCCAACGTCATCGCCGCGCCCAAGCAAGGCAAGAGTTGGTTGACGCTCGACCTGGTGCTGAGTGTGGCCACGGGCCGGAAGTGGCTCGGCACGTTCGATGTCATCGCGGGGCCGGTGCTGCTGATCGACAACGAGTTGCATCCTGAGACATTGGCCAAGCGGTTGCCGGCGGTCGCGGAAGCTCGTGGCATTCCGCTGGCGGACATCGCCGAGCAGATTCACGTCATCTCGCTGCGTGGTCGCTTGCGTGACCTCTTGGCGTTGGAACAAGACCTGCGAAGCATTCCACACGGAAAGTTCAAGCTGATCGTCCTGGATGCGTTCTATCGCTTCGCTCCCGAAGGGACGGACGAGAACGACAACGCGGGGATGGCTCGGCTTTACAACGCGGTCGATCGAATTGCCGAGCGGCTCGGCTGCGCGGTCGTGCTGATCCATCACGCCAGCAAAGGAAATCAGTCGGGACGCGGCATCACCGACGTCGGCGCGGGGGCCGGAGCGCAATCACGGGCGGTCGATGCTCACATTGTCCTGAGACCTCACGAAGACGACGGCGCGGTTGTGCTGGATGCGGCCGTTCGCTCGTGGCCACCGGTCGCGCCGGTCGGGCTGCGATGGGAGTTTCCCATCTTCCAAGTCGATCCGAGTTTGGACACGACACAACTGCGGCGAGAGAGCGGCAGACGCGGCAAGGCCGATGCGAAGAAATCGACCTCGACCGCGCTGGACTCGGCCGGCTTTGCAGCGAAGTTCCTGGCGGAGAAGCCGGAAGCCAAAGACAGCATCATCGGTCGGGTTCGCGATGCCGGCTTCTCCGCGATGCAAGCCAAGTCCTCTTTGGCACTGGCCGAGTCTGATGGATTTGCTCACCGTCACAAGCTCGACAAGTTCGGCCGAATCGGATTCGCCAGCGTGCCGCAACGAGACGAACACCATCAGGGAGGAATCTGGCCGCTCAAACCCCCTTCGTGACCTTGAAGGGGGAGAGCGCGCACCCCCTAGAACCCCCAAGGGGCGTGAGACCCCCTTGGGGGGCGAGGGGTCGGCGCGTGCAACACCCCCTTGGAAGAGACCTCGCAAACGTGATGACTTCCAAACGGATGATAATTCTGAGATAAATATAACACCATGCCCAAGCCGAAAAGAAAACAACCGCCAACGATGACTGACGTGCTCCGCCAAACAATCCGTGAATCGGGAATGTCGATGCTCGGACTGTCCGAAGCTACCGGGGTACAACGCTTGTCGATTGCTCGATTCCTGAACGAGTCGCAAAGCCTGCGTCTCGACTGCGCGGACAAGCTGGCGGCTCATTTCGGATTGGTGCTCGTGCAACAAGGGGCCGAGTGATGGGAACCGTCTACAAGAAACAGACAACGCGACCACTGCCGGTTGGGGCGGAAGTCTTCACCAAGAGCGGCCAGCGGTATGCCCGATGGAAGCCAAAGAAGGGCAAGACGCGCACGGCGAAGGTGACGACCGGGCAGGATGGTTCGGAGCGGATCGTCACGGAGTCAGCAACCTACGTCGCGAATTATCGAGACGGAGAAGGATTCGTCCAAACGGTTCCGACTGGTTGCCGCGATGAAGATGCGGCGCGGAGCGTGCTCGGCGAATTGGAGCGACGGTCGGAACTCGTCAAGGCGCGGGTACTGACGCCGGAGCAAGACAACGTCGCCAATCAACAGGACGTGCCGTTCGCGGAGCATGTCGAGGCGTTTGTGAATCGTCGCACGAAGCGGGCACCGAATGGCGTCACGCTGGTCGGGCAAAACAACTCCCGCGCCCGTTTGACGCGACTGGCGAGCGAATGCGGGTTTCGAGTGCTGTCAGACCTGCGGTCGAAAGTGCTCGACCGTTGGATGCGCGACCGGCTGGCCGATGCGATGTCGCCCGCGAACATCAACGAGTTTCGCAACGAGTTGGTCATCTTCGCGAACTGGTGCATTCGCACCAAACGGCTGTTGGTGAACCCGGTCAACGACGTGCCCAAGCTGGACGCGACCGCGAACCTCGGACGCAAGCGGCGGTCGATGACCGAGGCGGAGTTGGTCAAGTTGTTGCGGGTCGCTCGTTGGCGTCCGCTTGCCGAGTTCGGCCGGCTTCGGGCGAAAGAGCAGGCCGAAGACGGCAGCGCCGCGCTCGACGTGACCGAGAGTAAATCCAAGCGGCGGAAGTGGACGTACTCGCCGCTGACGTTGGACGGCCTGGAAGCGGCTGTCGAGCGTGCCCGCGAACGGTTGAAGGGCAATCCGCAGTTCATCGCGAAGCAAGAGCGGCTCGGTCGGGAGCGGGCGTTGATCTTCAAGACGCTCGTACTCACCGGACTCCGCAAAGGGGAGTTGGCATCGGTCACGGTCGGGCAACTCGACCTCGACACCAACTTCGCACTCGTCACGTTGAACGCTGCGGACGAAAAGAACCGCAAAGGGAATTCCCTTCCAATCCGTGCCGACTTGGCGGATGACTTGCGGACGTGGCTGGCAACGCTCCAAAGCGAACGTCAGGGGGCGAGCGATGCGGACGGCGAGCGAATCGCTCTGACGTTCCAACGCGACGCTGGGGACGCTCTGCCGCTCGATACGCCACTTTTCACGGTTCCGGCCGGCTTGGTTCGCATCCTCGACCGCGACTTGGATGCGGCCGGCATCCCGAAGCGCGACGAACGCGGGTGGACGATCGACGTTCACGCTCTGCGCCATTCGTTCGGAACGCTGTTGAGCAAGGGGGGCGTTACACCGCGAACCGCTCAAGCGGCGATGCGTCACTCCGACATCTCGTTGACCATGACGACCTACACCGACCCGAAGTTGCTGGACGTGCAAGGGGCGTTGGATGCACTGCCGTCGTTGCCGCTCGGCTCGCACCCGAACGGAAAAGAAAATCAACGGGCACAAGCCACCGGAACCGAAGGGGCATCGAATTGGCGTCCTGATTTGGTTGCAGTAACGGTTGCAGTAGCGACCGACTTTCCGAGCCATTCGGGGTCATTTCCTGTCGTTGCATCGGGAAAACCCAATCAACGAACGACGCGCCAAGCGAATGACGAAAACCCTGCGAAACCCAACGAAAAAGCCTCATTCGCAGGGTTTGCGAACAAGGCTTTTTCAGTGGAGCGGAAGGGAGTTGAACCCTCGACCTCTGCATTGCGAACGCAGCGCTCTCCCAACTGAGCTACCGCCCCAAAGGCGGGCGAGAGGATAGCAAGTTCGCGATTGAAGGAAAGGCATTTCAGCCATTTGACGGCGACAACGTCGGCGACCATCAGTGCCAAGCTCGACACGCTCGACGAGGCGGATTCGACGAGCTAGTTTCACTCCCGCTTCTCGTGGCATGGAATGGTCGAATTCTTCTCCCGCAAGCTCGGAGTCACCCATGAAGTCCTGCATCGCCGTCGTCTTCTCGCTGGTCGCTGTGACGAGTTCTTTGTTCGCAGCCGACGAATCGAAATCACTGGAGCCGACACAAGCCAACGTCTCGTACGGTCCGCACGAGCGGAACGTCCTCGATTTCTACAAAGCCAAAGGAGACGGGCCGCGTCCGCTGCTGGTCTACATTCACGGCGGTGGCTGGACTGGCGGCGACAAGAAGCAAGATCCGAAGGGCTTCCAGCCGTTTCTCGACAAAGGGATTTCCTACGCGGCGATCAATTATCGACTGACGCCAGACAACCCGCTGCCGGCTCCCGTACATGACGCCGCGCGAGCGATTCAGTTCATCCGCACGAAAGCCGCCGAGTGGAACATCGACACCAAGCACATCGCTCTGACCGGCGGCAGCGCCGGAGCCTGCACGTCGATGTGGCTGCTGCTGCACGATGACCTGGCCGACCCGAAGGCCACCGACCCGGTGTTGCGAGAATCGACGCGAGTCTGCGCCGCGGCCGTCAACGGCGGCCAAGTTTCCATCGACCCGAAAGTGTGCGAAGAATGGCTGGGGCCGAACGTGCTCAAACATCGCATGATCAACATGGCCGTCGGCGAGAAGACCATCGAGGGAGCACTGGCCAACTACGAGAAACACCGCCCGCTGTACGTCGAGTTCTCCGCCTACAACCACGTCGACGGCAAAGACCCGCCGCTGCTGATGACCTACGGAGCCGACATGACACTGCCATCCAAAGACGCCGGCCACGGAATCCACCACCCGGTCTACGGCGTAAAGCTGAAAGAAAAGTCCGACAAGCTCGGCCACGAATGCCACCTGCTGATCCTTGGCCACTCCAAGTCCGACAAGTACGCCACCCCGAACGAATTCCTGATGGCCAAGCTGCTGGCGAAATAGCGGCTTGAAGGAAGAACCGAAGTCGCTGTACTCGCTTGAACCAAAAAGGAGATCGCTAATTCAATGGTCGGCTGTATTGTTGTTCGTGCTGAGTCCAACGGATCGATCTGAAATTAAGAAGTTGGCAGAACACCTTAAACTCGTGTGAGGGGCACGCCATGAGCGAGTTGCTCGATCCTCAAGTTTCCCTCGAAGGCAAGTCCAGTTCTGCCTGGCGGAAGTGGGGCACGGTGTTTGGCCGTGTGCTGCTGGGATTGCTGATTGTCGTCTTGGCGATCGAGGTTCATGCCAAATTCGGCTATGAGCGCAGCTTGGCGGCGCTGCGAGGCAAGTCGGCCAAGGTCGCCGGTGAACCAATCGCAGGCGAGGAGTCCGAACATGAAGAGTGGACTTTGCCGCTTGCAGAAGCGGAAAAATGCCTGAGCGGCTTCCCGGTGAAGCACCGCAGATTTCAACTTCAGACACCGATCGTCGTGCTCAAGTGGTTCAGTCTTTTCAAGACCTACGTCATCCAATTGCGTTTGGACGACGAGGACATCGTGGTCTCGTTGAACACGGACGACATCGACCTCAGTCAATTTCCGGATCGTCCCCAGCGGACGGACGAGTTCCTCGATGCCATTGGTCTGGACGTGCCGCTGCATCCCGGACTTCCCTCAGGTGAGCCGCCCACCGTGCAGCTCGACTACGCGTTTCAAGGGGAATGGGGACGTGGGGCCGGAATGGTGGTGAACCTGACCCGTGAGCTTTACCGACAGGCGCTGCTGATCGCCGCGCGAGACGAATTGGGATTGGCGACACGCGACAAGAACCTTGGCGAGAAGATGTCGCGGGTGCGACGTCCAAAATCTTTTCCGATCAATTTGCTTCTCCAACCGCGACTCGACGGAACGGGGCTGGAGGTCGAACTCCACGACTGGCAAGACTCATCGGTCCAGGTGCTCGACAAGTTCAACGTGGAGTTCGACCAAACGGCTTCGCTCGAAACGGTCGTCGCGGAAGCGGAGCGACTGTCGCGTACGAAGTTCGTCGAGTTTCTGAAAAAACAAAAGTACGCCGGACAACGAAATCCCGTGCGACCGGAAGGGACCGTTCCCGACGAAGTTCCGACGCTGCTGTCGACCAAGACTTATCCCGGCGTTGTGGCCGCACTGCGAACATTGCATGGGCTGCTGCGACGCGACGGCGAATCTCCCGAACGGCTCTCCGAGTTGGCCTTTGGCTACGCGCTGCTCGGTGAGTTGAACATGTTCGGTAACTCGCCGGCTCAGGAGGTTTGCCAAGCGCGCGCGTTGTTGTACGCGGAGCGCATGTCGAATCAGTTTCCCGATCACCCACTGTCGCTGTGGGGCCGAGCCCGTATTCGCGGAATGATCGGACGCCATCGCACCGCCAAAGAAGATCTTGTCGCGGCCACGCAGCGGAACCAACAACGAGGCGCAAACGCGTTGGAAATCCCCTCCTGGGTGCCTTTGATTGAACGATTTGTTTCCGGAGATCACGAAGTCGTCACCGAGTACGCCACACAATCGTTGTCTGACGCGGCGATGTTGGAGTTGTTGGAATTGGAAATCGCCACTGCACAAGCGGACGATCCGCGAAAACTTTCGGCATTGAAACGTCTGCCCTGGTTGCATCCAGAGGTGGGACGGATGTCCGACAAAAGCACGCTCGCCGCGATCGCTAACCTGGGCGAAGACCAAACCGCGCGACAGTTGCGAGATTCGTCCAAACGCTTCTGCGACCAACTGCAAAGCCTTCCGAATCTGCCGGACTCACTGCGACGACTCTGCGGCGAGAGTTCGAGCCAAGGCGTGCCGCTGGAGTTCCGCAAACGGATGACTGCCGAGCTCGATCAGTTTTCGTTGCCGGCCAAAGACTCCGAAGAGCCATCTCTGGCCGTCGTGGGCGGGTATCTGCGCGAATGGAATCTGCTGGAATCCCTCGGACTCGTGGTGGGAATTGGCGATGCGAAGAGTATGGACCCACTGATTGATCAACTGCTGCCGCTAGTTCAAGGACATCCTTTTGAAGGCTACCTCGAGGGGATGAGCCGCGACCCGCAGCGCCTCTTCAAAGCCCATTCACAGCTTCGCGAGGCGAACCTCTGGGTGTGGATCAATAAGAATAGCTGGATGCCGCTGACTTATTTGCATGCAAGCGGACACGTCGGCTCGACGTATCAGAACCACATTCGCCAACTGTACGGCACCACCGCGCCAATCTTCGCCGACTTGCTGTGGAGTTATCGGACAAGCCCCACATTCGCCGAGCAGCAGTCTGCCGCTCGGCAGTTGATTGAGCAGTGCCCCGACTCACCTTACTCCGTGGCGGCTATGATCCAAAGAGATTGGCCAGCCGTGAAACAAAGAGCCGCCGAATGGGAAGCAAAATACGCGAATTCAGTGGACGTGCAAACGCAACTGGGAGTGGCCTATCGGAGTTCGCTGCAATACGACGCGGCGGCGAGGTGCCTAAACCGCGCGGTCCAAGCGGAAGGGTCGCCGTTTGCCTACGAGCAAACGGCACTGCTGGCACTCAACCAAGATGACTTCGTCGCATGGAAATCCGCACGCGACACTCAAATCCGACTGATGGCCACGTCGCGCGACGATTACTACTACTATTACGCGCTCGCAGATGCCGCCAAAGATATGCTGAAGCTGGATCGCCCGAAAGAGGCGCTGTCGTATGCCGAAAAAGCGGCATCGCCACCGGCGGAGTGGACTTTGGCTATCCTGGCGCAATGCCATGAGGCCCTGGGAGACTGGAATGCCGCCCACAAAACTCGCGAACAAATGGCTCGCGTCGAAGATGGTTGGCGATCAAATTGGTATTTCTGGTGCCAGCGGACAGGACGCGGAGACCTGGCCGCAGCCCATCAGTGGATGTCCGAAGAGGGTTGGTTGCAGAAACTCCTCGCCAATCCCCACGAGGATTCGCGTCGGTGGGCGGGACTGTATGCGTTCGTCACCGACGACTTGGAGACCGCGGGCAAGCACTTCACGTCCGGCAGTGACGACGAGATCTATGGGTTGAACTGGGATCCCAAGACGAGTCGCCTTCCTCCGCCAAATAAACTACTGATCCACCAAAAAGGATCGCTGACTCATGTGGCTCGTTTGCTGTGGTTGGATCAGCTTGGAAAACTCGATGATCCGCACAAAATCACGGAGGAAGTCGTCCGCGGGTGCTTTCACGCGCATGCTGTCAAAATTCCCGATGGACCGATTACGCTGCGCGATGAGTTGCGGAAGTATTTCTCGACACCTGCTCCCCGCAAGATTGACCTCAGACGCTTGCATTGGATTCTGCTCGGTGACGACAGCAGCGGACTGCGGACCGAAACATTGTGGTTCATTGGACGACTGCTGCTGAACGAAGGCCGTCAGGCCGAAGCGCTCCCGTACCTGCGATTGGCCGCGACGTCGCCCATCACTCAAAATGCGGCTGCCGTCATGGCCGGTTACACGCTGCGAAAACTGGGCGAAACCATCGGCCCGATGCGCGGCACGGAACTCGACCAGCCCGAAGCCCGACTCGTGAGGTGGCTCGATACCGCCCGCTACTGGCTGGAGAACGAAGACTTCGAACGGGCTCATTTGGTTTGCGAGAAGATCGATCAACTCAAACCCAATTGGGCACCGGCCTTGGCACTGCGCGGGAAGACTTGTGTCGCCCAGCAAGATTTCGCGGGTGCGGTCAAGTTGTTTTCGCAAGCAATCACCGAGGCCCCTGAGATTCCCGAACTGTTTTGGCGTCGCGGGAAAGCCAATCTTGAGTTGACGAAGTACGCGCAAGCTCTGGAAGACTTCCAACACACGCTGGAATTGGAGCCACTCAGCGATGAAGGCCATTGGGGCGTCGCAATGATTCGTTCCGCCGCTCCACTCGACGAACTGCGTGACGGCAAAGACGCTGTCAAACATGCGGAAGCCATCGATCTGCTGCACTGCCTGTATGAGCCTTGGTTGTACAAGGCTTTGTCTGCGACCTACGGGGAATTCGGCGATTTCCCCAAAGCGATTCAACTCAAGGGACTCGAAGCGTTTCGGCACAAAACTCCATATCGGCTGCCAACTCCGAAGTCAGAAAGCAAGGAATAGGCATCGCGCTTCTCCAACACATCGAGCAAAACATCAACGGTCCAAATACCTTTCGTATCGATATCGAAGACGCTTTGGCCAACTTGCTGATCCCCGGCGTCTCCAAGTCCGAGAAGTACGCCAACGCGAATGAATTCCTGATGGCGAAGCTGCTGGCAAAATAGCTGCTGGCGATTGGAGCAACTGATGGCAGACAAACGCATCACGACGGCGACTCTGTTGGTAATCGCTGGGCTTTGGTCGCTGACGGTTCACGCTGCGGATCTGCCGATCACATCCAGCCGACCGCGACTGATCGTGCTCACCGACATCGGCGGTGGCGATCCGGACGATCAGCAATCGCTGATCCGGCTGCTGGTGCATTGCAATGAGTTCGACATCGAGGGCTTGATCGCGTCAGCCCCTACGCTCGACGAACTCAAAACGACAGGAACCAAGCCGCAGCTCATTCATGAGATCGTGGATGCCTACGGCCAAGTGCGTGAGAACCTCGCGCGACATGCGGAAGCCTTTCCCGAAACCGCGCGGCTGCGTGAGGTCATCAAGTCGGGAAACCCGAAGCGCGGCCGAGACGTGATCGGAGAAGGGCATGACACGGAAGGCTCACGCTGGATCGTCTCGTGTTTCGAGCGAGCGGACTCGCGCCGATTGAACATCGTGATGTGGGGTGGCCAGACCGATTTGGCTCAGGCGTTGTGGCGCGTGCGACACAATCGCGGCGCGGATGGTCTCAAAGCCTTCGCTGTCAGAGTGCGGGTGTACGACACGGGCGACCAGGATCGCATCGCCGATTGGATGCTGTCCGAGTTCCCCGGCCTGTTCTACATCCTGGCGCGCGTCCCTATCGGACGTGACCGGCGCGAGGCGGCCTATCGCGGCCTGTATCTCGGCGGCGACGAATCGCTCGTTTCGCGTGACTGGATGGAATCAAACGTCCGCCAGCATCACGGCCCGCTGGGCGCGATGTATCCGCCTCGAACCTGGACCGCGCCGAACCCACACAGCGCGATCAAGGAAGGTGACACGCCCTCATGGTTTTTTTTCCTGCCGTTCGGACTGAGCGACCCCGATCATCCCGAATGGGGCGGCTGGGGCGGACGCTTCGAGCCTGAACGAGATCGCCTTTTTCGCGACGCGACAGACAAGGTCGGCAACGTGAAGGACAATCGAACCACCGTGTGGCGCTGGCGACCCGCGTTTCAAAACGAATTCGCCGCGCGTCTGGATTGGTGCGTCAAACCGCCAACCGCCGCCAATCATCCTCCGCGACCGATGCTCAACGGCCAACCGGGCCGAGACACGCTCGTCCTCAGCGCAAAGCCCGGCAGTGTCGTCGAACTCTCCTCCACCGGCTCGACCGATCCCGACGGAGACTCGCTGCAACCGCGCTGGTGGTTCTATCCCGAAGCGTCCTCGTACCGCAGCCCCGTGGAAATCGCCGGTGCCGACACTCAACAAGCGCGAGTGACCATCCCCGCCGACGCCGCCAATCAAACGCTGCACATCATTCTGGAACTTCAAGACACCGGCACGCCATCTCTGACGCGCTACCGTCGCGCGGTCATTCGTGTGGGGCAGAGATAGCCGTCTAATCACCCACACGCCGCCAATGACCGATCAAACTCACACCGACTCAGGCTGTGGGCGAGTGCCGGGGTGCATCGATCAGAATTCTTTTTCCAACAGAGCCGCGATGTCGCGAGCACCATGAAGGACACGGATGATTTCCACGCCTTGTTCGATTGGTCGATAAAACACCAACACCTTGGGAAAACCTTGGACGGACCAGACGTGGATTCCACGGTCGATGGCGTTGTCTTGGTCCCAGCGGAAACCTCGGTCGGGTGATTCCGCGAGCAGTTGGCAGGTCCGCTCGACCGAATCCAGGAACCGCGTGGCGATGTGCTGATCTTGCTTCGCGAGATAGACCAGTTGTTCGTCGATGTCGCGATCGGCTCGCCACCGCACGACCAAGCGGTTCACGATGCGGACTCCGCTGTGACCGAAGCGATCAGTTCTCGCTTCTTGGCCCACCAGTCGGGAGTCACTTCAATCGCCTCGGACTCCAATCCTTCGGCCAGCGCTCGCTCAATCTGAGACCGCAAGGCGTCGCGACGATCCGCGTCAATCAAGTGTTCCACAAACGCGCTGGCATCGGTGAACCCACGAGCCTGAGCTTGCTGCTCCGCGTACTCGGCCAGTGGTTCCCGCACGGAAAGTGGAAGCTGTGACATCAGAAGACTCCTCGCAAGAGATCCCCGCGAAAGAGCGGTGGTCACAGTCTATTCCCATCAGTGTCGAACACCAGCATTCCTTCGCTTTCGGGCCAGAGTCGATTTAGTTTTAGCCCGTAACGATTCCCGATATTGGCGTCCCAGCTTCATCGCTTCGAGAAACACCGGATCGCCACGAAATGTGCCCCAGACACTCTCGACACTGACGTGTCCGGTTTCGCGGGAGGCGTCAATTCCGCAACCTTCGTTTCCAATTCGGAAAGCCGGCGTTCGATCGTCTTCTTGGGCATGTCAGTCTCCTTGATCGCGAGGAGATGCTAGCGATGTCGCTCAGAAATCGACCCTCCCAAATCACCGACTGGCACCCGACCGGGCGCACGATTCACTTTGCGCCAGCCACAGTTTCGAGAAACGCCCCCATCGACCTTGCGTCATTGGTATCTACACAAGTCATTAAATTCGGTAGCCATCGCTGGATGGAATCGAAATACGGCTGAAGGATCAGCGGTTGGTGACACGTTGTCGAGAACTTGTGCGGCGGCATTGTGATGCCGTGCCCAGCGGAGCGGCGGGGAGTTC
>CAMDPK010000103.1 GCA_945904015.1 Candidatus Kuenenia stuttgartensis | reverse complement strand
GATGCCCGGCAACGAACGGATTCGCCAGCGGCTCGCGACGATTTACGGTTGGTACGAGAAGAAGCCGGGCGACTTGTTCGACATCGGCGTCACACCGGGCGGCCACGATGACAAAGTCGAACTGCGGCTGATGGCCTATCGCTGGATCAGCAAGCATCTCAAGGGAGACAACTCCGAAGTCGCCGAACCGCCGCTGCCGCCGTTCCCCGGCAAAGAACTGCGTGTCTTTTCCGATGACAGCGACCTGCCCAAAGACAGCCTCAACGCGAAGATCGACGAATCGTTCGTTGCACTCGCGAAGCCGACGACTCCGAAGAACAAAGAGGAATATCACGCTTGGTCACAGCACCTTCGCGGCGACTTGCTGGACCGAGTCTTCCGCGAGTGGCCGGATGAAATCCCGGCCGCCGAGCTTCGTGAAGAGATGCCGAACAATCGTGTCATTCTGCGGACGGACACCGAAGTGTCAGTGCTCGCGGCGCGGATGAATACGGACGCCGCCGAGCGGGGCGACCTGAAGCGATTGTGGTTGGTCGTGCTCAATGCCGACGAGCCGGAAGGAAAACTGCCGGCCTGGACGAAGGGCTTGATTCCCGATGGCCACCCGGTGACAGTCCTCAGTCCGCGTGGCAGCGGCGAGTTCTCTGCGTGGACTCGCAAGAACCCGCCGAACTATGTCGAGCGAGCGCATGCCTTGCTCGGCCGCACAGTCGATGCCGGGCGTGTGTGGGACATCCAAGCGACCGCGCGCTGGCTGCATGAAGCCGAGGGAAACGTGTTGACCGTGGGCGTACTCGGCAAAGGACAGGCCGGAGTCCTTGGTGCGTATGCCGCTCTGTTCGAGAACTGCATCGCCGAAACGATCCTTGTCGATCCACCGAGCACTCATCGCGACGGCCCGCATTTCTTGGGCGTGATGAAAGTGCTCGACGTGCCGGATGTGTTGGGCTTGCTCGCGCCACGGCACGTCACGCTGATCAACGCGAAGGACACGGCCTTTGACCGTGCGTTGGAGGCATACAAGGCGGCGGGGTATGCGGGGCGAATCGAGCGGAAGTAAACGATTGGGCGCGTTTGCAACTTGAGAGTGGTAAGCGCCTCTCTGAAGAAACATCGGGGCAGGCAAAACAATTGGGGGCAAAAACATGAGGCAGGAAGACATGCGACATTCGAGCCGCGCCGACTGGGTAAAGTTCGCTGCCACCACGGTCCGATTTCCTGCCTGATTTTTTTTTGCCCTCGATTTTTTGCCTGCTCCTAATCCCCCGCTTCAATCGCCGACTCTGCCGCGTCGGAACGTCTCGCATGCCATCCGCCCGTCCGCGTGAATCTCAAACGTGATCGCCCCCTCATCGGCAGTGCTGAGCACGTTGGTCACAGGACCGAAGCGTGACCGCAACGTGTTCAAATTCGCGCGGCGATCCGCGCTCGCGATCAGCCAGTTCGGACGTGCCCAGCGGGCGAGATCGGTCGTGTTGGCACCGAGGCTACCGTGATGCGGTGAGAGCAACACGTCGATCTGCTGCGGAGGCAAGTGCAGCAAACGGATTAGGCCGTCGCGTTCCAGATCGCCGGTCAACAAGATGCGGCGGCCTGCGTACTCGATCAACAACACGATGCTGTTGGCGTTGTCGGGTGAGAGCATTTCGTTCGCTGTCGGATGCAACACACGGCATCGAATGCCGTCGCCCAAGATCAATGAATCGTCATTCCAGATCAGTTTGACGGGGACTTCGCAGTGCCGCGCCGCTTCGAGCACTTGGTAAACCTCCGACTGATTCCAGTCCACGAATTGTGGCGAAACAAAAATCTGTCCGACGGGCAATGTTCGCAGCAGACTCGGCACGCCGTTGACGTGATCGGTGTCCGCGTGCGACAGCACGAGGCCGTCGAGTCGGCTGTGCCCGCGATGCCACAGCGTTTGTTGCACGACATCGTTCGCTCGGCGAGCGTTGCCCATCATGCCGGCGTCGTAGAGCAACGTGCGACAGGACGGCGATTCGATCAGCACCGATAATCCATGTCCGACTGATAGCACAGAAACGCGCAACGGCTCCGGCTCGCGCGGCCACCACAACGGCGTGACGAGACCAATCGCTGTCCACAGCCAGAACGCTCGCCAACCCAAATGCCGCAGCAACGGACCGCGCATCCACCAGAACAAGGTCGCCAGACAAACGAGCGCTCCGATCAACCACCAAGTCGGAGGCGTCGGGACGTAACGATGCCCGCAAGACAAATCGGCGGCGACATCGACGATCCACAGCATCAACCGCAACGACCACTCGAACGGCACCGCGATGATACCGGCCACCGACGAACTGACGAATCCGGCCAGCAGCATCGAGTAACCCAAGCACAACGTCAGGGACGCCACTGGGATCAGCGGAATGTTTGCCAGCAAGCCGACCAGCGAGACCAAATGAAACTGCCGGGCAATCACCACCGCCGAGAACAACCAAACAAAACACGACAACGATGTCCCTTCGCGCAACACCAACCAGCCACCGTTGACGAATTTTCGTAGCGCGGTCTTCGGCAACTTCTCCGCCAACTCTTGTGCGAGTTCTTTCTCGGTCTTCTTAGTCGAAGTCTTGCCGGCAGTTTCCGCATCAATGCGAGCAGCTTCCAATTGCCAACCGCGGCGTGCGGAGAGCCACAAGATTACCGCGACCGCCATAAAGGAAAGCTGTGCCCCCGTGTTGAAGGCATCAGTCGGGTTCCACCACAACACGCCCAGCGCCGTGACGGCCAGCAGGTTGTTCGCGTGAGTCGGCCGATCCCACGGCCAGCCCAGCGTCGAGAGAAACACCAGCAACGCCGCACGCACAACCGGCGGCCCGGCGTCCGTGATCGCGGCGTATCCACCCACGAGCGCCAAGATCGAAATCGCGGTCAGCCCGCGCGACAGATTGAACAGCCGGCACGTTCCGCCGACGAACAACGCCAAGATCGCCACGTTCAAGCCAGAGATCGCCAGCACGTGCATCGTGCCGCTTTCGACGAACGACTTCCGCTGTTCTGAACTCATGCGAGCGCGACTGCCCAACAGCAACGCCAGCGAAACCGATGCTGTGTCCGGCTGCAACTTGTCTCGCAACAATTGCTCGCAATGCTCGCGAGCGACGACGACTTGTCGCCGTGTTTGCGTGACAAGATCGTCCGGCCGCTTCAAGAACTGCACTGCTTCCAGCGACCGAACTCGCATGACGGCGTGAATCCCTTGTTTCCGCAAGAACGCCGCGAAGTCGAATTCGCCGACGTTACGCGGACGTTCCGGCAACGCCAGCCGACCCAGCAGTTCGACCTCATCGCCGACTCGCAACTCGCTCGCCAAGCCGGAGACATCGACGCGCACGCCGCCGGTCACGTCGAGCCATTCGTGTGCGTCGCGAAGTTGGCGGCACTCGATGACCAGCACGGTTCGCTCGCGCGTTCCCCACGGCCGAGACGTGTCTTCCTCCGACTCGCGGATCAGTTGCGGTCGCTCCGCAATTGTTCCGATCACTTGCGCCGGCTGCGGCTCTTCGTGAGCGAAGAGTCCGATGTCGTTCGATTCGCCGGCGAACCAAACGTCGTGATGCCGCACCGCACCCATCCCCGCAACGGCCAGCAACAGAAAAATGGTTGATCGTCGCGAGCAGTTCAGGCACTGCATCAGACCTGCCAACAACAGTGTTGCGGCAGAGAAGGCCCAGCCCCACCAACCGACCGCTGTGACGTTCGCGTCCACGATAATCCCCACGATAAACGCGAGAACGACCGGCAGTGCCGGAGCACGACGGCGGACCAATGAGGGCTCGTCTTTGTTGCGAGAATCAATCATCAGCAAACCCCTGCACAGGTTGCTTTGTGATGATATCCGCGGACTGTTTGGTCCGCGATCAAGCTGGCCGCTGCGTCGTAGCCCGGACGCCTACGTCCGGGCTTCCTCGCGTCCGGACGTAGGCGTCCGAACTACGCGCGAGCACGTTGTTCCAGCAGTTCCAGAACTGGCACGTTGGCGTCCGGGAATTTCAGTGATCGCAATGCCGAAACATTTTCCCAGCGAAAGCCGCGCAGATCGTGACTCGCATCCGGCGCATCGAGCGGATGACAAAGATAGAAGTGGAGATCCACGGAGCCATACGCGTATTCGTAGAGCCGCCGAGTGATCAGTTCGAGAATCTCGACGCGCAGACCGGTTTCTTCCAGGCATTCTCGCACTGCGGCAGCGGCGGGATCTTCGCCCGCTTCACACTTGCCGCCTGGAAATTCCGCGAAGCCCGCCAGCGACGCTCCCGGTGGGCGGATGCCGATCAAGTAGCTTCCTTGATGTTCAACCACTGCGATGCCAATGGTCTTGCGACGGAACTCCGCCATCGTGGTTTCCCCGTAGCCTGACTCTCGCGTAGCCATGTACGCCAGAACGTGGGGATTTCGCACCAGTTCCCACGTTCTGGCGAACGTGGCTACGGTTTTGAAATTGCACCTACGCGCCGGTTTTCATTTCTGCTGGCGGAGCACCCATCACATGGAAGCCGGCATCAACGTGAACCGTCTCGCCAGTGATGCCGCTGGAGTGATCGCTCAGCAGGAATGCTCCGGTCTTGCCGACTTCTTCCATCGAGATGTTGCGGCGCATCGGAGACATCGCCGGGTAGAGCTTCATCATCTGATCGAAGTCACCGACGGCGGACGAACTGAGCGTTTTGAGCGGCCCCGCGCTGAGCGCGTTGACTCGGAAACCCATCGGGCCGAGTTCGTGAGCCGCATACGTCACCGAACTCTCGAGCGCGGCTTTGCACACCCCCATGATGTTGTAGCCGGGGATGACTTTCTCACCGCCGAGATACGTCAACGTCAGGATGCTGCCACCCGGAGCGAGAATTCCGCGAGCGCGATTCACAATCGCCAGCAGGCTGTAGACGCTGATCTCCATCGACACTTTGAAGCCATCGCGGCTGCACGCGACGGTCAAACCCTTGAGGTCGTCGATCGGAGCGTACGCGACCGAGTGCAGCACGAAGTCGATGGTCCCAAATTGTTCCTTCGCGACGGCGAAAACGTGGTCGAGGTTGGCATCGTCCTGCACGTTGCAGGGGACAAGAAACTTCGCTCCGATCGGTTCGACGAGCTTTTTGACGCGGCGTTCCATCTTCGGCATCGTCGGATCTTTGTCGGGCAAGTGGGTAAACCCCATCTCCGCCCCTTCCGCGTGTAGACGCTCGGTGATTGCCCAGGCGATCGAATGGTCGTTGGCGATCCCGAAGATCAAACCTTTCTTGCCAGTAAACATTCCCATTGCGAATGAACCTTGTGAGAAAACGTGGCAACAGACGGCTCGCCTGTCGCGGCTGTGTGCGAATGTGCTCAAAACGGGCCGCAAGATACAGCCGAACGAAAAGCCCTTCAACCACCACTCGAAAGCGACAGACTTCGTTGAAAATCGAGTTGTTCGCGGCCAGAATGCCCGCCCGGTTCAGGCCGCGTTCGCGGCTTTTTTTGTTGGCGAATCCCAATTTCCATTCCGGCGACACGCGAGCCGCGTGTGGCTACAGACTGCACCTGGAGTTTTTCATCATGGCCAATGTGGCAAAGCTGGCAACCGATGCACTCAACGCGAGCAATGGTCTCTTTCGATTGGCTCCGACGTGGGTGCCCCGGTCGTTCTTGCAACCGGGCCTGCGGTTGAAGCTGCATCCAGCGGATTATTACGCGCTCGGCACGCATCGTGGCGGCATTGATGAGCGGTGGTTTTCTTCGACGACGTTCGCCATGAACGACAACCGCGCTGCGGATGAAGGGCTGAGCTATGTCGTGTTCGGCAAAGAGAAGTTCACGTTGCGCGACGCGATCGAAGAGATGGGTGCGGACGCGGTCGGCTCGTCGATCTGGAAGAAGTACAAGCGCTGGCCGGTCTATTCCAAATTCTTCGACAACATGGGGCCGATCCCGCACCACATGCACCAGAACGAGAAGCAGGCGAAGCTGGTCGGCCAGGAAGGGAAGCCGGAGTCGTATTACTTCCCGCCGCAGATGAATCAGATCGGGAACAATTTCCCGTACACGTTCATGGGTCTGGAGCCGGGCATGACCAAGCAAAACGTGATCGACTGCCTCGCGCGGTGGAACGACGGCGACAACGGCATCCTCGATCTTTCAAAGGCATACCGCTTGAAGCCCGGCACCGGCTGGTTGATTCCGCCGTGCGTGCTGCACGCTCCGGGCAGTCTCGTGACCTACGAGCCGCAGTGGGGCAGCGACGTGTTCGGCATGTACCAGTCGATGGTCGAAGGTCGCGCCGTCCCGCGAGCGTTGCTCACGAAGGACTTCCCGAAGAACAAGCACGACGATTTGGAGCACCTCGTCGATGCGCTCGATTGGGACAAGAACGTCGATCCGAATTTCAAGGACAACAACTACCTCGAACCAATCAACATCGGCGACACGTCCGCTGCCGGCTATCAAGACCGCTGGATCGTGTACGGCCGAGTCGATGGCAAGCAGTTGTTCTCCGCTCGCGAATTGACCGTGATGCCGGGTGCGAAATGCACGATCAAGGATGGAGCCGCCAGCGGCTGGATCACGACTCAAGGCCGCGGCCGGATCGGCAAGCTGGCTCTGCAAACGCCGGTGATGATTCGCTTCGGCGCGATGACCGAGGACGAAGTTTTCATCTCGCACCGCGCGGCATCGGAAGGGGTCGAAGTCGAGAACCTCGGCACCGAGCCGCTCGTCGGCCTGCGCTACTTCGGCCCGGATGCCTTCGCGGATTCGGTGCTGCCTCACGTCGGCGACCACAAAAAAGTCGCGGCGGCGGGCAAGAAGCGGAAGAAGTAGGACGCGACAGTCTGTAGCCGTCATCGCTCCGCGTGACGAGCCGAATGTCGGATAGGCCCAGTGGAGCGACCGGCTCATCACGCGGAGCGATGATGGCTACGTAGCGAAACAAAACGAGGGCGGCGCTCTCGCCGTGGGACCGATCGCAAGATCGGGACACAGCGAGAGCGTCGCCCTCTGTTTTTCGGAAAGGTCGCACTCGGATTTAGCGGTACGTCGGCAGCGCTTCGAGCGGACCGAGCGAGACCGCTGGTGCAACGACCATCGGCTGATACGCCGTCGTCGTCGAGAGCGGCAGGCCGGTCACCGAGTCATAGGTTTGGTAGCTCGTCGTCCCTTGCGGGGCATACGCCGGAGCGCCGTAGCCGGGAGCACAGCCGGCAGGGCCGCAGGAGTTTCCATAACCGCCACCAGTGCCGCAGCCGTTCCACGGCCACCAGCAGCAGCAACCGGTCAGGCTCGACATCATCGCGGCCAATGCCAGCATTGTTATGAGACGTTTCATGATGGAGGGATTCCTTTCCGAGGGGAGTCAAAAAGCGGACGCCACTCGCTGTTTCGCCAGCGAATCGGCTCGAAGGGAGGGGAGAGATTTCAGAAGGGGGCGACGGGACGCTGACGATCCGGCGCGAGAATTCCACCGAGGTTCGCCAAGCGGGGCGGGACATTAGAACTCAACGCCAAACAGGTCAAGACGTGATTTTCGCCGTCACTTCGAGCCGTACATCTTTTGAAGCTTCTCGAAAAAAGCGTCGAGCCGCGTCTGGTGCGGATTTTTGGAAGTCCGAGGAAGCTCCAGCAATTCTTGCAAATCGCGCCCGGCGTACAGCAGCAGCGATTTCTCGCGGTCTCCCGACTTGGCCTTTTCTTCCAGCCAGGGAACGGTCGCAGCGAGTTGAGTTTTGGCTCGTGTTACAAACTCGGTCCAGTTGGCATGGTCTTCGGCGATGTCTCGCCGTTGCTGCAATTCCTGATAGATCGCAACGTAGTTCTTGTAGATGTCGGGTCGCTGACGCGGCCAGAACCACCACGCACCCACGAGGACAACGAGCACGACAACCGCAATCGCTCCCTTGAGCATGGCTTGCTTGTCGATTTGCCAACTGCGAAGCGACCGTGTTGCCGTCGGTTTCCAGCGCGGGGCCGGTGTGACGCGAGCCTGCCACCCCGATGGAGCCGGAAGGATGGGTTCCGACTCGCGAATGTTCGGCGGGGCCGCCGGAGGAATCAGATCATTGACGAGTTCAGATTCTCGTCGCGTTGGGGTTTTCGAAGTCGGTGACGAAATTGGTTCCTGAACCGGAACGCTCTCCACAAAAGGTGACGAAGCGGCGACCGGTGTCGGAACGATCAACGGAATGTCAATTTCAAACTCACGCTCTTGCGATTCCGAAGCTGGCCGAGTCTCTTCGTGTTTCGTCAAAGTGCGTCGATTCGCATTTCTGGACGCAGGTGATTCCTGTGGCGCGGAGGTTTCCGGCGCGAACAGATCTTCCAACGTCGAGGACAACAGGCCGAGCGACGGTGTCTGCTCATCAAACAGGCCGGGAACTTCGCTGGCGAGTCGCCACTCACCGTCGATTCCCTCCCGCACCTGATCGCGGACCAGCAACGCACCCGTCCGAGCCATCTCGGCGAGTGCGTCATGCGGCATCGGACCGAGCAACGCTCCAAAGTCCGTCTGCACAAACCAGTGATGCGGGAAAGAAGACATATCGCCTGCCAATTTCAAATTCTGCGATCGGGCCAACACTTGAACGACATGGACGCTCGATTTTCCAGTCCGAGCACAAAAATCCCCACGTCTGGCCAGAAGTTTGATCTGCGTTGAGTCTGCCGTGCGTTGGCGGGTCGCGGCCCTCCCCAAGACGTGCGTCGAGCGATAGAAAGCCACTTCGTCAGCCGCTGCCGAATGGTCAGATCGGGATTATCGGAATTTGCTCTGCGGAAAGCTGCTCATGGTTCGCTCGTTCTGTTGTTGCCTGTTGTGTCTTGTGATCGCGAGTTCGTCGGCACTGGCTGCACAGCGAGTGATCCTGCAAGGAAACAGCAAGCTGACGGTCGTGAAGGCCGACGGTTCCACCGAGTGGGACATGAATTGGGGCGGGATTCACGACATTCATGTGCTCAAGAGCGGCCATATTCTCGTACAGCAAGGGGCCTCGCGAGTCGCCGAAATCAACCCGGAAACCAAGAAGGTCGTCTGGTCTTACGACTCGGCAACACAGAATGGAAACGCCGGAAAGAAAGTCGAAGTTCACGCCTTTCAACCGCTCGGCGATGGCCGGCTGATGATCGCCGAATCAGGGCCGGCGCGAATCATCGAAGTCGATCGTGATGGCAACCTGCTCAAGGCAGTGAAGCTGAAGGTCAATCACCCGCATCCGCACACCGACACGCGACTGGCTCGAAAACTGAAGTCCGGAAACTATCTAGTCTGTCACGAAGGGGACGGCTGCGTCCGCGAATACGACGGCAAGTCGAGCGAGGTCGTTTGGGAATTCGAGGTTCCGCTGTTCGGCAAAGAACCGAAAGGCGGGCACGGTCCCGAAGCCTTCGGCAACAAGTGCTTCGCAGCCGTGCGGCTGCCGAACGGCCACACGCTGATCACGACCGGCAACGGGCACAGCGTCATCGAGGTCACGGCTGACAAACAAATCGTTTGGAAGATCGAGCAAAATGATCTCCCCGGCATCACGCTGGCCTGGGTCACGACGTTGGAAGTCCTGCCGAACGGCAACTACCTTTTCGGCAACTGCCACGCTGGCCCGAATCAGCCGTTGCTCATCGAATTGAATCCCAAGACGAAAGAAGTCGTCTGGAAGTTTGAACGTCACGTGACCTTCGGCAACGATGTGTCGAACTCGCAAGTGCTCGGTGTCGAAGGAAACGTCTTGCGTTGACAAGCCCCACCGGGCTTGCCCCGGTGGCTCGCGGGATTTTGCACTACTCCCAGCGAGCTTCGCGAATTACCTGGAAATTAGAAAAGTAGTGCAGAGTCCTGATTCCACCGGGACAAGCCCGGTGGGGCGGAGTTTTCGCGAAGGATTTTTTATGCGAACCATTTTCTCAGTTTGTTGCATCACGCTGATTGCCTGCTCCGGTTCGACCCGCGCCGAAGACAAGGCTCCGAAGCCGCTCAAGGCTCTGCTCATCACTGGCGGCTGCTGCCACGACTATGCCAAGCAGAAAGATTTGCTGAAGGCTGGAATCGAAGCGCGGGCACACGTCGTGGTCGACCAAGTTCACACGGCGGACACGTCCACGAAGGCACGCTTCTCGATCTACGAGAGCGTCGATTGGGCGAAACCGTACGACGTCATCATTCACGACGAATGCACGTCCGATGTGAAGGACATGCCCTATGTCGAGAACATCCTCAACGCTCACAAGAGCGGCATTCCGGCGGTCAACCTGCACTGTGCGATGCACTGTTACCGCGTCGGTACCGACGACTGGTTTAAGTTCGTCGGCATTCACTCGACCGGTCACGGCCCACAGAAGCCGATTGAAGTCACCTTTGTGGACCGCGAGCACAGCGTCGCCAAGGGGCTCGAAAATTGGACCACCGTCAACGAGGAGCTGTACAACAACATCAAGCTGTTCGAAACGACCAAGCCGCTGGCTCGCGGCAAGCAGGACGTTGGCAACAAGGTCGATGACTACGTCGTCGCCTGGACCAACCAGTACGGCAAGGCGCGGGTTTTCAGCACCACTCTGGGCCACAACAACGACACGGTCGGTGACCCGCGGTATCTCGAACTGGTCACGCGCGGCCTGCTGTGGTCGTGCGATAAGCTCAACGATCAGTATTTGAAGCCGGCAAAGAAGTAGGGCTGGCGGGGCCGATCGGGCGAAAGGGGGCGGGAGTCTTGTTCTGACCGCCTTCATAGACGTTCGATGTGTCTCAGATTCCAGGCAGCCAGAAAAAGACTTCCGAACTCGTCACTCGGTCTAGTGCATTTCGACGCCGATTCAATCTGCCGTTTCAGAGTTTGGTTTTTTGAGATCGCTTGGCGAAGGAGCTTGAGGATGACCGTCATCAGACGCGCGGTGTGGGGTTTGGCAGCGGTTGTACTTTTGGGGATGTGCTCGGTTGGTCGTGGTGACGAGATCCCCGCTCCGAAGAACACGCAGGAGATCACGACGCCGTTGCTGACTCCGCAGGAAGCCCTCAAGCTGATGAAGGTGCCGGAGGGATTTCGCGTTGAGCTGTTCGCGCACGAACCGGACGTGCAACAACCGATCTCGATCACAACTGACGAGCGCGGCCGGCTGTGGGTTGCGGAGAATTACACCTACGCCGAGAGCAAAGTGAATTTCGATCCGGATCAGCGAGATCGGATCGTCGTGCTGGAGGACTCGGACGGCGATGGCAAGAGCGACAAGCGGACGGTGTTCGCGAGCGGACTCAACAAGCTGACAAGCGTGGAAGTCGGATTCGGCGGCGTGTGGGCGTTGGCGGCTCCGCAGTTGTTGTTCTTCCCGGATCGCGACCGAGACGACAAACCGGATGGGCCGCCGGTCGTCGTGCTCGATGGTTGGGACGCGAACGCCGTGCGGCACAACATCGTCAACGGGTTGAAGTGGGGACCGGACGGTTGGCTCTATGGCCGACATGGCATCCTCGCGACGTCGGAAGTCGGAGCACCGGGAGCGAGCGAATCGCAGCGGACGAAGATCAACTGCGGCGTCTGGCGCTATCACCCAACCAAGAAAGTCTTCGAGGCGGTCGCTCACGGCACGACGAATCCGTGGGGTTTCGACTTCGACCAGCACGGCGAGATGTTTCTGATCAACACGGTCATCGGCCATCTGTGGCACGTCGTCCCCGGAGCACACTACCGCCGCATGTACGGCACGCACTTCAACCCGTACCTGTTCGGCGTCATGGAACAAACCGCCGACCATTTTCATTGGGACACGAAAGAAGCCTGGAGCGACATCCGCAAGCTGGGAGTGACCGACACGACTTCGGCCGCAGGCGGCGGGCACGCGCACTCCGGCTTGATGATTTACCAAGGGGACAACTGGCCGAAGCAATATCGCGGCAAGGCCTTCACGGTGAACCTGCACGGCCGCCGCCTGAACTGTGACCGGCTGGAGCGTCACGAAGCCGGGTTTGTCGCGAAGCACGAACCCGATTTGCTGAGCACGAGCGATCCGTGGTTCCGCGCGATCGACCTGATCAGCGGGCCGGACGGAGGCGTGTATCTCGCGGACTGGTCCGACATCGGCGAGTGCCACGAAAACGACGGCGTGCATCGGACCTCGGGGCGCATCTTCAAAATCACTTACGGCACTCCGAAATCGGCCGCGGGGATTGACCTGTCGCAACAAAGGGACGAAGAGCTGATCCGCATGCACTCCTCCCATTCGAACGACTGGTGGGTGCGGCAGTCTCGCCGATTGTTGCAGGAGCGTGCGGTCGAGAAACGCCTGATTGACAAAAATCGTTTGGTGTGGTTGTCCTTGTTTGGAGTCGGGGCGGATCAGAAGAATACACTCCGTGCCCTTTGGGCGCTCAACGCCTGCGGGGCCGCCGATGAACATTTCTTGCAGACGCAGTTGAGTCACAGTTCCGAGCACGTACGTGCTTGGTGTGTGCGTCTGCTGTGTGACTTGGGCGAGCTTTCGGAGTCGAGCGTTTCGCAAATGGAAACGATCGCGGGTCGTGAGACTTCAGGGCTTGTGCAGCTTTATTTGGCATCCGCCTTGCCGCGTATCCCGGTGGCTCAACGTTGGAAGTTGGCGGAGTCGCTCGCCAGCCGCAACGAATTCGAGCACGACAACATGCTGCCATTGTTGATTTGGTACGGCATCGAGCCGTCCGTCGGACGCGATCCCGTTCGGGCGGTGAAGCTGATCGAGTCCTGCAAGATGGATCGCGTGCGGCAATTCACTGCGCGGCGAATCACGCTTGAATTAGAGCGTCAGCCGGCCGCGCTTGAACCGTTGCTGGATCTGGCGGTGTCTAATTCGGACGAAGAGATTCGGCGCGACATTCTGCTCGGCATGTCTCAGGCGATGAGCGGTTGGACGAAGGTCACACCGCCAAAGGGTTGGACAGCGGTTGCCGCGTTGGCCGCGAAGAGCAAATCGGCTGAACTCAAAACGTTGACTCGCGAGTTGTCCGTCGTGTTTGGCGACGGCCGAGCGATCAACGAACTCAAGGCACTGGTCACGAACGGCGGAGCGGACGTGTCGTCGCGCGAGCAGGCGTTGCGGACGCTCGTCACGGCGAAGCCGGATGATCTGGTGGCCGTGTTGCACAAGCTGGTCGATGACCGCGAGATGATGGTCGAGGCGATTCGCGGGTTGGCGACTGTCGATCATGCCGAGACGCCGAAGCGAGTGCTCGACAAGTGGCCGCGGCTTAGCCCCGAAGGACGTTTGATCGCCGTGAGCACGTTGGTCTCGCGGCCGAGCTACGCGAAGGAGTTGCTGAACGCGGTGGCCGCCGAACAAATCCCGCGACGCGAACTTTCGGCGTTTCATGCTCGGCAGATTTTGAGCTTCGGCAATGAATCGTTGACGAAACAACTCGCGCAGGTTTGGGGCGAGGTCCGATCGAGCAGTGCCGAGAAGCAGCAGCTCGCGGCCAAGTGGAAGTCGTCGCTCACGCCGGATCACCTGAAGACCGCGAAGCTCAGCGAAGGCCGAGCGTTGTTCGCCAAGAGCTGCGCGAATTGCCACGTCCTGTTCGGCAGCGGAAAGTCGGCAGGCCCGGACCTGACTGGTGGCAATCGGCGGAACCTCGATTATTTGCTGGAGAACATTCTCGATCCGAGCGCGACGGTCGCCGCCGACTTCCGCATGTCGGTCTTCGAGATGAAGGACGGCCGAGTCATCAACGGCGTCACCGTCGAGCAGACCGAGAAGACACTGACCGTCCAAACGCAAACCGACCGCGTCACGATCCAACGCTCCGACATCGAAGAGCAGAAGGTCTCGACGTTGTCTCTGATGCCCGATGGCCTGTTTCAAAATCTGTCCGAGGATCAGGTCCGCAACTTGATCGGCTATCTGATGTCGCCGGATCAAGTGCCGCTGCCGAGTCCGTAGTCTTTGCCACTCGTAGCCCGGACGCCTACGTCCGGGCGGTGGGTGTCCGGACGTAGGCGTCCGGACTACGACTCGCTCAGCTGCGCCACTGCAACGTGGTCTGCGGGACTGGATTGTTGAAGGGGCGATTCTCAGCGCGAGACTGTTGCAGTTCTTTTTTCAATTGGTGATACCAACGGGCCGGCTTGTCGGCGTCGTTGATGAGGATCAGTTGCGGGTCTTCGTTCAGTCCTTGCCGCTGCTTGTCGATGACGTCTCGGTCTTGCTCGATGAATTGGCGGACGAACGGACGAATGAGGGGACGAGCCAGCGTGAGCCAAGGGATCGTCCAGTAAAAGATTTGATGCAGCTCGACTTGGCTGTCGGTCAGCGGCGTCAGCGTGGTCAGGCCGACGATACGGTGTTTGCCGGCGATGATGTGTTCGATTCGCGTGCTGGGCAGCTCGAATCGAATTTCGGTCGAGACTTCGCCGAAGAGTTTGTACGCCTTGGAATTCGACGACGGGCGGTGCCTCAGCATCGTGAAACCCCAATGCGACGGCGCGAACTCTTTGGACTTTTGGTGCATCGACTTTTGCGATCGCCACCACCACGAGCGATGCACGAACGGGCCATGAGCCGGATCCATCAAACCGACGACGGCATGATCGATCGAGCACGGAAACACGCTGCGTTCCACCAGACGCAAATGTGAGGCATCGACATCCGGGATCACGGGAATCTCCGGCAGCGGATCGGGCAGCGAGAGTTCGTCTTCTGGCATGAAGACCCAGATGCTGCCCTGCACTTCGCGGCAGGGAAAGCGACGCACGAACACACGATCAAGGTCGAACTTCTGAGTCGGCAGCAACGACGGAATTTGAGTGCAAGCCCCCGAGCAATTGAATTTCCAGCCGTGATAACAGCACTCGATCTCGCGGCCATCGAAGCGTCCGTGGCTGAGCGGAATGCCGCGATGCGGACAGATGTCGCGCATCGCGAAGACCTCTCCATCGGCGTCTCGGCCCAGCAGAACCGATTGGCCGAGCAGCGTCTTGCCGAGAGTTTGCCCGCGCTGGAGTTGCCGGCCTGGAATCGCCAGATACCAAACGTCTCGCAGAATCTCCGACTCCAATGCCGAGCTCATGCAAGCATCCTTTGCCAGTCCTCGTGCCGCGACGACCGAAAGTCCTCGCTGCGGCGATCCGTCGGGGCGATTATGCCGAGTCGTCTCGTGTCCGTCGATTCGCTCGCCGTGGAACCCTCGCCATGAAACTTCGGTTGACGGCGGGAGCGTTTGTCGGTTGGATGTCGGCGGCAGCGTCCTCACTGAGTCGCTGCTCCGCCAAGTTCCTGCCGACTCCCGCCTCGACCGCTCATCCTGGAGGCCGCACATGGCCACACACGAACCGCTCTTTTGTCCGGGACCGATGGGCCGCCGCAATTTCTTGCGAGCAGGGTTTCTGGGAATGTCAGGTTTGGGCTTGAGCGTGTGGTCGCGACTGCACGCGCACGCGGCAGAAGCGAAGCCGAGCACCGAGACGTCTTGCATCTTCGTTTATCTGCATGGTGGACCGAGCCATCTGGAAACGTATGACTTGAAGCCGGAGGCTCCCGACGAAATTCGCGGGCCGTTCAAACCGATCTCGACCAACGTGCCGGGCCTGGAGGTCTGCGAGTTGCTGCCGCATCACTCTCGCGTGGCGGACAAGTTCACTCTGATTCGGTCATGCAGTCACGATTGCGTCTGTCACGACGACGGAGCACAGATCATGTTGTCCGGCCGGCGAACTCCGTTTGTGAGGCAGCCGGGATTCACGATTCCCAATCAGTTCCCCGACGCCGGAGCGATCTACAAACGAGTCAAGCCCAACGGTCGCGACGGCTTGCCCAGCTATGTGGCGGTGCCGCATCGGCAAGGGTTCGCGGGGCCGGGGTACTTCGGCTCGAAGTACGAGCCGTTCCAGGTGCAAGCGAATCCGAACAGTCCGACGTTTCAGGTGCCGAACATCACTCTGCCCGCCGAACGTCTCGACCTGATGCAGAACCGGCTGGCGCTGATGCGCGGCTTCGACCGCATTCGCCGCGAAGTGGATGGTCGCGGCAACATGGAGGCGATGGACAGCTACCATCAAGAGGCCGTGCGGTTGCTGACCGGCGATGCGGCTCGCAGCGCATTCGATCTCAGCCGCGTCGATCCGCGCGAGCGTGATCGATACGGTCGCAGCCAGTTCGGTCAGAGTTTGTTTCTGGCTCGGCGGCTGGTGGAGGCCGGAGTCGGTTTCATTCATGTCGAAGGGGCCACCTTCGGCGATGTCGGCGTCCGTGACTCCGGCAGTTGGGACGATCACGCCGTCAACGCACACCTCTTCGAGGCGATGCAGCAGCGATTGCCCTGGTTCGACCAAGGTGTCTCCGCGCTGGTGCAAGACATTTACGAGCGCGGTCTCGACAAGCGCGTGCTGCTGATCGTCACGGGTGAGTTCGGCCGGACTCCGCGAATTAACCGTCAAGTCGGCACGAGCAGCGGCGTGATGCAGCCGGGGCGCGATCACTGGCCGTCAGCGATGTCGATTCTGGTTTCCGGTGGCGGGATGCGGATGGGACAAGTCATCGGCTCGACAACCGCGAAAGGTGAAACCCCGAAGGATCGGCCGCTGCGTCCGAGTGACCTGATGGCGACCGTTTTCGGTTTCGTCGACGTCGACCAACACCGCGAGTTCCTCGATCACACCGGCCGGCCGCTGCCGATCCTGGCGGATGGCGAACCAATCCGCGAACTGGTCGGCTAACCAGCGAAAGACCGCTGACGATTCACGGCAGGTTGAACCAGTGTGGCCATTCGGGCCAGCCCCGGAAGTACGCGTGCAGTTCAGCCAACAAAGGGAGCAGCAACCACCAGACGGATCGGCGCACTTCCGCACGCATGGGGTGCGCGATCACAGGAAGCGGTGGAGAGTAAATCGTCCCCATCCGCGGCAGCCAGCGCGGGATGCTCTCGCAGTACTTCGCATATTCGGTCCCGAAGTGAAATCGCAAGAGACGCTCTTCGAGAGGCACCACGGCAACGCAGTAATATGCAATCACGATGCATGTGGCGGCAGCGAACGTCGGGCTTTTCAGAAAGCAGGCCAGTGAGAGAATCATCAGGAACGTGCCGATGTACAGCGGGTTGCGAGAGAGGCTGTACGGTCCGGAGCAGACGACCTCACCTGCTTTTCTTCCGCCGATAAATCGAGTCGCCCAGAATCGCAGACTCATTCCGCCAAAGAACATCAACCAGCCGCAGTAGTCCGCGAGAATTGGCGCCAACGTTCCCGACTGGACAAACGGTGGCGAGAACCCTGCTCCAATCCAAGCGACCAGCAGCACGACCAAAGTGACAATCATCCGCCAGCGATAGGTGAAGGCCTGACTGAGCGGCCCAGGGTCGGCCGCATCGTTGGCAGGCGGTTCAGCCGCGGGACAATCCATGTCTTCAAGCTCAACTCGGTGGGAAGCGTTCGCAGTGACGGCGTCTGCGTTTGTCATCAGGAAAGAATGACGACGAGCGGCCTGACTCGCGAGGTCCGATCCACGATGATGAGCAAAGTCTCATAAATTCCTTCGGCGGCTTGGTTGGTACTCGCCAAGTCCCGCGCGATAATGCTTGCGAAGGGAGCGAGTGAACGCTGATGGCACGGATTTTAGTCGTCGAAGATCAGCCCAAGTTGCGGCAAGCGCTGCGGCAGGGGTTGGAAGAGGATGGTTTCGAGGTGTTCACCGCCGAGTCCGCCGAGAGCGGTTATTCGCTCGCCACCACCCAGGCTCCCGATGCCGTGATTCTCGACCGCATGCTGCCAGGACGGGACGGTGTCTCAATGCTGCGTGACCTGCGAGCCAACGGATCCCAAATTCCAGTGCTGATGCTGACGGCTCGCGATCAGGTGAGCGACCGGATCGAGGGTCTGGACGCAGGCGCGGACGACTACCTCGTCAAACCGTTCGATTTCGGCGAGTTGTTGGCTCGCGTCCGCGCGTTGCTCCGCCGCCGAGTCGATGAACGGAGCTTGACGTTGCGAGCCGACGATCTGGGTATCGATCTGCTGACTCGGCGGGTCACGCGCGGCGGGCAAGAGATCGACCTGAGCCGGCGCGAGTTTGAGTTGCTCGAATTTCTGCTGCGACGTCGTAACCGCACGGTCTCACGCGAGGAGTTGGCCCGCGACCTGTGGCGAGAGCCGTCGATTCTCACGAACGTCATCGACGTCACGGTCAAGCAACTCCGCAAGAAGATCGAACGCTCCGATTCACAACCGTTGATCTGGACGGTGCGTGGCGTCGGCTACGAGCTGCGCGATGGTTCGGAGGCGTCGGAATGATTCGCTCGTTGAGCATTCGCTGGCGATTGACGCTGTGGTACGGCGCGGCAATGACCGTGATGCTCGTCGTGTTCGGAGCGGCGATCCTCGCTCTGACTGCGCGCAGTCAATCGACTCGCCTCGACTTCGAGTTGGATGAAGAGATGAGCGAACTCACCTTTCACGTCTTCAGGTTTACCGACCATGAAAGACTTATGGAGGAGCTCACTGCGGAGTTTGGTTCGCATGAGAATTATGAATTTGAAATCGCTCGCCGCGATGGCAGCACAATGTTTCTCAGCAATCGTCTGAAACAGCAACGCCTGTTCGACGGTGCCGATTGGCCACCGGGGCCGACGTCGAACACGCGCACGCAGACGCTGCGGGGACTCGGCGAATATCGAGTCCTCCGCAAAGCGATTGAGTCGCCGCACGGGCCGCTGTTGCTGCTCGTCGGCATCCCAACGAATTTGTTGCGAAAAGAACAGCGTTCGCTGTTGAGCACGATGGGCTTGGTGGTCCCCTTGATGTTGCTGGCGGCGATGGCCGGTGGATATTGGCTCGCGGGGAGTGCGCTCGCTCCCATCGGACAAATCACGCGGACTGCCGAACGCATCACGGCTGAGCGGCTCGATCAACGGCTGGATGTCCCGGCCGTGCGCGACGAACTCAGCCATCTGGCTCGCACGCTCAACGAGATGATCGACCGGTTGCACCGCTCGTTCGACGAGATGCGACGATTCACCGCCGACGCCGCTCACGAACTGCGCACTCCGCTGACCGTGCTCCGCACGCAGTTGGAAGTCGCGCTCCGAGCCGATCGCTCTCCGGAACAATATCGCGATGTGCTCGTCAGTCTGCACGAGGACACAGTCCGCCTCTGCCACCTGGCTTCGCAGTTACTGGAACTCTCGCGCGAAGATGCCGGTGTCGCAGCCGCCCCGTTCACGACCATCCTTCTCGACGAACTTCTGCGAGAAACACTCGACCAGGTTCACCATTCCGCTGCACTGAAGTCACTGCAACTTGACACACCCGACTGGCCACCGATCGAAGTTCTCGGGGACGCTCAACGCCTGCAGCGAGTCTTCATCAATGTGCTCGACAACGCCGTCAAGCAGACGCCGCCGGGCGGTCGCATCCGCGTGACGATGTCTGTGAATGGCTTCGTTGAGGTTTCCATCACCGACACCGGCTGCGGCATTCCCACCGAACACCTGCCGAGAATCTTCGATCGCTTCTATCGCGCGAACGCGGCTCGCTCATCACCGGATGGTTCCGGTCTGGGCTTGGCGATCTGTCGAGCCATTGTTCAGGCACACCACGGCCGGATCGAATTGCAAAGTACGCTTGGCGAAGGCACGACGGTCATCGTTTCATTGCCGACCGCGTGACAGCGGCTTGGTAATTTGGGTGGTCTCTTTCGGCAAATCCGGGAATGCTGAAAAGTCCGGTCGTTCGGGACCGATGCTGAGGTCAGGTCGTACTCGACCGAACTGGCCGAATCGCTAACCCGCCAGCCCGTCACGATGCCACCGGAGTCAGGTCAGCGAACGTCTGCACCGGAGGCCGTCATGTTATTTCCTCGCGTCCTCAGCGTGGCAGTTGTGCTGACCCTCGTGTCGGCCGGTTGTCGCACGCCAAACGTAGCCGTCATCGCTCCGCGTGACGAGCCGAATGGCCGAACAGCGTCGAGTGAACGCTCGGCTCACCACGCGGAGCGTGATCCGCCGAAGGCGGACGTTGAAAATCTGCCACACGTCGTGTCTGCATCTTTCGAGGAATCTCCGGAACGGTCGCTCGGCAACGATGCCAATGACCTGTTCGCCGGACGCGACGAATTGCCGCTCGATGAATTGGTCGCGGCCGTGAAGGCTCGCAATCCCTCGTTGCAGGCAGCGCTCGCGTCCTGGAACGCGGCAGCGAACAAGTATCCGCAGGCAATCGCGCTCGATGATCCGATGTTTCAGTCGATGTACGCGCCCGCCACCTGGAGTTCGGCGTCCAAAGTGCAAGCGTCGTACTATTTCGGAATCGCTCAAAAAATCCCCTGGGCCGGAAAGCGTGAATTGCGCGGCAATCAGGCGAATTGGGAGGCGGCCGCCGCGTCGTTTGATGTCGGCGAGGCCCAATTGCGACTTACCGAAGCGGCGCGCATGGCCTTTTTCGATTACTTCCTCAATCAGCGCGAGATCGAGTTGAACGCCAGCAGCCGTGAGGCTCTCAGCCGATTTCGCGACGTCGCGCGATCGAAGTACGAGGCCAATCAAGTCACGCAGCAGGATGTTCTGCAAGCGGACGTCGAACTGGCTCAGTTCGAGCAACAGCAGATCGAATTGGACCAAGACCAGATCGTCGCGGTCGCGCGAATCAACACGCTGCTGCACCGCCGCCCCGATCATCCACTGCCGTTGCCGCCGCAGAAGCTGTCCGTCGTGCAAGAACTCCCACCCGTTGAAGGGTTGCGCGAATGGGCGGTCGGAAATCGTCCGGAACTCCAAGCGCTGGCTGCTCGGGTGCAGTCCGAGCAGTCCGCCGCTGCGCTGGCGTGCAAAGAGTTCTATCCCGATTTCGAGGTCATGGGCCGCTATGACCGTTTCTGGACCGATGCGGTTCAACAGCCGCAGATCGGCCTGAACATGAACGTGCCGCTCAATCAATCGAAGCGTCACGCGGCCGTGCAAGAGGCGTTGTGGCGCGTCCACAAAATGCAGGCCGACTACGATCTCGCCGCCGACACGATTCGCGGCGAGGTGCAGTCGGCGTACGCTCGTGTGCATGGCAGCCGCCGCAAGATCGACGTCTTCGAGTCCAAAATCCTGCCGGCCGCGCAAGACAATTTGCGCGCGGCACAATCGGGCTACGAAGCGGGAACGGTCGATTTTCTGCGGCTGATCGAAGCTCAACGGCAAATCCTCGACCTGCGTGAGAAGTATCAAATGGCCGTCGCCGACTTCCATCGCCGCGCGGCCGAGCTTTCCAGAGCCGTCGGCCAAGACGTGCTCGGCCAGGATCCCCCCGCGTTGGCTCCCGCCGCCGAACCGCCGGAACCAGCTAGCGCGGAATGAAGCGATCGAACCAACCAACATGGGGCGATCTTCGAGCGTAGACACGAGCCAGACGAAGCACGGTCTTGACAAAGTCGGCCGACTGGTGAACCCTGCTGCCGTCTGAATCCTGTGAGGTCGTGATGACTGCTGGTCGCCGAACACTCTGGAACGCGCTGGTGTGGGCCTTAATCCCGTTCACTTTGGGCGCGGGCTTGCCGCAAATGCAATGCCGTTGCGCGGCTGCGAAAGGACAACGCTGGTGTGAGTGCTGCTTCCAGAAACCGAACGAATCGCAGCCGGCGGAATCCACGACAGAAAAAGCTTGCTGTCAGCGCCAATTGGCGAAGCTCAAGGGTGAGACGTTGCCGTCGTTGAAAGCTGCGTCCGGCTGTCAGACCTGCCACAGTCTCGCAGACTCGAAGACGGGAAGCTGCTGCGATCTGAAAAGCTCCGACGCCCTGATGCCCAGCAAACAGGTCGAGACACCTGCATCTGACGTGAGCTTCGTCGGATTGCCGACCATCGAATGGCGACTGGCCGCGACATCCCGCAGCGACGACGTGTGTCCGGGACTTCTGGAACGACCAACTTTGGATCGTGTCGTCGTCTTCGCGCATCTGTTGATTTGACGGCTCCCCCCTGTGCGGCGCGAATGACGTGCCGCCTCTGTGCGTGCTGCCGCGACCGCGCGGCGAGCAGTCGAGCCGGGCTGGCGGGTTAGCGCCTGACGTTTGTGCTGGCACGTGTCTCGGCTGCTCGCTCTGCGGTCGATGCGGAAATGTTCTGGCGAGCCGGCGGGCATTAGCCCCCGGATGAATCCCGATTGCGAATTGTCCGGGGGCTAACGCCCACCGGCTCACCGAGTGCTGGTCTTGGGAGAGAAGTCATGTCCGAATCAAAACTCGAATCACTTCCGATTGACGAAGGTGGCCTGCGCGCTCCACCGCATTTGAAGGGGTGGAAGAAGGCGTGGTGGTGGTTTGATTTCATCATCCTGGTGAAGCTGGCTCGGCTGCGATTCGTGGCGGTGCTGGTGGCGATCGGAGCCGGGATCACGCAGTGGGACACGCTGGTGGCGCACTACGAAAAGTGGACGCGGCCGACTGGCGAAGCGACGCATGTCGCCGGAGATTCCGAATGGTTCTGCCCGATGCACCCGTCGGTTGTGCGTGACAACAACAAAGAGACATGCCCGGTCTGCCGCATGCCGCTCTCGAAACGCAAGAAAGGTGAGGCGTCCGATTCCGCATTGCCGGCCGGAGTGGTCAGCCGCGTGCAGTTGTCTCCGTATCGCGTCGTGCTCGCGGGAGTCAACACTTGGCTTGTCGATTACGTGCCGCTGACCAAGCAGATTGCGGCGATCGGGTATGTCGACTTCAACGAGCGAGGTTTCAAGAACGTCTCAGCGCGCGTGAAGGGACGGATTGATTCGCTGCTCGCCGCCGAGACCGGGAAGCTCGTGAAGGAGGGGGACGAACTCGCTTCGATTTACAGCCCCGAACTCAATGTCTCCGTGCAGACGCTGGTCGATGCGAACAAACGGAACAACGGCGACTTGGTGAAAAGCTCGCGGCATCGCCTGCAACTGCTGGGCATCAGCGACGACCAGATTGAACACATCTTGAAGACCGGCGAGGCGAACTCGCACTTGCGGATTCGTTCGCCGATCGCCGGACACATCGTCAAAAAGTACGTTCGCGAAGGGCAGTACCTCGAAGAAGGCATGCCGCTGTACGACATCGCCGATCTGGAGACCGTCTGGATTCAAGCTCAGGTCTACGAAGACGATTTTCGTTTCCTGCCGGCCGAACAGCATGGTGATGTCGGCTCCGAACGCCTAGCCGTGACGGCCATCACTCGCGCGTTTCCCGACGAGCCGTTTCACGGATTCCTGTCGTTCATCTACCCGCACGTCGATCAAGAGACCCGCACGGTGACGGTGCGATTCGAGATCGCGAATCCCGGCCACAAGCTGCGTCCGGGCACGACGGCCGAGGTGCTGATTGATATTCCGCCGGCGCGTGTCGCGGCAATTGCTCGCGCGGCACTCAAAGACGAAGGGGAGAAGTCCAAGCGGTTGCAGCGCGGCGAAGTGCTCGCGGTGCCGGAAGGTTCGGTGATCGACACCGGGCGGCAGAAGATCGTTTATCGACAAACATTGCCGGGCGAGTTTGAAGGGGTGCTCGTGCAGCTCGGACCGCGAATGCTCGGCTCTGACGGCGTGACGTTTTATCCGGTCCTCAGCGGCCTCGAACCGGGCGAGCGAATCGTCACCAGCGGTTCGTTCCTGGTCGATGCCGAGACACGATTGAATCCCGCGGCCGGCTCGATCTACATCGGCGGCAGCAGCGGCGGAGCGACTCCCAGCAAGACCGTGCGGCCGTCAACACCCGAAGACACCGACGCGAAGATCGACCTCGCGCTCGCGAAACTCAGCCCGGAAGACCGCAAGCTGGCGCGATCACAGACGTTCTGCCCGGTGCTGGCCGATAGCCGGCTCGGTTCAATGGGTGTGCCAATCAAAATCAAGGTCAAGAATCAACCGGTCTTCGTGTGCTGCAATGGCTGCTCGAAGAGCGCGGCCAAGAATGCCGACGCGACGCTCAAGAAGGTCGCGGAACTCCGAGCGAAAGGCTCGCAAACCAAGTAACGAACGACGGCGAGCTTGCGTGAGCCGCCAACGAGCGAAGCCTCAGATCTCAGATTCCGAAGGAGTGCATGATGCGTTTTGAATTGTTGTGTGTGGTCGTGTTGTCGTTGGGGACGTGTTTCGTCAACGGCTGTGTCGAAAAGCCCGCGCCGGCTCCAGCCACGCCGGCCGCTGTGTCCACGGATGATGCGAAGTTTTCCGCAGCGATCGCAAAGCTGCCCGAGGAAGATCGCGCGGCGGCGACGGCTCAGAAATTCTGTGTGGTGGAGGACAAGAACCGCCTGGGGGAGATGGGCATGCCGCACAAGATCATGGTGGAAGGCCAACCGGTATTCCTGTGCTGTGCCGGCTGCGAGGACGAAGCGCTCAAGGATCGGCAAGCCACGCTGGCGAAGGTCGAGAAACTGAAAGCGGCGGCGAAGTAACATGATCGAAAAACTGATCGAAGCTTCGATTCGCAATCGATTTCTCGTACTGATTCTGGCCGTCGGCCTGTCGGTGGCGGGGCTGTATGCCGTCTTCGACACGCCCATCGACGCGATCCCGGATCTCAGCGAGAATCAGGTCGTCGTCTTCGCCGACTGGATGGGCCGCAGTCCGCGCGAGATCGAGGATCAGGTGACGTACCCGCTGTCTCGCAAGCTGCAAGGACTCGCGGGCGTGAAGGCGGTGCGGTCGTCGAGCGAGTTCAACTTCTCGATGATCACGATCATCTTTCAGGACAAGATCGACTTCTATTTCGCTCGGCAGCGAGTGACCGAGAAGCTCAGTCAAGCGGGGTCGTTCCTGCCGCCGGGGGTTGTGCCGTATCTCGCGCCGGATGCGACGGCGCTGGGGCAGGTGTTTTGGTACACGGTCGAGGTGAGGGATGAGGGGCGAGGGGCGAGGGGCGAGGAAGAAGACCTAGAGCATTCATCTCTCGCCCCTCGCCCCTCGCCCCTCGCCCCTACTTCCACCGATCCCGCGCGCCTCTGGGCGCTCAACAAGTTCTACATCGCTCCGCAGCTCAACGCGGCGGCGGGGGTGGCGGATGTCGCGATCGTCGGTGGGCTGCCGCTGGAATATCAGATCGACGTGCGGCCGGAATCGCTGCGAGCGTACGGCGTGACGCTCGGCGAATTGAGCGCGGCGGTGGCTCGCAGCAATGTGCCGGCCGGAGGCGGCGTGATCCAAAAGAACAACGCCGAATACATCGTGCGTGGTGTCGGCTGGCTCAGCGGCAAAGAGGACATCGAGAACACGGTTCTCAAAGAGGTCAACGGCACCCCGATTTACGTTCGCAACGTCGCCAGCGTGCAACTTGGCACGCAGTTTCGTCGCAGCGTGTTCGAGAAGGACGGCAACGAGGTCACTGGTGGTGTCGTGCTGATGCGGCACGGCGAAAACCCACTGACCGTCACCGAGCGGGTTAAAGAGAAGATTCAAGAACTGCAACCCGGCTTGCCCGACGGCGTTCACATCGTCGCCGCCTACGACCGTACGCGGTTGATTCACGGAGCGATCCACACACTGACCGAGGTCATGTGGCACGAGATGCTAATCGCCTCGATCGCGATTCTGCTGATTCTGACGCACGTCCGCAGTGTGTTTGTGATCTGCGTGACGCTGCCGCTGGCGGTGCTGTTCTCGTTCCTGCTGATGTGGGTACTGCGGCGGCTGGGCGTCATCGACATTCAAGCCAACATCATGTCTCTGGCCGGAATCACGATCTCGATCGGCATCCTGGTCGATCAAGCGATCGTGATGACCGAGAACGCAACGCACGCGCTCAAAGAACACTTTGGCGATCAGCCGGTGCGCGGCGATCTGCGCGAGCTGGTCATCCCCGCGTGCCGTATGGTGGGCCGGCCGATTTTCTTCTCGGTGTTGATCATGCTGCTGAGCTTCGTTCCGGTTTTCATGCTCAGCGGCCGGGAAGGCAAGTTGTTTCATCCGCTGGCATTCACGAAGAGTTTCGCGCTGATCGGCGTGGCGCTGATCTCGGTGACCGTCGTGCCCGCGCTGATTCCGACGTTCTTGAAAGGCCGGTTGAAGAGCGAAGAAGAGAACGCGATCGTTCGCAGCTTCATCCAC
>CAMDPK010000102.1 GCA_945904015.1 Candidatus Kuenenia stuttgartensis | reverse complement strand
AGCTGCGTAACCGGGGCTAGCGCCGCGCGGCTAATTTTCGGAATCCGTATGAGAACCTGCCGGACGTCAGAACAGCCGCAACTGTCCGGAGCTTGGCGTCGGAGGCTTGAAGAATCGCGTTTCCAGCGGCGGGACTTTTCGGTCGAGGTCGTACTTCTTGGCGAAGACTCGAAATGTCTGCGCGATCTGTTCGGCGATCTGTCCTTCGCCGAGCCGGCGACGTCCGAATTGCGAGTCGTTCAGTTCCCCACCGCGACACTGCCGGATCAGCGATTCGATCTTGTCTTTCTTGGACGGCAGAGCCTTCGCCAACCAATCGGTGAAGACCGGCCGCACGGTGAGCGGCAATCGCAGCAAGACGTACGCGGCCATGACCGCGCCGGCCTCTTTGGCCGCTTGCAGGATCGCTGGAATTTCGCTGTCGTTCAGACCGGGAATCACCGGCCCGATCATCACGCCAACCTCGACGCCCGCCGCCGATAATTCCGCGATTGTCCGCAGCCGCGCCTCTGGAGAACTCGTGCGTGGTTCGAGCGTCCGAGCCAATTCCGCATCGAGTGTCGTGATGCTGAGCAGCACACGCACCGTCCGCCGTTCGGCCATCGGTTGCAGCACATCGAGGTCTCGTGCTACCAGCGCGTTCTTCGTGACGATGCCGATCGGCTGACCACACTCGGCCGCGACTTGCAGACAACGGCGAGTCAACTCAAACCGCCGCTCGGCCGGTTGATAGCAGTCGGTCACACCGGAGAACGCGATCCACTCCGGCTGATATTCGTCACGAGCCAGCCAGTCGCGAAGTAATTCCGGCGCGCGTTCTTTCACGAGGATGCGGCTCTCGAAATCGAGTCCGGCGTTGAAGCCGAGGTACTCGTGCGTCGGCCGAGCGTAGCAGTACACGCAGCCGTGCTCACAGCCGCGGTACGGATTCACGCTGTACCGAAACGGGATATCCGGGCTGTCATTTTCGCTGACGATTGACCGCGAGTGATCGACCAGAAACTGCGTCTTCACTGGCCGCTCGTCCGGCGAGTCTCCCTCGGCGAGGTGCTCCCAATCACGTTCGGCATGAACGGCCTCGAACCGATTGGGCGGATCGGCCTGAGCGCCTCGGCCATGACGTTCGAGTTCATTGAGCATGGCGGACTCCTCTTTGGCCTATCAGCCGGAACGCGCTAGCGTCCGGTTTCCCGATATTTCCAAGAACCGGACGCTAGCGCGTCCCGGCTGATTTGTTCCGAGTCCACGCGGGGTATATTCTGCGGTGGACTGCTCCAACACCCCGATCTTCACGAGGCTCGCCATGACTTTCAACAACGTGGTCGTCACCGTCAAAAACGAACAAGACGTCCCCAAAATCCGCTCGCTGCTGCTGGAGCAAACGCAGCTCTCCCGATTGGAGCCCGGCTGCGAACGCTTTGAACTTTACCAGTCGCAGACCGACCCGAAGGTGTTCATTCTGGTCGAACGCTGGAGTTCGCCTGAGGCCCTGGATCAACACCGGCTCGCGAAAGCGTACTCGGAGATCTACAAGCCCAAGGTGCTGCCGAAAGTCGATCGCACACCGTACCCGTGCGACCTGCTGGAACCGTAAGCTGACCAATCGGAACCCTTCCGATGGATGTGCTGCTCATACTCGGGTTCCTGTTATTCGTGGTCACTCTGGTCGGCCACGGGATTTGGCTGTTCGTTGCGTTCGTGATCCGCAGTCTCACGTCCCCCGATCAGTCCCCACAACCGATGACTCCGAGCACATCGGCGAAGAAAGTCTGTCAGCATTGCGGGGCTTTGTGCGCCGCGACGTTTCAGAACTGCCCGACCTGCGGAAAGCCAATTGCCGAGCAGCCGCGCTCGCCGACGACGGCGTTGCAGAGCATTCAACGTCAGCTCGACCTGCTGCTTGCCGAGGATGTGCTCTCGCTGGAGCAATTCGAGTCCGCGCGGCTGATCCTCCAACAGGCTAGTTGTGAAACCGCCTCGCAGGAATCGTCTGTGGATCTGCCGACGCTCGTGGCCGATGATGCCGCGGTCGTGGGGCACGTTTCCAACGTACCTGCAACTCACGGGCAGGTTGAAAACGTGCCCCACCATCGCTCGACCTGGACTGACTGGCTCCAGGCGTTTCTGGAAGAGAAGAACATTCGCTGGGGCGAACTGCTGGCCGGGATGTTGATCGTCGGCAGCTCGGTCGGATTGGTCATCAGTCTGTGGTCCACGTTGCGAAACGCGATCCCGTATTTCCCGGCGCTGTGTTTTCTGGCAGTGACGGCCGCGATTCACGGAGCCGGCTTGTACACGCTACGGCATTGGCGGCTGAAGACCACCAGTCGCGGTCTGCTGACGATTGCGCTGCTGCTCGTGCCGCTGAATTTTCTCGCAGCGATTGCGCTCTCCGAGCAACGTTCCGCGACCGATCCGCTGTATCTCACGGCGGTCGCGATCGGCGTCGCGGCCTACGGCTGGATCACTTGGTCTGGCACTCGCGAACTGATGCACTTCGGAGCCGCGTGGTTGTCTCTGGCGGTGCTCGGCAGCGCGATCGGCCAATTGGTCATCGGCCGCAGGACGTCGGCCGGCCTGAGCACGATCGAGTTGAACGGCTTGTTCGCGTTGCCGCTGGTGACGTATGTCGTGGCGTTGCTCGGCACGTCGCAGTTCGCGTCGCGTTGGCGGCGGCTGTCGTCGCGTCGCGTCGAGATCCTGTATCGCTTGTTGGGGATCGCATTCTTTTCGCTGGCGGTGGCACTCAGCCTGTTGTTGTGGAAGTCGCAAGCGGTCCTCGACACGCTCAGCCGGCTGTCGCCGTGCGCGAGTCTCGCGGCCGCGATGATCGTCGGTGTAGCGGGCAGGTTGCTGCCGCGCAAGTTCGTAGTTCCGCCTTCAGGCGGCACCGTGCAACCGCCTAAAGGCGGGGCTACGAACTTAGACATCGCGGCAACCGCGGTCACGCTGATCGGCGCAATGCTGATGGTGGCTGCTGTCGTCCTGGCGTGGCCGGATCCAGAACGGTTGATCGCGGTTGGCTTAGTGAATTTTGTCGCGCTCAGTTGGTTCGGATTCGCGACTGGGCTGGCTCCGCTGCACTTCCCGGCGTTGGAGTGTCTCGCACTCGCGGGCTTGATCGCGTTTCATCGGTTCGGTCAAACGATTGGCGGCGCGGGAATCTCTGACGACCGGAGCTTGATCGACACGATCCTGCTCGGACGCAGCGGTGTGATCGTGGCTCTGATGTCGCTGCTGACGACGGTCGTGGCGGCGTTGTTTTGGAGAAACGGCTCGGCAGTCCGCTGTGGCGGATCGCCCTCCCAGCGTCGCGAACATGCGACGAGTTACCTCGCAGCCGCAGCCGGTATGGCGGTACTCAGTTTGGGGATCGCGGGCTATGCCGGATTTTGGCCGCATGTCTTGCAGCCGAGCATCGACCGCTCGCTGGCGACAGTCGTGTTCGTGCTGTTCGGCATCGCGGGGATGGTTGCGAATGAGCGGCTCAATCGGATCGAGATTGCTTGGGCCGGAGCCGTGGTGTGGCTGGCGGTCTTTCTGCACGCACTCGGCTGGAATACGCACTTGCGCGAGTGGCTCGACAGCGTGGGCTGGTTGCCGGATCGGCCGATTGTGGTCGCGCTGTTGTCGTTCGCGACGTGGTCGCTGGGCTGCGCGGTGGTGGGGAAAGTTCGCAATCGGTTTGTGACGCCGTGGTCAGCCGCCAGCGGCCGAGCGGTCGTCGTCGCCTTGTTCGCTCTGCCGTGGAAGGTTTGGGGCGACTTCGGGCCGCACGCGATTTATCTCGGCTGGGTCGCTGCGCTGTGTCTCGGCCAGGCGCATCTGTGGCAATCGCGGAACGTGTTTTCGTTGAGCCAAGTGGTCGCGTTCATCGCCGCCGCGTTGGGCATCGCGTCATTCGCCGAACGACAAGACTGGTGGATTGCTCACGGCGGCAATGACGTGCCGGTACTCTTCGACGTGCGACATGGACATTGGCAGATCGCGGGACTGGCGGCGGCCTGTCTGCCGTGGATTGTGTGGCGTCGCTTCGGCGGACGCTGGGCCGTGCTGGCGCGGTGCAGCGATTGGAAGTTTGATCGCTTCGTATTGCCGGTCGCCGTGATCTTGTTCGCGGTGCAGACGTGGTTTGGCTTATGGCCGGCGCTCGGCTTTGAACTCAGCAGCCGATGGAATTCGATATTGTCGTGGCGTTGGGACCGAGTGATTGCCTTTCTGTTCGGTTGGGGCGCAGTCTGTTGGTCGGTGGAGGAGGTGACTCGCGGTTGGCTCCGCCGTTGGTGGCTCGAGTTGCCGACTCAGGTGCGCATTCCGTGGGTTGCGGAAGTCCTCTCGGTCTCGTTGGCGCTCGTGCTGTTTGCCGTGCCTGATGCCGTCTGGGGCAGCTCGCATCGATCCAGTCTGTGGATGATCTGGCCGCGCACTCGGGAATTGTTCTTCGGGATCACCGCGTGGTGGGCGGTCGTTGTGGTCGCCGGGACGTTGGTTGTTAGCTTGTTTGATCGTCGCCGATGGTTGGGCGTCGCGGGTTTGACTGTCACTGGCTGGACCGGGTTGCTGCACGTCAATGTCTGGTGGGACCGAATCGGTTTGAGTCTAGGTCTCGGCGGTAGTGGAATAGACATCAAGCTGCTGTGGTCGCTGACCGGATTCACGGCAGTCGTGATGGCCGGCAGTTGGTTGGTCGAGAAACAGCCGTGGCGGACGCTGGCAGCGTCGGCCACTGGGATCGCCATCTGGCTTTGTTTGTTGCCGGCCACAGTGCTGATGCGGCTGGAGTGCGAAGCGTGGTCGTTTGGTGCTCGGCCGCTGGGAAGAATCATCGGCGAGCACCTCGATCCGATTAGCACGGCGTTTGTGTGCATCTTGCCGATGGTCGCTTGGACGATCTTGCTGACTTGGCAAGCGGCTCGGCAGCGCTCGTCGACGGTGTTGTTTGGAGCGTCCCATGCGTGGGTTTTGGGATTCGCTCTGATTGGCTTGATGCAGTTCTATCAGAGCCGGGTCGGCGGCGACGTCGCGGCGTTGGCTTGGCTCCTGCTGTGGAGTGTGCTGGGGTTGGGAACGTTTTCGCTGCTGTGGTTCTGGCGGCGAGGGTCGGTCGAAGCGATGGCTCCATCTTGTTTCGGTCAGCCTCTGAACCTCTCGATGGCCACGCCGTGGTTGTGGCAGCAGCTCTGGAGTTGGGGCAGCTTGCTGCTGGTCAGTGCGATCGCGGCGATTCAGATTTTTCGGTTGCCGTTCTTTGACTCAGCGCAGTTGGCCGTATTCACACCCTTTGGAGGCGCGATCAGCCATCTGGGGGTTCTCGTCTTCGTGATTGCCGCGTGGCCCACGGGAGTGCGTCAGACAAATTGCATTCATGCGTTGGGGTTGGCCTCAATGGCTTGGGTGCCTCTGCTGGTGGCGTCGTATGTTTCCGGATTCTCGTCGGTATGGTTGATTCGATTGTGGGCACCGTATCAGGTTTGGGAATTCGGTTGGTTGGTCCTGGCCGTTGGTTGGTCGATCACGCGATGTCTGTTGGGGACTTCGGGCTTTGGAACGTCGAACGCTTCCGGATCCCTCACCCCGGCCCTCTCCCAAAGGGAGAGGGAGGATCAGGTGGCTGCGGCGTGGTGGTCGGATGCGGCGAGCATCGGTGTGGTGTTGTTGGCGGTGCGCGAGTTTTGGTTTCATCAGTCCGTCGCTTGGCCGGCAAGTTGTGTGGCCGTAGTTGCCGCGAGCGCGGCGGTGCTGGCTTGGGCGAATCGGTCGCAATGTCGAGCGGCGGCTTCGACGGCCGGCGTGGTTTTGGCGACGGCGATGGCGTGGACTCGCGATTGGGATGAGCTACGGCCTCGGACGGAACAGCAGTTGTTTCGATGGCTGGAAGCGTGCGTCATCTCGCTGGCCTGCGCGGCTGGTGTTTGGCAAGTGGTTGAGGTCTGGTGGCAGGCTCGTCGCGGCGAACGGTTTGATTCGTCGTCGGGAGTGGCAACGGCGCATGTGACGGCGCGAGTGGCATTCGCAGTGGCGCTAGCGGTCGTCATTCTCGTCGATTTGAGCCAAACGTGGGGATCGCGGTTGAGCATCAGCGATCTCGGTGGCTGGTTGATGGTGCCGACCGTGGCTTTGCCGTTCTTCATGTCGTGGTGGGACCGCTTCGCGAAGACGACCGTCGAAGGCATTTGCGGATCGGTCTGGCTGTTGTTGTGGATGATCTTAGGCTCGATAGGTCTGACGTTCGGCGATCCTTGGTTGACCCTGGTCACGGGACACATCGCGGCGGATGTCGCGATTGCTGGAACAGCTTGGTGGGGAGTGAAGAAGTGGTTTTCTCAGCGGTTTCGGGATGGTAATTTCGGTGAATATGGAATGTCGAACGAGGTTCCGTCCCTCACCCCTGCCCTCTCCCAAGGGGAGAGGGAGCCAGAAAATTCAGTGTCGTTCAATCGCGCGTACCTGATCGCCAGTTGGCGGGACCGGCTGACGACGGCGGAGCACTGGTTGCCAAACTCTCAAATCTTTTGCGCGGGTGTTGCCAGTGTGCTGGTCATCGTCGGCGTGCTGAATTTCGACGCTCGCTCGCTGCGGATGTGGAACGTGGTGAGCGCAACAGTGCTGATCCCAGCCATTGTGCTGCTTGCTGAAAGCTTCGGACGAATTTGTTCGCAACGCGCGTTGTTTCAACGGGTCGCCTTGGCATTGGGAGCGGTCTGGGCGGTGGACTTCTTGTGGGCCTGGATGGAGCCGCAACTGCGCGCCGACTTTTGGTTGCAGCGTTCGATCCGAGCACTCGAAGCGTTGGCGGTGACGGCGTTCGTGTTCGGCGTGGGACTGGGCCGAGTCATTCCTTCCGACAGCGACTGGCGACGCGCCGTTCAAAGAGCGGCTCGCGATGTCGGAGTCTTGGCAATCGTCGCGCTGATGGCGGTGCTGTGCCTTGAGGCATGGTGGTTCGATCCGGTCAACGGTGCCCCGGTAACCGGATTGCAGATCGCTCTGGTCGCAGCCGCGCTCGTCGCGCTGGCGGCTGCGCTGCTGGTGATGGCGCTGACCGATCGAGAATCTGAGATCTCAAATCCCAAATCTCAAATCCCGACTTCCTCGGCTTTCTTCACTCCGCAATCGCTCTTGTACGCGGCCGAGGTCGTCATCGCGCTGCTGTTCCTGCACTGCTATCTGACGATGCCGGAGTTGTTCCGAGGATACTTGCAGCCGTACTGGCCGCTCATCGTGATGGCGATTGCGTTTGCTGGAGTCGGGGCCAGCGAATTGTGCCAGCGCGCGAAGCTGAGCGTGCTCTCGGAGCCGTTGCGGAATTCGGCGGCGCTGTTGCCGTTGATCCCGGCGCTCGGTTTCTGGGTGGCGACGTCACGCGCCGAGTATTCCACGGTGCTGTTCGCGGCTGGCTTGGTCTACGTCTGGTTGAATCTTCGGCGAAGTTCGTTTTGGTATGTGCTCGCCGCGTCGCTGGCCGGCAACGCCGGCTTGTGGTCGCTGTGGTCCGAGCATGGCGTGGAGCTGCTCGTGCGTCCGCAAGTTTGGTTGATCCCGCCTGCTATGTCGGTGCTGGCGGCGGCTCAGTGGAATCGGCGTCGACTGTCGGAGACTCAACTGGCGGCGATCCGGTATCCAGCAATCACGCTGCTTTACGTCAGTTCGGCGGGCGAGATGTTCCTGACCGGCATCGCCGAAAGTTTCTGGCTGCCGATCGTGCTGATGGTGATCTCGGTCAGCGGCGTTCTGGCTGGAATCTGGCTGCGCGTGCGAGCGTTCTTGTATCTCGGCACATCGTTCCTGCTGCTGTCGCTGGTGAGCATGGTCTGGCACGCGGCCGAAGCGATCGAACACACCTGGCCGTGGTGGGCATTTGGCATCGGCCTGGGCCTGGGAGTACTGACTCTGTTCGGCCTGTTCGAGCGAAAGCGCAACGAGATGCTGCGTCTGCTGGGCGAGTTGAAATCGTGGGAGCGGTGACCAAACTCGTAGACCGGACGCCTACGTCCGGTCGATTGATTGTTCGGACGTAGGCGTCCGAACTACGAGTACAGCGGTGTCATGCGGCCGAGCGACTTCTCGAACTTCGGAAGCAGTTTTTTGTAGAGCTTCGTGTGCTCGGCGTTCGGTTCAACGCGGTCGGTGAGTTCGACGTACTGCGACAGCAACTCGGCGAGTTCGATCTTGTCGCCCGCTTCGCGGCGAGCCATCAGCAGCGCGAGGTATGCGGCTCCGCGAGTCGCGGCTTCGTCGGCGTTTTGCGGTTTGGCGACAGCGACTCCAAACACGTCGGCGATGATCTGCGGCCACAGCGAATTGCGCGACCCGCCGCCGCTGACGACGATTTGATCGAGCGATTTCAGGCCCATCTCGGAGAAGCCGACACGCAACGTCAGGCTGGTTGCTTCGAGACTCGCGCGGGCCAGCACGCCGGCCTTCAGTGCCGCTGCATCGGAAGTCACTTCGCCGGACGCCATTCGCTTGCGATCGCGGAAGCCGAGGAACGAGGCGAACGCGGTCGGCTGCTTGAAGACCCCCTCACCTTTGTAGAACGGCAAGGCGAGCACGCCGTCGCAGCCGGCCGGAACTTTCGCGGCTTCGCTTGTCAGCCAATTGCGGATGTCGTCCTTCTCCTGCCAATCGCGACGGTCGATATGCCTCAACTTATCGGACCATCGCGAGCACTCAAGAAAACAATCGACCAATTCGTCGTACACGACGCAGCCGCTGGTCATGCAGGTCATCAGCAAGTGCCGATTGTCGGCGGTGCGGAACGAATCGACGAGGCCGCGTTTCTTCAACATCGGCTGGCTGCCGACCGCATTGAACACGACTGAGTTCCCCAGCGAGATCGACGCCCGGCCATCGACGCAGCCGGAGGCGACCATGCCGATCGGCTGATCCCCTTCCGGATACGCGACCGGGATGCCTTCCGAGAGTCCGAGTAGTTCCGCACCACGAGCATTCAACCGGCCGAGCACTTCGCCCGCCGCGCCAACTTTCGGAGCGCGCTTCCGAAGCTCGCGATCAATCTTGTCGAGCTTCGCGTGACCGAATTGCCCTTTGCGATCCAGTTGACCGAACATGCCGCTCCCTTCACCGGGACCGACACCGAACTCGCCCGTCAGTTCGAGGGCGACGAACGTGCTCGGCACGCAAACACGCTTGACGGATTTCTTCCAGGCCTCAGGATGATGCGCCGCGAACCAGCGGATGCGCGACGCGGTCATGCGTGCGGCGATCGGCTCGCCAAGTTCTTTCGAAAGCTTGCGGCCTTCCTTTTCGCCGCGCGGGTCGTCCCACATGATCGCGCCGGAGAGCAACTCGCCGATCTCGCCCTTCTCGACGGGATGATCGTTCTCATTGAGCACCACCAGCGCGTGCATGTGCCCGCCAATGCCGATGCCGAAGATCGAGTCGGGATCAACGGACGTGGCCTTTCGCAGTTCGGCCATCGCTGTCGGAATCGCTTTGATCCAGTCGCGCGGGTCTTGTTCTTTCCAGCTTGGATCGGCAAGGCCGGCGAGATTGCCGTAGCTCGCGCCGCCGAAACCTTCCATCCGGTTCTCGTGCGGATTGAACAGTCCGACGGTCAATCCGCCGGTTCCAAAATCAAACGCCAACACGCGCGAACGTGAGTCCGTGATCTGCATGGTCAGTCGCCTCGTCGGAGAAGTTCATCAAGCTGCCGAAGTTGTGCGATTCAGTTTAGCAGTCGATCAAACCGCCGCCAGCAACGTTGGCATCGGCAACCTCGACGCGACAGTTTGACGCGTTGAGAAAGTGCGACGTCTGAAAAACGATCCCTCAATCAAGCGACCCCACCGAGCTTGTCTCGGTGGCTCGCGGGCTTTTGTACTACGTGACGCGGCATTTCAGGTGACAGCAGTAGTGCAAAAGCCTGATTTCCACCGAGGCAAACTCGGTGGGGTTTGCAGACGTTGCTTGATTGATAGTTAGCCGGCGGCCATGCGACATCAAGCATCTTCCGGCGGTGACGACGTGGAGACATTCGCTGAGGCTGCCGTTCGCAAAAAGTGCGGAGCCTCAAACGAAGCCGGCGGTTCGCCCGTGGCTTCCAACAAACACAGGCTGCGCGGCATGTTCTCCGGCTTGTCTTCGACGCGCGAAATGTCCGCACCGAGGTAATTCAGCTTGCGTTCGAGACACTCGTAACCGCGGTCGAGATGGTAGATGCGTTTGACGACGGTCTCCCCTTCGGCTGCGAGTCCCGCCAAGACGAGCGCCGCGCTGGCTCGCAGGTCGGATGCCATCACGCACGCGCCGCTGAGTTGTCGCACGCCGCTGATGATCGCGCTCGGACCTTCGCGGCGGATCATGGCTCCGAGCCGAACCAGTTCGGCGGCGTGCAGGAAGCGATCCAGGAAGACCTTGTCGGTGACGACGCTGATGCCGCTCGCCAGAGAGAGCAATGACATGAACTGCGCCTGCACGTCCGTCGGCAAGCCGGGATAGGGCAGGGCGGTCGCATCGACCGCTCGCAATTCCAGCGGAGCTTCGACGCGAATGACAGGGTTGGCCAGTTCTCGTGGGGCAGGTTTCCAACCTGCCTGTGCGGGCAGGTTGGAAACCTGCCCCACGTTTTCGCTTTCCAACGAACCGATCAGCGCGTCGATCGCGTTGAGTTGTTCAATCGGAGTCGGTGACTCATCAGCTAAGTCGATGCGGACACCGATTTCTCGCAGCTTCTCGACGACGGCTGTCAGGTGGTTGAGATTGACGTTTTCCAATTCGACGCAGCCGCCGGTGATCGCCGCGGCGACCATCAGTGTCGCGGCTTCGATGCGGTCGGGAATGATGCGGTGCTCGATGCCTGTCAGCCGATCAACTCCCTCGATGCGGAGGAACGGCGTGCCCAACCCCTCAATTTTGGCTCCCATCGCGTTGAGCAGGTTGCCGAGGTCGATGACTTCCGGTTCGCACGCGGCGGCCTCGATGATCGTTTCGCCTTCGGCCAGCACGGCCGCGCTCAACACGTTGCATGTTCCGGTGACGGTGCTGCCGAACGGACCACCGAGATAAATCCGGTTGCCGTGCAGACGTTTGACCTCGGCCACGACGTAGCCTCGTTCGACACGAATGTCCGCTCCGAGTGCTCGCAGTCCTTTGAGGTGCAGTTCGATCGGCCGGTCGCCGATGTTGCAGCCTCCGGGCAGCGACACACACGCTCGGCCGCGCCGCGCGAGCAACGGGCCCAACACACAGAAGCTGGCTCGCATCTTGCGCACGAGCTCGTAGTCAGCGATGACGGGACGTTGGTCGATGACTTCCATCGACAGCGAACGATCCGGGCGGCGTTCGATTTTCATGCCCAACGTTCGGAGCAACTCGGCCAGCGTGGTCACGTCCACGAGATTAGGCACGTCGAGCAGAACGGTCTCGCCGTCCGCGAGCAACGCCGCCGCCATGATCGGCAACGCGGAGTTCTTCGCTCCCTCAACCCGCACTCTTCCCGCCAGCGGCTTCCCGCCGCGAATCACGAACATGTCCATCCTTGGACCCTCGCTGATGCGAAATTTCAAATCTCAAATTTCAGATTTCAAATTTGAGCAAAGTCGGGGGGCTTTTAGCCCTTTCGGACGGCTCGGACAACACGAGGTTGCCGAGCCAAATCCTTGAGCACGACGATCTCGTCGTACTGGCCATTCGCGGTCAGCAGTTGCGTGACGGCGTCGGCCTGTTCGCCGCTGATCTCGATCAGGAGTTTTCCGTTCGCGGCCAAGTGCGACTGAGCACCGGCGATCAACCGTCGAATGACATCCAGCCCATCCGGGCCTCCATCAAGAGCCGAGCGCGGTTCGTGCAGTCGCACGTCGGCCGAGAGCGTTTCGATTTCGGCCGAGGCGATGTACGGTGGATTGCTGGCGATCAGGTCGAACTGCTCGCCGGCACTCAGAGGTGCGAACAGGTCGCCACACCACCAGCGAATTCGACCAGCGACGTTGTGCCTCTCGGCGTTTTCGCTCGCGATGTCGAGCGCGGACTGCGACAAATCAATCGCCGTGACCTCGGCATTCTGGCAATTCACCGCAACAGCGATCGCGATGCAGCCGGAACCAGTACCGACATCGAGTACTCGCGGCGCGGCTTGCGGCTTCAAGGTTTCGATCGCATCGACGACCAGCGTCTCAGTGTCGGGGCGCGGGATCAGGACATCCTTCGTGACTCGAAAATCGAGCCCGAAGAATTCGCGATGCCCGACGAGATACGCGACCGGCTCGGCGGCGGCGCGGCGTTTCACCAGATCGCGCATCGTTGCTCGTTGAATGTCCGTCAGTGGTTGATCGTAGTTCGTGTAGAGCTGAATCCGCGGGCAGCCGCGCGCGTGAGCCAACAGAATCTCGGCATCAAGTCGCGGCGATTCGCTCCCCTGCGATTTCAGATGCGGGATCGTCCAATCGAGAATCCGCTTCACCGTCCAGACATCTCCGGCAGGAGTCGGCGGTGTGTCGGACATGCGGCAAGCCTTTTGGTTGGTCATCTGTAGGTTGGGACTCTGTCCCGACCAATCGGACGGTCGGGACAGAGTCCCAACCTACGCTTGCGGCCCAACACCCTTCAGGCGTTCGTTGCGGTCGAACTCCAGCATCTGGCTGATGAGATCCTCCAGTTCGCCCTGCATGATCTTGTCGAGCTTGTAGAGCGTCAGGCCGATGCGATGGTCGGTCAGGCGGTTCTGAGGAAAGTTATACGTCCGGATGCGTTCGCTGCGGTCGCCGGAGCCGATCAGCGTTCGACGTTGGTTGGCTCGATCCGAATGCGCCTTTTTCTGCTGCTGCTCGAAGATCTTGCTGCGGAGCAACCGCATCGCCGTCGCGCGATTTTTGTGCTGGCTCTTTTCGTCCTGGCATTTGACCACGATGCCGGTTGGCGTGTGAGTCAGTCGGACCGCGCTCTCAGTCTTGTTGACCTTCTGGCCGCCGGGGCCGCCGGCGCGCATCGTGTCCATTTCGATGTCTTCCGGACGGAGTTCGACTTCAATGTCCTCGACTTCGGGCAGCACGGCGACGGTGGCCGCGCTGGTGTGGACTCGGCCTTGAGCTTCCGTTTCAGGCACGCGCTGCACGCGATGTCCGCCGCTCTCGAACTGCAACTGGTGGAAGCAGCCTTCGCCGCTGACCGAGAACGTGGCCTCTTTGATGCCCCCCATTTCGGCATCGGTCAGGTCGAGCAACTCCATCTTCCAGCCGCGCGTCGCGATGAACCGCGTGTACATTTCGAGGAGACTTCGAGCGAACAACGCCGCCTCTTCGCCGCCGGTGCCGGCTCGGACTTCGACGATGCACGCGCCGCGCGTCATCGAGTCGCCAGCCGTCAGTACGTCTTCGATTTCGACGCGGAGCGCCTCGAACTTCGGCTCGACTTCGGCGAGTTCGGCCTTGGCGTAGTCGCGAGCCTCGTGATCGGAATCCTCGTAGATCAACTGCTTGATGTCGGCGACTTCTTTTTCCAACCGATTGAACTCGGCGATTTGGTTGGCCACTTTGCGCAGGCCACCGTGCTCGCGCTGCAAGGCGAGCATCCGGTCCACGTCCGCGAGCACGGCCGAGTCTTGCAGCAGCCGCTCGATTTCCTCGAAGCGTTGCAGTTTGGATTGCAGGCTGGGGTACATGTCGGTGAGCGTCCCAAGAATTGGATTTGGAATCGAGACCAAAAAACCGGGAGGGCGAGACTCCCGCTGAGCTGTCGTGTCACCACGGCAACGGCTCAGCGGGAGCTTCACCCTCCCGAATGTGTGCAGCCAACCAAATCTTGTCGCTGCCAGACACGCCCTGCCGGTGCGTCTGACGGTCGCTACGCTCCCTTGACCTTCCAGTTGTACTTCTTGGCAAACTTCTCGACGCGCCCGGCGCTGTCCACGAACTTCATGGTGCCCGTGAAGAACGGATGGCACATTGAGCAAATATCGACGTGCAGCTTCGTCGACGTGCTGCGAGTCTTGATCTCGGTGCCACAGCTACAGTGGACCGTGACTTCCTGATACTTGGGATGAATGCCGGCTTTCATGGCGACGCCTGAGACCTTCACAAATGACGGAAAAACAACCGCTCGGCCACCCCGGCCGAAAAGCGAGGGGGCGGAGTCTACGGCGACACCCTCGAATCGGCAAGTTTACGCCAGAATGTCCCCCCGCGCGGGGGCTTAGTCCTGTTTCGCGGCCTTCTTTTCGACCGGCTTGATCTCCGCGGCCTTGAGGACCGTGACCTGCACATCATCGAGCTGCACGTCTCCGCCGATCACTCGAAAGACCACCGTCGGCTTGGCGACAGAGAACGAGGGATCGCTCGCGTCGAGCTTGGCCAACTTGCCAATTGTCGCCGAGACCTTTTCGCCTTCCGTGCGCAGTTCAATATCGAGCCACTCGCCGGCCGTGTCTTTGAACGACGCGGTCGCCAACGTCTGGTCCTTCGACACTTCGTCCGCTTTGTCCTTGTGCTTCTTGAGTTGTACTTGCGTCGGCGTCACGACCAGCGAATACAAGTGGCCTTGTTTCTTGAGCTCGCCCGGTGCCGGATCGAAGCCGAGATGAAATCCGGTGGCTCCGTCGAACTTCAGCCGCAGTTTGATGACTGCATCCTTGAGCGGAATCTGCCAGCGAGACGCGGCGGCATGATTGTCTTTGTCCAATTGCCGGCAGACCAAGACGCCATCCTTCGGCTCCCAATGGCCGAAGTTCACGGCCCATTTCTCTGGACGCTTGGCGTCTTCGAAGCGAGCGACGATTGGCTCGGCGGCCGACATCGATTGAGCGGCTGCGAGCGTCAGCAGTACCCCAGCCAACAGCAACAACATTCGGTGACGGACGAGTGACATGGAGGCGTTCCTTTTTCATTGTGATTCAGGCGAGCGGGGGACGTCAGTCCCCCGAGTGTGTGTTGCAGACGATTCGATTCTCGGGGGATTGACATCCCCCGCTCGCCGATTCAATTCACTCCGCCATCCTACGGCAGCTTCCAGTGAGCATTGTCGACGTGGGCGGATTTCATCAGGTCAGCCGCCTTCGCGACAAGCTCCGGATGGTTGGCCGCGACGTTTTGTTTCTCGGCGATGTCGTTGTGCTGGTCGAACAGCTCAATTGGGTTCGACGGTTTCTTGTGGCGGATCGCCTTCCAGCGTCCGTCGATCAACACCGCTTGGCTGACGCCCCCTTCGTAGAACTCCCAGTACAGGAACTCGTGCCGCTGCTGATCGCCGTCGCGGCCGAGCAGCGTGGGCACGAAGCTGTGTCCGTCATGCTTGGCCGGCGGTTTCGCACCCGCAAGCTCGGAAAGTGTTGGCAGCACATCGCCGAAATAGCCGACGTGATTCGAGACCGTTCCCGCTTTGATCTTTCCCGGCCAGCGAGCAATGAACGGGACACGAATGCCACCGTCCGTCAGGCTCCGCTTCAATCCACTGAACGGGCCGTTGGCGTCGAAGAAGTCGGGATCGTTGCCCCCTTCTTTGTGCGGGCCGTTGTCGCTGGAAAAGAAGACGATCGTCTTCTCGTCGAGCTTCAGTTTCTTGAGAAACGCGAACAGCTCGCCGATCTACTGGTCCATGCGAGTGATCATCGCCGCCTGACCTTTGTTCTGCGGCGTCCAATCGAGATCGGCATACGGGCCGTAGTCCGGCACTTCTTGGCCGTCGCCGAGTGCTCGCGAGCGTTCGTTGTTCGCGTGCGGCACCGTCAACGCCAAATACAAGAAGAACGGCCGCTCGCCTTGCCCGTGTCGTTCGATGAATGACGCGGCTTCGCTCGCGAACAAATCGCCGGCGAATTGCACGCGCTTGGTCGAATAGCCGTCTCCGAAATCGACTCCATCCGGTGTCGCTCCGGCGACCACGTTCGGCAGTGCGACTCGTTCGGAGTTTCGCCACAGGAAGCCGGGATAATGATTGTGAGCGTGATGCTGATTCAGAAAACCAAAGTACTCGTCGAATCCCTGTCGGTTCGGATGCCCGGCCGATCCAACTTCGCCGAGTCCCCATTTGCCAATCAGCCCCGTCGAGTAGCCAGCGGACTTCAAGACCTCGGCCGCTGTGACGTCCTCGTCGCGCAGAGTCTGAGCCTCAAGATTGTTCTTACCCGCGTTGCCACGCACGGTCGTGTGGCCGAGATGCTGCCCGGTCATCAAGACACTCCGAGACGGAGCGCACACCGTCGAACCGGCATAGAACTGCGTGAACCGCATCCCCTCGGCCGCCATGCGATCCAGATTCGGCGTCAGAATTTTCGTCTGCCCATAACAGCCGAGATCCCCGTACCCCAAATCATCCGCGAGAATGAAAATGACGTTCGGTCGTTCCGCAGCAGTCGCACAACTCGCCAAGACATACATCGTGATGAGACAGATAAAACTTGCGCGCATGGGTGAAGATCTCCGGGCAACGGCGACGAACTCAATCGCAATGGTGATCCTGTCGCGGGACGAGACTCGATAAACGCGACCGCGTTCGCCACGTCAGGCCAGCACGCCTTCGACGAGCTCGCCATGCACGTTGGTCAGGCGGCGTTGAATGCCGTTGTGGTAGTACGTTAGGCGTTGATGGTTGATGCCGAGCAGGTGCAGCACCGTCGCGTGGAAGTCGTGCCACGAGACGCGATTCTCGACCGCCTTCCAGCCGACGTCGTCGGTGGCTCCGTAGGCGAGTCCCGGCTTGAGGCCGGCTCCGCACATCCAGACGGTGAAGCCGTATTGATTGTGGTCGCGGCCGGCTCCGATGACTCCGGCCGCCGACTGCGTGAACGGCGTGCGGCCGAACTCGGATGTGAACAGCAGCAGCGTGTCCTCCAGCATCCCGCGTTGCTTGAGATCCCGAATCAGCGCGGCGATCGGCTGGTCGATGCGGATCGCCTCGCGCGCGTGGTTCTCACGCATGTCTTCGTGGCCGTCCCAATTGATGCGAGGCGAACCGAACGCTCCGCCGGAAAACATCTGGATAAATCGCACGCCGCGTTCCAGTAATCGTCGCGACAGCAAGCAGCTACGCCCGAAATCCACCGTCGATTTGTCGTTCAAGCCGTAGGCCTCTTGAGTCGCCGCCGTCTCGGCGGCGAGGTCCGCAACCTCCGGGACCGCAAGCTGCATCTTCGCCGCCAATTCGTAGCTGCGAATCCGCGCGACCAGAGCATCGTGACCGGGGACTTTCGCCAATTCCGCTTCCGCGACATCCGCGAGTCCGGCCGGTGCTGTCAGCCGCAGATGTTTTTCGTTGAGTTTTCGCAGCAGCGACCGCGTCGCCAATTCCGTTCGTTCGTCAATCGGTTGCGCCGGTCGCAAGTCGTCGATCGGAATGCCTCGGCTGCGAATCACGACCCCTTGATGCCGAGCCGGCAGGAAACCGTTCGTCCAATTGATCGACCCGCCAGCCGGCAACCCGCGCGTGTCCGGGATGACGACGTAGGTCGGCAAGTTATCCGTGTCGTTGCCGAGTCCGTACGACAGCCATGCTCCGATGGTCGGGAAACCGTTCAGCCGGAAGCCGCTGTTCTCTTGAAACGTCGCGGGGGTGTGATTGCTGGTCTCGGCCCACATCGAGCGAATCAGCGTCAGCTCATCGGCGACCGTCGCGATGTGCGGCATCAACTCCGAAACCCACAAGCCGCTTTCACCGCGCTGCCGAAACGCCCAATCGTTTTTTCGCAGCAGCCCGACCTGTCCGAAGAACACATCCGGCCGCTCGTCGCCGCCAAGCGGCTGGCCATGTCGCTTGGCCAGCTCCGGCTTGTAGTCGAACGAGTCGATCTGGCTGAACCCGCCACACGCAACGATGTGAATCACTCGCTTCGCCTTCGGAGCGAAATGCGGCGGCGGATCAGACGACTCGCCCGGCACCGCTTCGGCATGTACGTCGCCGGTTCGCAACAGCAAGCTCGCCAGCGCCGCGCCGCCAAGACCGGTTTGGGCCCAGGAAAAAAAGCCGCGCCGATTGAGAAGGGGAACGTTGTCTGGAACGATGCTCATGGATCAACCTCTGAGGACAGTCACACCGTAAACGTGACTGGTTCGGACTTCCACCGCAATGCTGGCCTGTTCGCGTCGAGCAATCGAGCCGGGATGTTGTCGTCCGTCAGTTGGCGATAGCCCAGATAGCTGCTCGTTAGTCGGGGGTTGATTTCGATGAGGATCGGTTCTCCGTGGGGCAGGTTTTCAACCTGCCCGGCTGGGACGGGCAGGTTGAAAACCTGCCCCACGTCCGGCAAGACGATGTCGCAGCCGACGTAACCCGTCAGGCCCGGCACAGCGCGACAGGCTCGTTCGGCGAGTTGCTGCACGGCGAGTGCCGACTCCAGTGAGATGTCCGCAGGTATTCGACCGCCGCGATATTTGAAGTGACCGTCATCGCTGAGGTGTTGTTCCGCGACAGGGAAGACTTCAAGGACTGAGCCGTCTTCGGCAATCAACAATGTCACGGACAATGCTTTGCCAGCGATGAACGGCTGTTGGATGAACGTCTCCGGCTCATGCAAGCGACCGAGTTCGTGGCGAGCGTTCCACAAATCGAAGCCGTCGCGCACCAGGAACATGTCTTGCGAGCCGGCTCCGTCGCGACGCTTGATGATCGTTGGTCCGGGCCAGCGGACTTCCGATTGCCGGTCGACGGGATTGAACGGCAGGGTTTCAGGAGTCGGAATAGATCGCTCGTGCAACCACGCCGCCAGCGGCAGCTTGTCCGAGGCCAGCATGATCGCCCGATCGGATGCTCCGAGGAATCGGCGAGGCGAGGATCGCGGAGACTCGGTGTCGTTGACGAGTCGAAACAGCAACGCCCGCTTCAGCAGTTCGGCGTTCGACTCCGGAGCGATCACCCACACCGCGTCACTGTCACGGATCAGTTCGCGAAACTGCGACAACTCGTCCACCGCCGAGTCCACGAGCCGCACATCACAATTCCGCAGAGGGCACTGACCGAGCCGCGAATCCCAAGTGGTCACGACGTCGCAGCCGGGAATCGTGGCGACGTCTTCGATCAGCGCGGCCAGCATCGCTTGGCCTTCGCGAGCCAATGACGTCTCCAGACTGGCTCCCGGCCAGCCGCCACCGCAGACAAACTCGGAGACGAATACTCGCATGGGGCATTCCGTAATTTGTAGCAGGCACACTCCGTGTGCCGTAGTTGCTGACGGCACACGGAGTGTGCCTGCTACTACTTCCACTTCAGGATTCGCGGCTCCCAACTTTGGTCAATGGGTACTTGCGAAACAACGAAGCCACCGGCCCCAGCGAGTTGAGCCTGAGCGATCTGTGCCATGACTTCGCGATGCGACACGTCCCAGCCTTGCAGCACCGCGATCAACCGCTCCGGCGGAATCGGCGTGCCTCGATGCCGAGCGGGCTGAGTCTGCATCAGCTCAATCGCCTCGCGAATCCAACCGGCGTGGTCGGGATAGATCGGCAAGTCGCGCTCAAATTCTCGGAACGGCAACAGCAACGCGAGCGGTTCCGAACGTTTGGCCAGCGGCGTCAGTTGCTTCACGAATTCCTTCCAGCACAGGCCCTCGTAGCAGCCGACTCCGGCACACAAAGTTTGCTTGTCGTGTGCTTCGCATTCCGTCGCCCAGACGGGGATGACTCGCGGCACGCGGGTGGCTTTCGAGACCGCCTCGACAAATTGCGCCGCCGAATCAGGTCCAAGTTTTGTGGTTGAGCGTTTCGGGCCGTAATCGGTCGTCCAACGGCAGAGCGGATGTCCGCAGCCGCAGGCGGACGGTGCTCCTTGCAGGTCGTTGAGAAACAGCCCAGCCGGAGTCGGCAATCCGTCGAGCAACTTCGTCACACGAGCCAACTGCGCGTCGAATCCCTCGCGCGACATGATCGGCACCCACGGATAAGTTTTGACGACCTCGTCATCGGTCGGCTCAGTTGATTTGGGAAAATACCTCCGCCATTCCGGATGCCCCTGCAAGCTGGCCATCAACTCCGGCCGCATGTCCGCGAGGGCCGAACAACGCGCGACCTCGATCCAGAAATAACACGGCAACTGATGGCGTTGAGCCGTTGCGGACGCGCGACCAATCTCGCGCCGCGATGACTCGCCACTGCCATCCACTCGCAGCACGACGGCATTGAAGTCGGCCAGTCGCAATGTCGCGGCTCGGACATCGTCGAACTGCTGAGCATCCAGCAGCACCGCTCGCAAGGAAGCTGTTGGATCTGCCGCGAGGACACTCTCCGCGAGTATTCCGCAGATCAAAGCCAGCAACACAGATCGCATGGGAACACTCCTTCGCCAATCAAAATGGCGAACCGCGCGGTTTACGATTCTTGCACTCGATGCTCGTGGTTGCGCAAATGCTGCGAACAATACTCGAACGTGCCGGCATCGCACTTCGAGCAGATGCGGAAGTCTTCGCCGGGTTGGTCATGCTCGGTCAAGCCGCAGATCGCGCAGGTGTGAAATGGTTTGCCAGCTTCCGCGACCCTTTGAAATGCGCCTTCCATGATCCGCTTGCCGGATCTCGCGCTCACAAAAATGTCTCGGCCAAAAAACAACAGGAAGTTGCCAATCGAGGCGAGCACAAAGGCTCGTCTCGACCAGTCGCCGCCGATGAGCACGAAGGCGTAGCCCAGCCACGTCAGCAGCGCGAGCCATTTGATGCGGATCGGCAAGAAGAAGTAGATGCTGATCGTGAAGTTGGGAAACAAGTACGCGAACGCCAGGAAGACCGACGAGCCGATGAACATGTTCGTGGCGGGTCCGCCGTTCGGCAGCAGGAACGCTGCGGCGATGGTCGCGAGCACGGAGATCAACACATAAAAGTTGTACCGTACCGTGCCCCAATGACCTTCGAGCGCCGTTCCCATCAGCCAGAACAGGTAGATGCAAAAGATCGCCAGGAGGCCGTTTCCCGGCGGCAGAAAAACAAACGTGGCCAGTCGCCAGACTTCGCCATCTTTGACCTTATCGGGGATCAACAGGAAGGCTTCGAGAATCGAGTCTTGGCCGACACGACGCGGGATCACCTGAATCAACAGCCACAACGCCCCCTGGAACCCGGCTAGAAATCCGGTGAGGTTCGGAATCGCCAAGCGGCGAAAGCCACGATCAAGCTGTTGCTTCCAACTCATGTCTGCTCCATCAACGCGCTGGCGGCAGTGATTTCCCAAGTTCGGTTTTCGGAAACTCCGCCGACCAGGCGTACCACCGGCATTGCACGCCGTCGACCCAATTCAGTTCACGGCCTTTGAGCGGGCCATCCACGCAGCGGCCGGCCAACGTCCAGCGACTGCCGGTTTCTTTGTCTTTGAACGGAGCGGTCTCCGGCGAGATCTTGTCCGCGAAGAACGTCAGCGTGCGGTCGTCGAGCTTTCGATGAAACGCCACCGACGACTTTGTCGGCCCGTACCAAAAGACCGCGATCGGTTTGCCACCGACGTCATCCAAGAAACACGCTCGCTCCACCGATTCGTCCAACGCGAACGCCTTCGCCGACGGGCCGACTTCAACGCCATGCACGCTCGCCAGTGGCTTGAGCCGATCATCGACTTTGCCCATCGACTGCTTCGCTTCCTCACTGAGGGTCGTCGGCAGTTCTTTGATGTCGTACTTCTTGCCGTCGAACAAGTCGTAGGCGGTCGATTCCGGATGCAGCATCAGCCAGTGCGACCACTCGGTCATCACGTTGGGGATGCGAGTCAACCGCTGGCCCACTTGCGGACCTTCGATCGCTTTGCCGCTGAGGGCCGACCAGAGCGTCCCGTCGCGACCTTTCACGACCATCACGCCGCCGCGCCAGCCATGAAACTCGTAACCGTAATCCTTCTTGAAGGCCGTGACGTACCCGCCGTCCGGGTCGTAGAAGAACAGGCCGTAGGTATCGTTGACGACTCGCGAAGCCGACAGGAAATGCCGTAACGGGACCGCTCCGCCATTGTGATTCGCGCGAATCCAAGCCAGCACGCGGTCGTCCGGTTTCACGAACTGCTTCCGATTCTGCGTCGAGCAGTACGAGCACGGCGGCTCGGTCAAAGGTTTGAATGTGCCTGGCTTCGCGATGATCGGTCGCGGTTCGTCCGCTCGGAGCAACGGCCCGCAAACCAGCAAGAAGAACAACACTCGGAGTGCGTGCGAATGATTCATCTCAGCCTCTCATTTCTAGTGGTTCTACGATTTGTCTTTCACACCCGCGAGCCGATGCACGGCTTGCCATTCCACGGCCGTGACCGGTTGGATCGACAGCCGCGCTCCCCGGCGAATCACCATCATGTCTCGCAGATCGGCACACGCCTTGAGTTCGTCCCGCGTCACCAGTTTCGGGAAAACTTGCAGCAATCGCACATCGACCATGAACCACGTCGGCTTATCGGGTTTGCTCTTCGGATCGTAGTGATGGTCTTGCGGATCAAACGCCGTGTGGTCGGGATAGCCGGTCTTCACGACCTCGGCCGTCCCGACGATCGCCATCGGTTCGGTGTTGCTGTGATAAAAGAGGACTCGGTCGCCAAGCCGGATCGTGTCGCGCAGCAGATTGCGAGCCTGATAATTGCGGACGCCGTCCCAAAACGTTGTTTTGGTCGGTTCCTTCGCCAGATCGGCAATCGAGTACGACTCTGGTTCGGACTTGAACAGCCAGTACTGTCGAGCGGATGGAGCGGATTTCTTCTTGGCAGCCATGCGTCGTCTCCTTGGTTCGGGATTCTGGCAGCCGGGATCGGATTGCTCTAGCGACTTGGCGACCGGCGGAACTCCCAACTTCTGGCGTCGCTGATATGCTTTGCCGCCATTGCTCAGGTCCGACATTCTCAGGAGAGTTCGCTCATGCCCAAAGTTTTGCTGGTCATCGGGGACGCGACGGAAGTCCTCGACACGATGTATCCGTTCTTTCGCCTGCCCGAAGATGGCTTCGAAGTCGTCGTCGCCGGGCCAGAGAAGAAGCTGTATCACATGGTCCTGCACGAAATCCCGCCCGGCTCGACGTGGGACATCACGCAAGAGACCGCCGGCTATCACTTGCAGGCCGACATCGCCTTCCGCGACGTGAAGCCCGACGAGTACGCCGGCTTGTTCCTGTCCGGCGGCCGAGCACCGGAATACTTGCGCTACGACCAAGACCTGTTGCGGATCACTCGGCACTTCTTCGAGAAGAACAAACCAGTCGCGTCGGTCTGTCACGGCATCGAGATCGCTGCCGCGGCCGACTGCTTGAAAGGCCGCACGGCGACGACCGTCGCGAAGTGTGCGCTCGACATCACTCAGGTCGGCGGCAAGTACGTCAACCAGCAAGTGGTCGTCGATGGCAACTTCGTCACCGCTCGCGTCTGGATGGACAACACGCCGTTCGTGAAAGAATTCATTCGGCTGCTGAAAGCCGCTCAGTGACGTGGGGCAGGTTTTCAACCTGCCCGTGCTCCTTGGCAGGTTGAAAACCTGCCCCACGAATTGTGGAGTCCCTCTCGTGAACATTCGCCTTTTGTCCGTGATCTGTGGCATCGTGTTCTCGGCGAGTACGCTGCTCGCCGGTGACTGGCCGCAGATTCTTGGCCCGAACCGTGATGGCCGCGCGGCCGTCGATGAAAAACTCGCCGACTCCTGGCCGAAGGACGGCCCGCCAGTCGTTTGGCAGCGGGACATTGGCGGAGGCTTCGCGGGCGTGGCCGTTGCCGGCAACACTGCTGTCCTGTTTCATCGCGTAGGCGACGAAGAAGTCGCGGAAGCGATCGACGCGAAGACCGGAACGACCAAATGGAAGTCTGGCAGCCCCACGACTTTTTCGAGCGGCTTCTCCGACGATCAAGGCCCGCGCTGCACGCCGGTCATTGCCGGGGATCGAGTGTTTGTCTTCGGTGCCCAGGGAACGCTGCGCTGTCTCGATCTGAAATCCGGAAAGAAGATTTGGCAGCGTGACACGCACGCCGAGTTCAAAGCTCCCGAAGGCTATTTCGGAGCCGGCAGTTCTCCGCTGGTGGCGGGCGACAAACTGTTGGTCAACGTCGGCGGGAGCAAAGGTGGCGCTGGGGTTGTGGCGTTCGACATCGCCACCGGCAAAACCGTGTGGCAAGCGACCGACGAACAAGCGAGCTACTCGTCACCGGTCCTCGCAACTGTCGATGGCACGAAGCACGCCCTTTTTGTGACGCGGATGAAAACCGTTTCGCTCGATCCCGACACCGGCAAAGTGCGATTCGAGTTCCCCTTCGGGAAGCGTGGTCCGACCGTCAACGGAGCGACACCGATCGTGCTCGATGGGCACCTGCTGGTTTCCGCCCACTACGGAGTCGGCGCGACCTTCGCCAAGATCGGCACAACCGCCGCAGACGAGAAGTGGAACAGCGACGATCTGATCTCCAGTCAGTACATGACGCCGCTGGTCCAAGACGGATTGGTCTACGGCATCCACGGTCAGGAGCGAGTCGAAGACTCGGAACTACGCTGCCTCGATCCGCGTGAAAAAAAGATTCTTTGGTCAAAGCCGAGCTTCGGTTTCGGAACGATGATCGCGGCGGACGGCAAGATGCTGATGCTGACGACCGACGGCGAACTCATCCTCTGGCGGCCAGATTCACGCCGCTATCAGGAGCTCGCGCGATCCCGCGTCTTCAAATCGACGACCCGCGCCTTGCCGGCACTTTCCAGCGGAAACCTTTTCGCCCGCGACTCGCGCACGCTCAAGTGCCTGCAAGTCGGGACGGCAAAATAGAGCCCGGCCTAGCGACGCCACTTCCGAGTTCGTTGCTGCTCCGCGCAGTGTACGCAGGTCCGAACGTACGGAATCGCTCGCAGACGCTCTTTGATGATGACCGCTTTCGCGGGAGGCTTGCCCTGCTCCAGGCACTTCTCACAGAGGCCGTAAGTCCCCGTGTCAATTTTCTTGAGAGCCAGAGAGATTTCGTCCAGGATTTCTTGCTCGTTCTCGACGAACCGAAGCGAGAAATCTTGTTCGTAGTTGTCGGTTCCCAGCTCGGCAATGTGAGTCGGACTTTTCGAGTCGCCGTCCCCATCGGCTCGGTGCAAGGCACCATCCGCCAAGTGCTGGACGTCTCCTCGAAGTCGCGTTTGGAGGCTCAATAAAAGCGTCCGATACTCTGTCAGTTCAGGTTTTTTCAGCATTGAAGGTACCCATTTTGGCTTGCCAAGCGGGGTGGTTTGGATCTGCGGAATCGACAATCAATGCCGCCGTCCAAGCCCCTTCCTCCCTGAGCACCATCGGGCCAAAACCCGATCCAGCCACTTCCAGCGGCCAGTAAAAAGTGCGGGATTATCACCGGTTTTCCCTTGTTATCAAGGTGCCAGGCGATGATGTGCGCAAAAAGAGCGACTTTTGCCACACGATTGTGGTGATTTTGAGTCTTGCAGTGCGGCTGCAACTCCAAATTCAGTCAGCTAGTTACGCTGCTATTCGTTGAGCGTCGGCAAGGGGGGCCGGCTCCTGAATTTGCGACTGTGCCGCCAAGACTCCGAGAATTCGTTCCGCGACCGTCAAAGCTTCAACCGCCACCGTCCCAGTGACCGTCGGCGAGCTACCGGATCGGATGCACTCCACGAACTCCGCGATCTCCGCTGTGAGGGCGTCTTGCGGTGCCGGGGTCTGCGTTTGGACTTCGATCAGGGAGCCAAAAACTTCCAGCTTGAGTTGCTCGATGTCGGCACCCGGTTGCCGAGCGCGATCAACTGGCGATGTCCCGAAAAGTAGTCGGGCCGACGGCGAGTACGACGTCACCTCACGCGATCCAAAATCGACATTCAGGCACCGAGTTGCCGTCCAAATGGTCGCCGCGCGGCGAGTCGTCGGATGGACGCGGCTGGCGGAGAGGTCGGCGACGCAGCCGTTTTCAAACGTGAGCCGGGCCTGCACGACATCCTCATGTTGACCCATCAGAGTGATCCCGAACGCCTCGATTCGACGAACCGGAGAGCGGACCAGCGACAACACCAAATCGATGTCGTGAATCATCATGTCATGCACGACGCCGATATCCGTCGAACGAAAGCTGAACGGACTGAGCCGCTCGGCCCGGATGTAGCGCGGTTGGTCGCACAGCTTGGCCGCCGCTTGGAACGCGGGATTGAATCGTTCGACGTGGCCGACTTGCAGGATCGCTCCGGTTCGCTCGGCGATTTGGACAAGTCGCACCGCTTCGGTCAGATCCGCGGCCAACGGCTTTTCGACCAGCGAGTGAATTCCGTTCTCCAGAAAATCAGTCGCCACGCGACTGTGAAAGCCGGTCGGTACCGCGATCGTCACGGCGTCGACGTCGTCAATGAGCGTGCGATAGTCGGCGACCCATTTCGTCTTCGCGGACTCGGCAACCTGTCGGCCTTGCACTTCGCT
>CAMDPK010000101.1 GCA_945904015.1 Candidatus Kuenenia stuttgartensis | reverse complement strand
AGCAGCAGCAGCTAAGTTCGACCGCCGAGGGAAATCTCACGGATGAGTGTCTCGCCACGATTCTTGGGTATCGATCCGGGCTTGAACCGGACTGGTTATGCTCTGCTGGAACGATCTTCTCGCGGCCCGGTGCTGCTGGAAGGGGGCGTGATTCGATCCACACGCGGCCGCTCGCTGGCCGAGCGTGTGCATGAAATCGCTTCCGGACTGTGCGAGGTGCTGGAGGAATTCCAGCCGGCCATTCTGGCAATCGAGCAAGTCTTCTCGCTGGTCAAGAATCCGAAATCAGCGCTGCTGATGGCTCATGCCCGCGGCGCGATCTTGTCGGCCGCCGTCGAACATGGCATTCCCGTCGTGCATTACACACCGACACAGGTCAAAAAATTGCTCACCGGCAGCGGCAAGGCCAGCAAAGATCAAATCCAACGAGCCATCAAAACGGAACTCGGCCTGGACCGCCTGTTGGAACCGCACGACGTGGCGGATGCGTTCGCCGTGGCGTTGTGCCACTACTACAGCTCGCGAATCGCCGCCTGATTGTTCGCCGCGAGTGCGAGCCGTGGCTGGGCTTGGTATCCTGCCGACGAACGCGGTGGCGATTCGCCGATCATGGGCGAACGACATCACGGTCTCGGACTCTGGATTGATCTCATGCCCACTCAACGAGTGATTCTGTCGCTGATCGCTTTGTTATTCTCCGGCGCGGTGCTGTCATGGTGCCTGTTGACGCCGCCGCTCACCGCCGAACCGGCCAAGCAAGTTGCCGTGGTCGAGCAGGAACCACGTTCCGCGCCACCGGGAATGGTGTGGATCCCCAGCGGAAAATTCCTGATGGGTAGCCGCGACGGCCAAGAGGACGAGAAGCCGGTCCACGAAGCCGAGCTGTCCGGATTCTGGATGGACGCCACCGAAGTCACGAACGTCGAGTTCCAGCGATTCGTGGACGCCACCGGCTATGTCACCGTGGCTGAGAAGGCACCCACGCGCGAAGACTTCGCGGGGTTGGTCGATCCCAGCCTCATCAAAGACGAGGATCTGGTCGCCGGATCGATTTGCTTCAATCCCAACTTTGATCGAGAGCTGGTGAGGCAACTCCGGCACCCGGCCAATCCGGATTGGGCTCACGCCGTTTGGAAGATTCAAGAGGGAGCCAATTGGCGACATCCGCACGGCCCAGAATCCGGCATCGCAGAGAAGATGGGGCATCCCGTCGTCCATGTCGCTTGGCCCGACGCCGTTGCCTATTGCGAGTGGGCTGGCAAGCGGCTGCCGACCGAAGCGGAATTCGAATTCGCCGCGCGTGGTGGCCGGCATCTGCAGGAATACCCGTGGGGCGATGAACTGCAAGACGGCGATCGCTGGCGTGCCAATCTCTGGCAGGGAGAGTTTCCCGAAGAGCACGTCGTGCAAGATGGCCACCGCTTCACGGCCCCGGTCAAATCGTTTTCGCCGAACGGCTACGGCCTGTATGACATCGTCGGCAACGTCTGGGAATGGTGTGCGGATTGGTATCAGCCGGCATATTACTCGGACAGCCCACGCCGCAACCCGCGCGGTCCGCGCGATAGTCTTGATCCCAATGAACCGAAGATTCCAAAACGTGTTCAGCGCGGCGGTTCGTTCATGTGCAATGACAACTATTGTCGCGGATATCGTTGCGCCACGCGCATGAAGGGGGATGTGAACTCCAGCTCGTTCCATTGCGGCTTCCGCTGCGTGCTCACGCCGAGCGACCACGAAGCCTTCGCGAAGGCTCCCGCCCAACAGACCAAAACGACTCGCTGAACGAAGCCCCCGATGCCTGACTCACAATCCGCTGCTGCCGACTTCGCTCATGCCGACATCGGAATCGTCTGCGCATTGCCGATCGAATTGGGTGCGTTTTTGGACCGCTGCCAAAAGGTGAAGAAATACACGGGCGGCGACTTCACGTTTCGAGGCGGGCTCTACGATGGCATTCGCATTGCCGTCGTGGAATCGGGCATGGGCTTCGCGCGAGCCCGCCGCGCGACGCAAGCGCTGATCGAGGGGCATTCGCCGCGCTGGCTGTTGTCGTGCGGTTTTGCCGGAGCCTTGCAGGCCGACATCCCGGTGGGATCCATCCTCGTCGCAGATTCGATTGTCGATCAGCACTGTCAGAGTTTGCAAATCGACCTGCACATGCCAGCCGATCCAACCCACGGTCTGTTCATCGGTCGGCTGTTGACGGCGGACGACATCGTCCGCACCGTCGCGCTGAAACAGCAACTCGGCGAGCAACACGCAGCGCTCGCAGTCGATCAGGAAAGTCTCGCCGTCGCACAGGTGGCTCGGCAGCACAAAACGCGATTCCTGGCCGTTCGCGTCATCAGCGACGATCTCTCAGCCGATTTGCCGCCGGAGATTCTGAGCATCGTTGGCGCGACCGGCAGCGTGCGGTTCGGTGCGGCAATCGGAGCGTTGTGGAAGCGTCCGTCCGCCGCGAAAGACATGTGGCGATTGCGTGAGCAAGCCGCATCAGCCGCCGCGCGTCTCGCCACGTTCTTGGATGGCGTCGTGGTGCAATTACACGCGGCCACGAAGAATTCTCCGGACGCAAGCTGACCGCAGAATTACCACCGGCCCATGACGGTGTGCAGGCTGTTGATCTCCGAGACTTTGGGAACACCAAGTTCAATGTGCGGCGTTTGAGTTGCCAATCCATAGAAAGTGCGCGGAACCGGCGAGTACTCCGCTTGCACGCCGCCCGGAACGACTGCACCCGATCGAAGTCGTACGCTAGCGAGTTCCATCATGCTCTCGTGTTGGTGCCAACTGGCCGTGCCGTAACCGTAGTACATCCCGCGGCGGTATCCTGGCGGGCCTCCCCAAAAATTGGCTGAGGGAGATCCGGCGCTCGCAAGTCCGGCCGGAAGCTCCAGCGGATGACGTTGCAGCGCGGCAACGACTTCCTTGAGTTCTTCCTCGGTCGCAGGTTTTAGGTCGATGCTGGCACCCGCAGGAACGCTCTTGCCGACGAACAACCGCCCCTGTTCGTTGGCCACGACCAGCGGCTCGAAGCCCCACTCAAACCCGTTCGCGACCGTCAGCTTGTCGGGGCCTGGCGAGGTCACTTCCAAGCGGCCTCGCTCGGTGCGATGTCCGACCGTCAGAAACTGCGTGCGTGTCCGCGAACGGAGCCAGCCCGATGTGAGATTCTGCGAGTTGGTCCAATCGACTTGGCCCGACTCAAACTGTTCGTTTTCCGGCCAGATCGGGTACACCGCTGTGTCGCGAGAGAATTGCATGCCTGCCGACGGCGCTTGTCCGGCATACAAGCTGAGCCGGCCAAACGTTACTGCCGATTGCGCGGCTTGATCGACGAACGTCAGGCTGCGGCAACGGGCCTTCACGCTGAAACCGTGAGCGACAATCGTGTAACCAAACAGCAGCAAACTGGTCATCAACGCGACGCCAGGAATCGTCAGCAACAGCAAGTGGAGCTGCTTGCGGCGAGCCAGAACGAAATAGTTCAGCGGGCCAATCACCACGGCGAAGATCGTGATCAACACCAGAAACATCACGACCGGCACGCCACCAATGCCCGGAATGAGGAAGAGCAAAAAGTCGCTCGTCCCAATGCGAGCCGACTCTCCGTGCCGTTTGCCCCAATCCCAGCGCGACATGCCGCCAACAGATTTCAGCAGCCAGAACCAATCCTGAGCCGTGCCGGGAAACGGCTCGCTGCGAAACAGGACCAGCTTGCCGAATCCGATGTCGGCCGTGCGAAAGGGCATCGCCTCGCGCGACCATTCGCCGGGACCAGCCGTCGGAGTGCTGATGGTGGTCACGCCTCCGCTGGTATCCTGATGCACGATCTGGGCGACATCGCGATCAGCGAGTTTCGGCTCAGTCCATGTCCAAGCACCACTCGAAGCCGAATCGCCGGCGAGCAACATCGCGGATGCGCCGCTCGCGGACTCCACTTCACCGACAGCCGTCACGAGCAACGTTCCGCCACAACGGGTCCATTGAATCAGCGCCGCGCGAGTTCCCTTGGGAAGCTTGTTCAATTCGCTGTGCGGAATCGACACGATGTCGAGTCCGCTGAAGTCGATCCACGAACTGGGCAAGGAATTGGAAGGAATCGCGACACAATTTGAAGTTCGATAACCGCCGTGGTAAACGCCTCCACTGGTACTGGCTGCGCTCGTGCCGCCGGCGGTTTGACGAAAGGTGGTCGCACCATCTTCGAACGGTTGCAAATCAACAACGCCGGGAGCCACCACCAACAAGCCGGGACGACCGACTTCCGCGACGTTGGCTTCCGGCAGGCCGACGCTGTGCTTCATGTTCTCCAAAACGCCGCTGGAATCTTCGACGCGAAATTCGGCGCTGTTCGAGAAGTTGACCATCGGCACCGACAGCGTGATGGCCAACGCCGCGTTCTGTGGCACCGCGATTGTCTGCCGCACACCGACGATCGACTGGTACGACTTGGCGATGCGAAACGTCAGCGTGCGAGTCGGTCCGCGATTCACCACACGCACTCGCACCGGGCAATACCCGCCCTGTCCACAACCGGCCCAGCGTGAATCGACGTCAATCTGCAAGTCATGCCCGACCAGCGAAAACGTCTCGCCAGACGCCAGCGCCGGCAAGACCGAGCAATGCGCAGCAGCCAAGAGCAGTCCAATGACCAATGACCAACGACCAATGACCAATGACCAATTCTTGCGATTTGTCATGGTCTCACGTCCGTGGGAAACTGATGAGCCACCTCGGCGACTCGGTTGATCAGCAGATCGACCATCTTGGGAGGCGTCCAACCTTCAAGACGAGCGGAATAGTCCAGGATCAGCCGGTGCCCGAGCACGCATGGAGCAACTTTTTGTACTTCGTGAAATCCCACGTTCGGCTTTCCGGCCAGGAGGGCGGCTGCGCGACTGGTATTCGCCAACGCGATCGCGGCACGAGGTGATGCTCCGTACTTCACGAACTTTTTGACTTCGTCAGGAGAGCCAGGCCGCTGCGGATGCGTGGCCGTGACCAGCCGCGCGATGTAGTTCGAGACCGCTTCGGGAAGATGAACCCGGTCGGTCAAATCGAACAACCGGGAGAGCTCGGTGCCGGACATGACCTCGGCCAATGCCGGAGGCTGCCCCCGTTTTCTCGTGCTGATGATTTGCTGCAACGTTTCGCTGCTGACCCCATGCACATTGATCTTGAATGTGAAGCGATCGACTTGAGCTTCGGGCAACGGATACGTCCCTTCCAATTCAATCGGGTTCTGAGTCGCCAGCACGAAGAAGGGTTGCGGCAGCGGATGAGTCTCACCGAGCACCGTCACGCGGTGTTCCTGCATCGCTTCGAGCAAGGCGGACTGTGTCTTCGGCGTCGCGCGGTTGATTTCGTCGGCCAGCACCAAATTGGCGAAGATCGGGCCGAGATGAAACACCAGCTTGCGTTTGCCGTTTTGCTCTTCGAGGATCGGCGATCCGATGATGTCGCTGGGGAGCAAGTCGGGGGTGAACTGCACGCGACGCGATGAAAGCCCCAGCAGCGACGACAACGATTTGACCAACTCCGTCTTGCCCAGCCCCGGCAAGCCTTCCAGCAACATGTGCCCGCGAGCCAATAGGCAGATGACGACCTGCTCGATCAACTCCGATTGTCCCAAGATCGCAGAACCAAGTCCGTCGATCAGCCGTTGCAGCAATTGCTGAGCTTCGGCCACTTCGGACGGCGTCAGGAGCGGGTCTTTGGCAGGTGCGTCCGTTGGCAAGATGTGGCTTTCACTGGTGGGTTAGGCGAGCGGAGGACGTCAGTCCTCCGAGTCTTCAAGATGTCGTGACGGTCGCACTCGCAGGACTAACGTCCTCCGCTCGCCTTCTCCAAATCACTTCTCGGAAAAATAGCTTTTCACAGCATTGCGATGCCGTGGGCGGACACTGCGATTCCAGGCTTCGTTGCCAGAAACTGCTTCGTTCGGCCGAACCGCATTTCGCGGAGCAGCCTCCGCCGGCTTGACCTCCGGAGTGGCTGCGGTGACCGACAAAACTTCATCGCGCGGTTTGTCGAGATATCCTGGCGGAAGAATCGTCTCCTTGAACTTCGTCCCCTGCGAGCTCGACATGTCTCCGAATTCGAGGTCCGCGTCGCCGCGCCCCTCGGACACTCCACCTTTTCCAGGACGATTGTGCATTTTCGCATCTCGACCGAGATGCTTGCCGGTGCTCAGTCAGGTGCCGCCCGGCTTCTTGCATTCTTCGCAGTTGGGGTTGTTGCACTTCTCGCATTTGGCCCGCAAGTCGGCGAGCTTCAGCGATTCCTTATTGAGAAACTTTTGCAACTCTTCCGCCAGTGCCTCACGCTCGGCAGCGTCTTGCGGCAGTTTGAACTGTCCGGATTTGGCCATCTCACCAAGCTTGGCTTGCAACGCGGGGGACAGCTTTCCGAGCGATCCGCTCTTCGTCAACTCCTGCATCGCTTTCGCGACTTCCTTTTCGAGCTGCTGCAACTGCTCGTCGGAAAGTTTTGTTTCGCCCGATTGACCGAGTTGATTGAGCGCCTCGCTCAGCGCGGCCAATGAGTCCGCCGCCTGCGACATCAAATTCGACTGGTGTTCGAGCTTGGCCTTCAGCCGCTCTTGCAGCGCATCGACCGTCTCCCACTTCTCGTGAGTCAATGGATGCTCTTTTGTCTCGTTGGCCAGCTTCTGCATCTCCTCTTTGAGCTGCTCACTCTCCTTCTCCTCCGGTTTGATGACCTCGGCCTCTTCGAGCTGCTGCATGAATTCTTCGAGCCGCTGCATCGTCTGCTGAGCAACCGCTCCTTCCACAACTGGCTCGTGAATGTCCCGCAGCGGCACAAGGCACGCAGCCACAGCGAAGGCGATCGGCAGAATCAGCACTCTCGCAAATCGGACGGGGCGCAACGTCGGCAACGCTCGCCGCCAAAGAGATTCGAGCTGCGGCAATCGTGCCTTCCACGCCGCACCGGGCAGCTCGCTCAGAGTCATCAGCAATCCGCCCGCCGCCAATTTTTGATCGAGCATCGCGACCGCATCCTGCCGGCTCAATCGCCGACGCCGCGACAGCCACCACGCCACGCCGGTCGTGGGAATGCTCGCGGCGACCAACCACAAAACATGCGGCCAGAGATTCGGCCAACGCAGCTTCACCGCCAACACCACGATTCCGAACACGAAGCAGAATCCCGCCAGCCACTCGGCCGCGTCGCGCAAGAATTCGCCGACACTGATCCGACGCGCATAGCGTTGCACCCAACGATCAAAATCCGGCATGACAGCCTCCGGTCGAAAATGGACGGCGAGATTCTATCCCACTGGCCCGACCGTGCGAGTGATTTTTTTGTAGGTCGCTATGCTATCGCGACGCGGCCGATGCGTCTTGCGTCGGTCGGATGCGAAACGCATCCACCACGAACAAAGGACTCCCGATGCGTGAACGCACCGGCAAGAAAAAGACTCGGCTGGAAACGTGGCTGAAATCGGCGACGACGCCCGTATTCTTAGTTTCGGCATCGCGCCGAGTGTTGTTCTTCAACGCCGGTTGCGAGCAACTGACCGGCTGGACTGCGGACGAAATTGTCGGTGAGATGGTCGAGTTCGCGTCGGATGCGGACCCACGATCGATTCGTGAACTGGCGACGGCCTTGTGTCCCCCTCCCGAAAGTCTGGCGGGAAAGGAACTGGATGTGCCGGTCTACATGCCCAGCAAATCTGGCCCGACGATTGGAAAGCTCATCCGGTTCATTCCGATCCGCGAAGGTGATGACCGCATCACAAGCGTCTTGGGGATCATTTCGCCGTTGCCGACTCCGGCACCGACGCAGTCGATGTCACTCGCGTTGCGATATCACGCGGAACTTTCGACGTTGCGCTGGTCACTGCGACAGCGTTACGGCTTGAAAACGGTGATCGCCCGCAGTCCGGTGATGCGACGAGTGCTCGAGCAAGTCAGCCTCGCGCGCGGAACGACTGTTCCGGTCCACTTCGTCGGGCCGCGAGGCACCGGCAAAGAGCATCTCGCACGTGCCATTCACCAGGCAGACGAGGCACAAGCCGGCTCGTTCGTGCCGCTCGACTGCCGCCAGTCACCGCTCTCGCTTTTGCAAACCCTGAAGCGGCTGCTGCATCCCGAGGCCGAAGACGTCGCCGTCGGAGCGTTGTTGCCGCGAACATTATTCCTGACCGACGTGGACGCCTTGCCGCGCGACCTGCAGGAGCGACTGCTCACGGATTACGCGGCCGAGAATGCCAGCGTCTCACGGCGCATGCCGTTGCCACGCTTGATGTCGTCGAGCACGGAACAGCTTCCAGTCGCCGTCGACGACGAGCGATTGATCCCGGAGTTCTTCTTCCTGCTCACGACGCTGACCATCGAAGTTCCCTCGCTGCGAGAACGCGGCGACGACTTAATCCCGCTGGCTCAAGCCTTCCTCGAATCGCCAAATCGCAATGCCGACCAACAGATCGGAGGCTTCGCTGATTCGGTCTGGCCGCAACTGCGTGAGTATTCTTGGCCAGGCAATCTCGATGAATTGGCACTCGTCGTCCAGGAAGCTCGCCAGAACTGCACGGCGCCCGTGATCGGCGTGTCTGACCTCCCGCTTCGATTCCGAGCAGGCTTGGAAGCCCAATCGGTTGGACCGCCGCAACGCTCGCTCGACGAACCGCCGATCCCGCCGTTGGACGAACATCTCGCCACCATCGAACGCGATCTCATCCGCCGTGCGCTCATCAAAGCCAAGAGGAACAAAACGCTAGCCGCGAAGTTGCTGGGGATTCCTCGGCCGGTGCTGTATCGACGCATGGAATCGCTGGAGATCGGCGACGAGTAAGTCAGGCTTCCTAGCCTGACCCGAACACTTCACACCGCATCGAGTCAGCCTGGAAAGGCTGACCTACTTCAGTAAACGGACCAGCGGAACGATCAATCGCTCAAACGCACGAGCGCGATGACTCAGGTGCTGCTTCACCGTCGAACTGAGTTCACCAAACGTGAGGTGATACTCCGGGATCAAAAAGTACGGGTCGTAGCCGAACCCATTCGAACCGCGCGGCTCGCGAATGATTCGCCCTCGGCAAGTCGCCTCGACAGTCAACCGAATCGTGCCCGACGGATCAGAGATCGCCGCGTGGCTGAGATACTGCGCGCCTCGCCGCTCATCCGGAACGTCGGCCAGTTCAACGATGAGTTTTGCGTTGTTCTTCTCGTCAGTCGCCCCCTCGCCACTGAAGCGAGCCGAATAGACACCCGGCGCACCGTTGAGTGCATCGACCATCAACCCGCTGTCCTCGCCGAGCACCCAGCAATTCAGATGCCGAGCCGTCTGCGTCGCCTTCTTCGCGGCGTTGGCGGCGAAGGTCTCGCCGTCTTCGACGACTTCCGGCACTTCGGGAAAATCGGTGACGCTCAGCACTTCGATGTGATGCGGCGCGAGCAACTCTTCAATCTCGCGCCGCTTCTTCGCATTGCGGCTCGCGACGATCAAACTCGGCTTCGTCATGGCTCACACCAACTCCGCAGCGACAAGGTCTTCGTAGGTCTCGCGGCGGCGGATGACCTGAACGTGATCGCCGTCGATCAGTAGCTCGATCGCTCGCGGACGCGAGTTGTAGTTGCTGCTCATCGCCGTCCCGTAGGCTCCCGCGCTGAACGTGCAGAGCAATTCGCCACGATTCACCTGCGGGAGATAGCGGTCCTTCGCGAAGTAGTCGCCCGACTCGCAGATCGGGCCGACGACATCCGATTTCTCGCAGCCGACGATTTCCCCTTCGACATTGTCGGGCATCGCGACTCGCGGGTTCACCGGCCAGATGCGATGGAACGAGTCGTACATTGCAGGTCGGACGAGATCATTCATGGCTCCGTCCTGAATCACGAACAGCTTGCCGCCCTCACGCTTCGTGTAGATGACCTTGCTGACCAGAACTCCGGAGTTGCCGACGATGAATCGGCCCGGTTCGAGAGCCAGTCGGCAGCCCGCCTCTTTGACGCCGGGGACGATCACGTCGGCATACGCTTTCGCGGGCGGGCCTTCGTTCTGGCGATAGCTGATGCCGAAGCCACCGCCGAGGTTCATCCAGTTGAGGTCGTGACCGGCGGCTCGGTAGCTGCGGACGACGTCGATCCCCTTCTTCACCGCCTCGGCATACGGCTCGGTCGTGAGGATCGGCGAGCCGATGTGCATGTGAATGCCCTTCATCGCCAAGCCGGGAGTTCGCAGCGTTTTCGCAGCGAGCTCGTCGGCTCGTTCGATGTCCATGCCGAACTTGTTCCCCTTCTTGCCGGTCGTGGTCTTGGCGTGAGTCTTCCCGTCGATGTCCGGATTCAGCCGCAACGCGACCGGCGCGATGACTCCCATCTTCTGCGCGACCGCCGCGATGGCATCCAGTTCGGCTTCGCTTTCGACGTCGAACATCAGGATGCGTTCTTCGAGCGCCTGCCGAATCTCATCGTCGGTCTTGCCGACTCCGGCGAAGACGACTTTCGTGGTATCGGCCCCGGCCTTCTTGACGCGATACAACTCGCCGCCGGAGACGACGTCAAAGCTGCTGCCGGCGTCGTGCATCAGCTTGAGGATGCTGAGATTCGAGTTCGCCTTGACCGAGTAACAAATCACCGGGTCCACGGCCGCGAACGCCGTCTGAATTTCCTTCAGCCGTCCGAGCAACGCCGCCTTGGAATAAATCCAACACGGCGTCCCAAACTCCTCGGCCAACTCGGCCACCCGCTGCTGCTCGCAGAACAATTCACCTTTGTCGTAATGGAAGTGGTTCATGGTGTCTCTCAGGTCTCTCGTCGTTCTCTCGTAGGGTGGGTAGAGTCATCGAGACCCACTAGATGATTTTGTTGTTTGGAAATTGGTGGGTCTCGATGACTCGACCCACCCTACGTTGGCTTCATGCTGTCACGGCTTTTCGACGTGTGGCAGATTTTCGGATGCTGGTTCGTGCGGCGGAGACTCTTGCTGACGTCGCCGACTTGCCGGACTTTCGATTGAGCTTCGCCATCCATGCTTTGTTACCGAACACTCCACAAAGGAGTTCCTCGACCGTGAACTGCTGGTCGATCTGCGGAAACTGAATCGCCCAGTTCGGGCCAAGGATCGACACATTGGCTCGCTGTTCTTCGGTCGCTCCAGCCACCCCTTGCAGTTTGGTCGCCGGGACGCCGAGTTTTGCTCCGTTGTTCAATTTCAAAACAACCGACTTCGTGGCACGGTCGTACCGGACTGAGGTCACTTGCGGCCAACGACGAGCATACTCATCAGCCGCATGATCGGCATCAGCCAACATCTGGTTCCATTCGCTCCGAGTCCAGGAGCGGTCGCCGATCTCGACGATGTTTTTAGTCTTTGCCATGAAACTCTCTCCAAGCTCGCCGCAACAATTCGCGATGCTCCGCCACGATCCGCACCGCCTCACCCACATCCCGATCGCTGGCATGTCGGCGGAACAGAACCGACAAGTCAGACAACTGCACCTTGACCATGCGAGAGCCTCGATAGCAATGCACATGAGCCGGCCGGTGATCGCCCGTGTGAATCATCACCTCAAAACCATTTTGTCGAATGAGCGTCGGCACGAGTCAGACGATACCGATCGCGCTGGCGTGGTCCAAGGATTTCTCGCCCCAAAATCGCTGACGAGCCGCTGAGCGAGCAGAGCCTTCTCCACCCGCGTGAGCTTCGGCAGCAATCGTTCGGCTTCCTGAAGTGCGGTCATGGCATGGGAACCGGTAGGGTGGGTCGAGTCATCGAGACCCACCAGTTGTTGATCTTGTTGGTTGAAATTGGTGGGTCTCGATGACTCGCCCCACCCTACGTCGCTGAAACGACATTGCTTGACAAACTCTCGTACCGATAGCAAGTTGGACCGCACGTCGCGCGGCATTTCGTCACATCCGCTTTCGTGCTAGGGCGCGTTCAGCTCACTCAACGATTCAACGTTGCTAGAAACACTCCATCATGAGCGGCGAAGAACACAAGCCCGAACCATCGAACAATGCGTTATCGGCTGCGTGGTTTAGTCTCATCGCACCTGTTGCAATGGGAGTGTTACCTTTTCTGGATCCCCATCCTTATCCCGTTGGGACCGCCAAATGGTATTCGTTCTTGACCCTTACGGTTTGTGTGTTTGGCATCGTATCAGCCTGTTGGGCGATACCTCGCCGACCGGAAAACTCAAGATTGATCTCTAATTCCATTCAGGCAATCGGGTTCTTTGGCGTATTGGCGTGTCTGTTCGTCGGTTTTTGGGCATTGTTTGTTCTCATCTTTGCGTTTCACCCCTTGCACACCTAACGGTCAAATGAAGTCTGTTTCCAGTGCAGCCGCAACGCCAAACAAACCGGATGTTGCGAACCTCGGATTCATGCCGGGCGTCAGTGGCGTGGGATCGCAGATCCAGACCATCCAGCGAGCAAAATCAATCCTTCGCCCGCACATAGGACAATCCGATCCGAGTTGCGGTTCTGAATTCATGGCTAGGTTTTGTGCTTCGCCAGCAACTCCGCGATCTGCACGGCGTTGGTGGCCGCCCCTTTTCGCAGGTTGTCGCTGACGCACCAGAAGGTGAGGCCGTTGGGGTGCGAGAGGTCTCGGCGGATGCGGCCGATGAAGACTTCGTCGCGGCCGGTGCAATTCATCGGCATCGGGTATTGGCCGTTCGCCAGATCGTCCAGCACCACGATGCCGGGGAACGACTCGAACAGCTTGCGAGCTTCCTCTGGCGAGACCGGGCGTTCGGTTTCCACCCAGATGGTCTCGCTGTGGCAGTTGGCGACCGGGATGCGGATGCACGTTGCGGAAATCTGGATCGACTGGTCGCCGAGAATCTTTCGAGTCTCGTAAACCATCTTCATCTCTTCGCTGGTGTAGCCCTCTTCCTTCGGGCCGCCGATCTGCGGGATGGCGTTGAACGCGATCGCGTGCTTGAACGCCGAGTACGCATACTCGCCGCTGCTGAGGCTGGCCTTGGTTCCCTCGAAGAGATCGACCGAGCCTTGCAAGCCGGCTCCGCTGACCGCCTGGTAGGTACTGACGATGCAGCGCGTTACGCGAGCCGCATCATGCAGCGGCTTCAGCGCGATGACCATCTGCGTCGTCGAGCAGTTCGGGCTGGCAATGATGCCACGTCCGGCGGCCAATAGCTTCAACGCCTCTTGCGGATTGATCTCCGGAATGACGAGCGGCACGTCCGGATTCATGCGGAAGAAACCGGACTCGTCGATGACGAGGCAGCCAGCCTCGACCGCCGCTGGGAAGTAATCGCGAGCCGTCTCGTCTGGAGTACTGCCGATGACGAGATCGTGACCTTTGAACGATTCCTTCGTCAATTCTTGAACTGTGTATTCCTTGCCCTGAAACGTCAGCTTCGTCCCGGCACTCCGCTTCGACGAGAGGAACGTGAAACTGCCAGCCTTGTAGTCGCGCTCTTCGAGCAACTGACACATGATCCGCCCCACGGCTCCGGTGGCCCCGACGATTGCAACAGACTGAAACACGATCAACTCCTGAGCCGATTTTCGCTGCGGCTCGAACAGCATGGCAGGAAGAAAAGTGAAACTCGAAAAGCCGTCTCCCGGCGGCTTTGGCGAGCGGAAGGACGCGACAGAATACGAACCGGATTGGGGAAAAAACAGGGGCTGATGAACTTACGGCTTGCGGTGCGCGCGTCACAATGAGGCGGAAACACACGGCGAATTGGCGAGGCCGCCAGAGTCGATTCAGCCACTCGGTTTTTGGTTCAAATCCGTTTCGAGAGGCTGACAAAAACGGCCGCAGGAGTTTGCTCCAGCGGCCGATTTCATGGCAATCATTCGTTGGCGAAGCGGCTGGCGATTAGAGATTCGGCTTCTTGCGTTGCTCGGCCATTTTCTTCTTGGCTTCCGCTTTCTTCTTCTCTTTCTCGTCGGCGAAGACGGGGCCACGTTTGGCTTGCGCCATGGCCCGTTCGATGGCGGCGTAATCTTTGTGGAACGGCTTCCAGGACCAGCCCATCGGCTTGCTGAGTTCGCGTTCGGCGAGCTTCGCCCACGGCGTGCCTTGATGTTGATTGACAACTCGCTCGAGACTCTCTTGAGCCTTCGTTGCCATCTTTTTGACTTGCACGCCAGTCGTAATTTCGTCGGAGGCCACCAATTCCCAAGTGTTGTCGTCCTTCTTGTCGAACGTCTTCGGATTGGCCTTCATCTGTGCGAGCGTCATGTTGTAACCGAAAGACCGAACTCGCATGGCGAGCGCTCGGCCGTAGGCGGTGTCATAGGCGGCTTGCCAACGCGGTTCTTTGATCTTCGCACGATCTTTCTCACCCTGCTCAAGCAGTGTGACGATCTCGTTGAGCTTGTAGTCCAACACGGCGAGCGGCTTTTGAGCGTCGGCCAGCTCCGTCCGCAGCGCTGCGTCCGTGTCGGCGCGGAAGATGATTTCCGGTGTCGGCGTCTTCTCGCCCAGCGTTTTGCGAGCGGCATCGACGAGCACGGTCTTGGCTCGATTCGCAGTCAAGTCTTTCGTGTAGAACTTGATCGGCCGATAGTCGGGCAGGTAATTCCGCATCACGGCCGGATCAAAGCGCACGCCACGGCCAGTGTCCTCCGCGATGAGGTACACACCTTGCGTTTCGGCACACAGCCTCGTGAGGGCATACGGACCGAGACCCGCCGTCATGCGGACTAGATCGCCGCCGGCGACTCCCCAGAACGGCAGATTGACATGTTCGGGTGCCACCGTTTCCGGACCTTGATCGACGGGAAGCTCTTCGGATTCGCCATCTTCGTAGGTCCAACGAACGTAGCCTTTCTCTTGTCCGAACGGGGCGGCGTTGCCGACGCAGAACACTTTGAATCCGGCGGCCGCCGTCGCTTGGATGCACTGATCCAGTTTGTCGAAATCATCGCCGCGTTCGTCAGTGACGATGACCATGATGCAGTTGCGGTGCTCACGGCTGCGGTAGTCGCGATACTTCTTCACGGCCGCTTCGACCGCGGTGAAAACGTTTTCTTTGCCGGACTCGTCATTCGGGATGTTTTCCTTCACCAGCTTCACAAGCTGGTCGACGTCGTCGGTCGCATCCTTCGAGATGAAATGAAAATCCTTGCCGAAGCTGACGATGGCCGATTTGAGAATGCCGTTTTTCGTGTCGACGTCCAGCAGGCCGAGTTGCTTGTAGATGTTCTCGAATCGTTCGGCGACGATGTCGCGGCGTTTCTTCATCGAGGTCGATTCGTCCATCAGCCAGACGACGAGTGTCTTCTTTTCCTTCAGCGAGGCCATGATCTCAAATGTCAGCCGGTCGATGGTTCCGGCCGTGCCACCGGTTCCGCCGCCCGTTCCCTGGCCACCGAAATCGCCGGAGAGATTGTCGGTTCCACCGCGCACTTCAACTGTCTTGCCGAGCGTGTCCGCCGCGACGTCTCCGATGGTGGCCGTCGGCGTGAGGTTGACCTTCACCAGCTCTTCTTGCAGTCGCTTCGATGTTTCCACTTGGGGTGAAGCACCGACGGCTCCCGCCACCGCCAGTGACGGGCTGAGCGTGTCACCCGTCCCTCCGTTGCCGATTTGATCCGTCGCAGCGACATCGAACTTGAATTCCGGTTCTTGGAGTTCTTCGACTTCGCTGACGACCAATTCCGCCAGCGATTCGCGGACGATTGGTAGCGTCCAGCAAGCGAAGAACACAAAGATCAGCGAATGCAGGCCGAGGCTGACTCCCCAGGCGGGGATCTTTCTCCAACGTCCTGGTTCGTTGTCTGGCTCTTGTGGCAGATTGGCTTGCGACATGTCAGAACTCCTTCGAATCAAATCCGAGAGCGTGGCGAATCCACGCCTAAAAACCGGTTGCCAACGATAAACGTTCGACACAACCGGGGCAACGGCCAAAAAACTTTGGAAATCGGGAGTTGCGGCCGTTCGCGAGGTCCGATTGTGACGTCGCCGACGGTGGTTTTGAGCCTCACAAATCGCTATCCATCATTCTGCCAGCCATCGTTCTGCCAATCCCAGTTGTGGCAGAACGATGGCTGGCAGAATGATGAAAACCTCTGAGGAGACTCGCATGTCATTGGTTCACCGATTTCCCCGAATGTCTTTGTCTTTTCTAGCCTTGCTCGTGTCGATTCCCGCAGTCGTGCAATTGCAGTCGGAGGATTCGATTCCAAAGGGGAAGAAGACTTTCCAAGACGTGATTGTCGCTCGGCAAAAGGATCTGCTGCGAGACGCCGCGAGTTACGCCGAGCAGAATCCCGAGGCCACCGACTTGGATGAGGCGTTCGTATGGAGTTTCGAGACGGCTCGACGATTCGGTCTGGAAGCCGATGCGATCCCGCTGGCGGAACGCTGCTTGAAAACCCGGACGGCTTCGGCGGCGGCGAAGTCTGGCGCGAAGACCGTGTTGTGCGTCGGTCTGGCGAAGTCGGGCAAGCTGAAGGACGCCGTCACGGCCTTTCAGGACTCGTTGCAGTTTGCTCGGTTCGGAGCGGCCAGCGAGCCGTTGGACCTCGCGGTGGAACTCGTCGCACAGGCTGGCTTGGCGGGGGAGCACGCGACGGCCAAGGAGATTTATCGAACCTTGTCGAATCGTTTCGGCCTGAACCCGCAGGTTGGTGAGTTTTGCGAAAATCGGCTGCGGAAGCTGGATTTGGTCGGCGTAGAAGCCCCGGAACTCCGCCTGACGGATTTGAAAGGTGACCCCGCCAACATCGCGGATGCAAAGGGCAAAGTGCTCCTGATCGACTTCTGGGCCACGAATTGTCCGCCGTGTTTGGCAGAGTTTCCGAAGTTGAAGCAGTTGTATGCCGACAAACACGAAGAGGGATTTGAAGTTCTCGGCATCAGCTTGGACGATTCGCCGGATACCGTCGAGGCGTTCCAAGCTCAGGCCAAGCTCCCGTGGCGAATGGTCTGCGAGGCCGAGCAAGTCCGACAAGCGAGAGAAAAATACAAAGTCCGCACGATCCCGTCGCTCTTCTTGGTGGGACGAGATGGTCGGATTGCACAAGTCGATCTGAAAGGGAACGACCTGCGGCGGGCAGTCGAACGCTGCCTTGCCGAAAAGTAGGTCGGGCTTCCAGCCCGACTCGGATCTCTGCCGCCGATCGAGTCGGCCTGGGAAGGCCGAGCTACAGGAGCGTCAATCATGCCACCCGTCGAACATGTGATCCGAGCATCTGACGGCGTCGAGTTGATCTCGCGACGCTTCGAGCCGGTCGATCCGTGTGCCGATGGCCGTTCGTTGGTAATCGTTCACGGTGCCAGCGAGCATGGCCGACGCTACGACCATGTGGCTCGAATGTTTGCCGATCGCGGTTGGACCGTCGTCGTCGGCGACAATCGCGGCCACGGCCGATCCGGCGGCAATCCGATGCACGTCCGCAAGTTCGAGGATTACCTCCGAGACCTCGACGCCGTGTGGAAGCATCACAAGTTGGAACCGGCTCGCACCGCGTTGCTGGGGCACAGCTTCGGTAGTCTGATCTCGGCTCGTTTCGCAGAGACTCGGCCGGAGAAAATTTCGGCATTGGTGCTGATGGCTCCGCTGCTACGGCTAAAGGTGCATGTCAATCCGCTCGTGGTCGCGTGGGGCAAACTCGTGTCGCTCCTCGTTCCGTCCGTTCGTTTCGAGACCCGTGTCGAAGCCAGGGACACGACGCGGGACGAACTAGCTCTGATGGCACGTCAGGCGGACCCATTGATTCATCGCAGTGTCACTTGCGGCTGGTTCTTCCAAATGAAAGCTGCGTTGAAAGACGTTTGGGATGACGTGAGCATGCTGCACATGCCGGTGCTGGTCGCTCAAGGCGGAGCAGATCGCATCGTTGATCCGCAAGTCGCTGGACCGTGGCTGGACCAAGTGCCGAGTACCGACAAGGAACTGAAATGGTTCCCCGAGCACTACCACGAGTTGCACAACGAACCGGATTGGCTCGACGTGATGAACAACGTGGCGGACTGGCTGGAGGAACGGGTCAAGTGCGGGCCGGACGTCGCAGTTCGAACAGTTGGTAGTGAAACCCCGGTGTCATGATCTCGCGGCCTTCGGTGTCGCGCATCGTCACGGCGTAGCCCCGCTCGCGCGCGAGATACCAAAATTGATGGGCGACATTGCGTCCGCCATCGGCCAACAAGCAGATGCCGCCTGGTTCCAGCATGACCTCCAGCAGTTCGAGAATCGGCTGGAGATTGCGCTGCTCGTAGAGCAAGTCGCAACCAAGGATCACCGGATACGTCGTGCTCGGCGGCGTGCGCCAGTCGAGTTCGCACGCCTCGACATCGTCAAACCCATTCAGCCGTGCGTTGTGCTGAGCGACCGCGACTGACTTCGCGTCGTAGTCGGTCATCGTCACTCGGCAACCTTTCGCGCGAGCAGCGACTCCGACGAGTCCAACTCCGCAGCCAAGCTCCAATACGCGCGTCCCCTCCGGCCAATCCGCTTTCATCACGGCCTTCGACATGTGAATCGCCGCCGGCCAGAGATACGCCCAATACGGCATGTAGTCGTCGCGGTCGTTCGCGGCCAAGACCTCCGGGTCTTCCAGCAACGCATCCGGCCGATCCGGGACCGTCAGCTTCAATGTGCGGTCTCCAAACACGTACTCGCGCACGATCCAACCGCACGGCAACGCCGGCAAGTGCGACGTGTCGCACGCGAACGACGTTGCATCTTCATTGGCGGGATTGATTTCGCGGCGGGTGTCGGCGGTAAACGATGTCAAAGTCGGTCAGCCCTTCAGGAGGTGCAGCCAGGGGGATCTTGACGGCGGGTAACATTCAATCGTCGCCGCCGAGGATTTTGAGAATCACTCCCTCGTCGGCATTGGGAGGGATCAATCGCGTCGATCCATCACGACGCAAGCTGTTCATGTCTCGCAGAACGGTCAGCGGAAAGACTTCGGGGCCATCATTGAACCGCAATCGTTGACGATTCGAGTCGAGAACCAACGCGGAACATCCACGGCCTTGCAACGGTTTTGGCAACTGAACGACCACGACGGGATTCCCCAATCGGTCTCTCATTTCCATGATTGACTGCGTTTTTCCGTCGAGCCACGGTGAATCGGATGGAACCAGCAGCGCATACTTTTCGAGGACTTGCTGCCAGCCTTCCGCTGAACCGTATGCGCCGCGCATGGACTGAGAATCATAAAGACGCTTCCGCCAACCACCGTTCGACAAGTCGCTTGGTTCCTCAACGGGCAAGATTTGGTGCGCGTCGTGGTATTCGAAGATTGCCAAACTGATGCCTTTCAGAGCACTGATGTGTTCTTGATGCCGAGCAAATCGAACGAACTCGTAACCACCAAATGCCATAATGAAAATCATCACCGCCCAAAGTGTCACAAGACCAACGACGAAAATCGCCTGCTTGTTCTTCATGACGGAAGCTCACGAATTCCCCCAGCTTTGAGCGCCTCCATCACGACGTACCCGGCCAGCTTCAAACCGAGCCGATCGTAGGTCGCCTGCGCCGTCGTGTTGTGTTCTTCGACATACAGCCGCAGACCGACGACGTTTGGTGACGCGGCGGCTTCGGCTTGCAGGTGTTGGATCAGCGAGCGGAAGACTCCTTGGCGGCGGAAGTCGGGGTGGACGTAGACGCTTTGCAGCCACCAGATCTCACCGTTGCGCCAGTCGCTCCATTCCCAGGTGTGCATCATCTGGCCGACGATTTTGTCGCCGACGCTCGCCAGGAAGTAGCGGCCGTGTTGCGGGTTGGCCAAGATCGCTCGCACTCCGAGTTGCACGGTCGGACGATCGAGCTGCTTGCCTTCGGATTCCTCAGCCAAGAGGCAGTTGAACTCGACGACGATCTGTTCGTCGGCGGGTGTGGCGGGGCGAATGGCAATCGTCGGCATGAATGTCCTCTCGCAAAGTAACCCGAAGCGTCAGCGAGGGCGGTCGCTCCGCGAACCAATGATCGCGCACTCGAATCACTGTGAAGCGTTCGCCCTCGCTGACGCTTCGGGTTGTTTCTGAAAGCCCCCACAGCACGTCGCGGCGGGGCAACACTGTCGAGCCGCTTCCCCAGAAAATCAACGGAGATGCGAGGATTCCGCAGTCGCGGCCAGTTTCGACTCTGCATCACACGTCAGGATTTTGTTGCCATCGCGAAACTGTGACCTATGTTGCCTGTGTCCTCTCGGCATCATGCCGACGTGAATTTGATTCCGCCCGCTTCCCCAAGCGGACGGAAAACATCGTCAGGGTGGCGAGGTTGCCTCCCCAACGACGGTCGTGTGGATGGAGATAACGGCCGAACGCATCTCCCCTTGTGCGGTCGCGTGAGCTTGCTCGACGCGGCGCGTCACGTTTTGGAATTGGCAATGGCACCCCGCCGTCGCCGGTCCAAAGAGTTTTCACTGGCCGTTTCCACAGACTGTCGCCCATTCGTAGGTTGGGTTTCCAACCCGACCGTACTTTCTGCCGTGATCGCACGGCTGAAAATTCGGTCGGGTTGGAAACCCAACCTACGAGAATCGCGACGCAACCTCACAGAGAATCCACACCCATGAAGACGAACCAAGGCTCCCTGTTGGTGGTCGATGACGACAAGCACATTCTCGAAGCGATGGCCGACTACCTCCGTAGTCTGGGCCACCGGACCGAGACCGCGTCCAACTGCAAGGACGCGATGGACCGAATGGGCGAGTTCCCGTTTGAGGTCGTCCTCTGCGACGTCAACCTCGGCGATCGAGATGGCTTTGAGTTGCTCCAATGGTCGACCGAACATTGTCCGGACACGTCGGTCATTCTCATTACCGGCTACGGCACGATCGAATCGGCCGTCGAAGCGATCCGCATGGGGGCCTTCGATTATCTGACGAAGCCAGTCATCGACGACGAACTGAATTTCTCGGTGCAACGAGCACTCGGCCAACGCAAGCTGGTCGAAGAGAACAAGACGCTCAAGGCCCAGCTCAACCAAAAGTTCGGCATGGGGAGCTTGATCGGCCGCGACTACAAGATGCTCAAGATGTACGACCTGATCGAGAGCGTCGCCGACACGCGGACGACGGTCCTGGTCCTGGGCGAGAGCGGCACCGGCAAGACGATGACCGCCCGTGCGATTCATCAACTCAGTGCGCGAGCCAGCAAGCCGTTCGTCGAAGTCGCCTGCGGAGCGTTGCCCGACACGCTGCTCGAAAGCGAACTGTTCGGCCACGTCGCTGGAGCCTTCACCGGAGCAAATCACGACAAGGTCGGCAAATTCCTACAAGCGGACGGCGGCACAATCTTCCTAGACGAAGTCGCCACGGCGTCGGCTTCACTGCAAGTCAAACTGCTGCGAGTCCTGCAAGACCGCGAGTTCGAGCCGGTCGGCGGCAACAAGACTCACAAGGTCGATGTCCGCGTGATCCTAGCGACGAACGAAGACCTGACCGCACGAGTCGCCAGCGGCACCTTCCGCCAAGACTTGTTCTACCGCATCAACGTCATCTCGCTGACGCAACCGCCACTCCGCGAACGCATCACCGACATCCCGCTGCTGGCCGAGCACTACCTGCATCAGTTCTGCGAAGCGAACGGCAAGACGATTCGGGGCTTCGACGATTCCGCCGTGCAGTTGCTCCAGCGCTACCGCTGGCCGGGCAACGTCCGCGAACTGTTGAACGTCGTCGAACGCGCCGTCGTGCTCAGCAAGAGCGACACGATCTCCGCCCAAGATCTGCCCGAAACTCTGCGAGCCAATGAGCCAACCTTCTCAGTCCCGGCTGGCCGCTTGGGGAACAACCTCAAGTCGTCGCTGGTCGCTCCGGAGAAGCAACTCATCCTCGAAGCGTTGGAATCCAACGGCTGGAACCGGCAAGGGACCGCCGACTTGCTCGGCATCAACCGCACGACGCTCTACAAGAAGATGAAGAAGTACGGCATCGAGTTCGAGACGCAGATGAGCTTCTGAGCCTGGAGTGCGGCGGCTTGACGCCGCCCTCCATTCGATCGCGGAAGTTCGACCACAAACATCTCGCGACACTATCGTGACGCCACGGCTCGTTCTCACGACAACGGTTTTCAAGACTCGCAGCCGTGATGCCGCAACCAATGGAGGGCGGTGTCGAGCCACCGCACTCCAAGGTCAGCGCTGTGTCAGCTTCGTGCCGTCACTTTTGATCTCGACCGCTTCGTCCAGCTTGCGCAGCAACTCGTTCTTCACGACGATGTCGCGCAGGACGATCGGGTGCAGCGGATCGTCGCCGGGGAAGATGATCGCCAGTGGGATGCTCACGCTGTCGAAGGCGTTGAGCCATTCCTCGATCGCCGGCGAGCCGTCGGTCCAGTCCGCCTTCATCGTGACGATGTTGTGCTTTTTGACTTTCTCCAGAGTGTCCGCCGTGTTGTAGGCGAGCTTCTTGTTCGACTTGCAGGCGAGGCACCAGTCGGCGGTGAAATCGACGAAGACCGTGCGGCCTTGGCGAAGCTCGCTCTTCAGTTTGACGCCGTCGAACGCTTGCCACGGCAATTCGTGAACGCCGGGTTTTTCATCGGCGAGCCCCATCGCCATCCAGCAGCCGACTCCGGAAACGAGTGCCGCGAAAGTTCGCACTGTCCAGCGCCGGCGATCCGGCGAGTTGATCGTGTAAAGATGCCCGATCATCCACAACGAGAAGCCAATCGCCAGCAGCAGAATCAGCAGTGGCAGAATCCAGTTCGCCTTCAGGCTGCTCATCAAGAAGATGACCGTCCCCATCAGGATGAAGCCGCAGACTTCTTTGAACGTCACCATCCAGTTGCCCGGCTTCGGCAGAAACTTCACCCATCCGGGAAAGAAGCCCAGCAGGATGTACGGCGACGCCATACCGAGTCCCATCACGGACCACACGAGATAGGTGATGTGTGCCGGTTGCTTGACCGACCAACCAAGCGTCACGCCAAGGAACGGGCCGCTGCACGGAGTCGCCAACAGCGTCGCGAAGATGCCGGTGAGGAACGCGCCGAGCGGTCCCTCCTGATGTTGATGGCCCGCAGCCGAGCCAACCATACCGGGAACAGGAATCTCAAAGACCCCCATGAGGCTCAGGCCCATCGCGAAGACGACGCAAGACATGGCGACTTGAAATTCCGTCTGCTGAAACAGGTTTCCCCAACCGAGCTTCGCGAAGACAGCCAGACTGGCGAGCAGCAAGAAGACCGAGACGACTCCCAGTGAATACGTCATGTTCAACAACAGAATTCGACCTCGGCTTTGTCCCGCTTGCTGGACGAAGCTCAGCACTTTGATCGCGATCACCGGCAGCACGCACGGCATCACGTTGAGGATCAAACCGCCGAGGAAGGCATAGACGAGAAACAGACCGAGAGTTTCCTCCTGCTGGTTATTGCGAGGCACAAAGTCCTGGCCATTGAACTTGGGACCGCCATCTTCTCCTCCAGACGTTGGGTTTGGCGGCGGCGCGACGACGGTTTTGACTGGCTCCTGAGTCGGCTTGGCTTCGACCTTCGCGATGTGTCCGAGTTCAAACGGCACTCCCTTGAGCGGCCGGCATTGCCCCTCGCGGCAGATTTGATAGCGGAGTGTTCCGGCAATGCCGTACTCGGCTTTTTCGACAGACACCGGCATCGTCCAGGTGATTTCCTTGTGATGCAGTCGCTGCGGTTTGCCATCGTCGGTCTTGGCGATCTCAGGTGCGAGGCTCGGCGAGAATTTGTCTTCGGCTGCTTTCAAACCGTTCAAGCCAGTCAGTTCGATCAACGTCGGCAGTCCGGCATTCTTCGGGTCTTGGTCGAGTGCGAACGTGTGCCAGCCCTCGTCCAATTCCATTGTGATGGAGAGCAGCGCGGCCTGTCCCGGCTTCGCGTCTTCCGGCGAGAGCCGAAAACGAACTTTGACCGGATCAGCGACCTTGCCTCGCTGCGGGACCAACTTGATCTCGAACGGCTTCGGAGCGGTTGCGGAATCTTCCTCGACCTCGGCAACTTTCTGAGGTGTCGGCGTGGTTGGTACGAATCGGCCCTTGAACTCGGCGAGCTTCGCGGGATCGGAGACGATGACTTCGGCAGGAGCTTCGGCCGTCGCGAAAAATGTTTCGTCGTAGGGGGTGCAACTGAGAGCGTCGCAAATCTGGTAGCGAACCTGGCTGAGGATGCGGACGTCACTTCGCTTCGCATCTGGCTTCAGACGGAAGCGGCGCTGCCACGACACCGAGTCTTTGAATTTCTCGACCATCTCGCCGTCTTGGAATTCGATCTTCGGATCGTGGTCCGTCGTGAACTTCTCGTCGACCGGTTCGACGCCGTCGGTCTGCAACAGTTTGATCCGCGTCGCGCCGCTGAATCCCGAATCGGTCGAGTAGGTGTGTCCGCCGGGCGGAACGTCGAGATGGATCGACAACAGGAAGTTTCCCTTGTCTTCCGTGAGTGTCACCTTCAACAGCGCCGGTTTGCTCGGCCGCCCGGCTCGTTTGGTTGAGGCGGTCTTGCCGGTCAGCGGATCGCGGAACGTCTCGTCTGCGGCAAAATTCGGTCGAGCGAAAGTGGCCAGCATCATTGCGGTGGCGAGAACGCAAAGCACCGGTCGAAGGCAAGGCTTGAGCATGTCGAGGTTCGCCAAGGTCGGAAGGTGGGAGCGAGGCGTCATACGCCGGGGGGATGATAGAGCAATAACAGAAAATCGCTCAATTCGAGACTTCCGCTTCACTGTGATGCAATCGAGCGGCGAAAGTAACGATCAGGAAAGGGAATTTGGCGGTCGTCTGAATCGAACGGCTTTCGGCCGAATGCCGGAAGCCGATCGCCGAAAGCCGTGATACCGTTTTTTCGCCAGTGATTCGGTCTCCGCGCGTTTTCCAGTTTCGGCTACAAGCCCGCCCCCTTCGACGCTCACATCTTCCTGCCTTCCTTCAGCGAGCTTCCATCTTGTGGCCTCAACAGACAGCTCAGCGGGCGATTATTGTCGCCGGTTGCCTGGGCATGATTTATTTGCAACTCACGACTTCTCCCGCGACGGTGCAGTTTGCTCGTTCACTGGGAGCCAATGGATTGCACATCGGGATTCTCGGCGCGCTGCCGACGGCGATGTTGTTCATGCAGTTCGTTTCGGGCGTGCTCGCCAACCGGATCAAGTATCGACGGCGATTGTGGCTGACGGTCGGGATCGTGCAGCGATTGGTGATGTTGCCAGCGGCGTTGGGACCGACCTTGTGGCCCGACATGCCGGACGGTTTCTGGGTTTGGACGCTCGTCGGGTTGACGGCGATCAATTACGGGATGGCGGATTTCTGTCATCCGCTGTGGATGTCCTGGATGGGGGACTATCTGCCGAAGCAAGGTCTCGGCCGCTTTTGGGGGCGCCGGCATTTGTGGATGCACTGGTCGGCGGCTGCCGCAATCGGCTTGGCGGCGCTCTACATCTCCGGCCATCCGGACGGGATCAAGCCGACGTTCGCGGCGTTCGGTGTGATCGCAGCGGTCTGCGGTGTCGCTGATCTGCTGATCTTTCTGAAAGTCGATGAGCCGCCAGTGCGGCCGGCTCCGAGTCCGCGATTGCGAGATATCCTTGCTGCTCCATTTCAACAGCGCGAGTTCCGCCGCTTCATCGGCTTCTCCTGCTTCTGGCATTTCGCAGCGATGACCGGAGCACCGTTCATCAGCTTGTTCTTGCTGGAATACGTCGGCATGGACTTGTTCCATGTGATGCTGCTGTGGGCGACGTCATGGATCGGCGGAGCGCTCACCGCCAGCCGGATGGGCTGGCTGGCTGACAAGTTTGGTCATCGACCGCTGCTGGTGTTGTCGATCGCGTTCAAGTTCACGTTGATGTTCGCACTACTCTTCGTTCCGACGAATCCGACGCTCGCGTTCTGGTTGTTGATGCCGATTTTCATGCTCGATGCGCTGCTCAACGCGGGGATCACGATTGCTCAACACGGTTTCTTGCTGAGCTATTCGCCGTCGGAAAACCGAGCCATGTACATCGCTGCCGGGACAGCCATCGCCGGCATGGTCGGCGGAGCGACGTCCATTGCCTCCGGCTTCGCGCTGCGGTCACTCGCCGGTTGGGATTTTTCATTTCTCGCCGTCGGCGTGTCGCACTTCCATGTGCTGTTCTCGGTCAGTGTCGTGCTGCGGTTGCTCGCCGCCGTGCTGGTGCTGCGAGTCGAAGAACCCGAAGCCGCTCCCACCGGCGAGGTCGTGACGCATCTCTGGCACGCGGCTCAACGACGGTTGTTGAGATTGACGCACTCGACGTGGCGAGTTGACACGCCGGCAAAGTCACCGCGTCTGCTGGCTGGCGAAACTGCTCTTCCACGTCGGCCACGAACCCGCAAAGTTCCGTGGCGCGAGATCGTCAAAGCAGACGATCCCAGCCACGAATCACGCACGACGGTGTGAGGCAGAATCTCGATCCACCCGCGTGCTAATACTCATTCCGAAAATTAGCCGCGCGGCGCTAGCCCCGGGTCATGCCGTGTAACCGGGGCTAGCGCCG
>CAMDPK010000100.1 GCA_945904015.1 Candidatus Kuenenia stuttgartensis | reverse complement strand
CGCCGTCGCATTCCTCCTCCGCACATCCGGTGAAGCTTCTCGGTTCTCGAAACCAGCGCTTCCCGTGTGCGCCAAGGCGAACACAACTCGTCTACAATTCCTCAAATCACCGCCACGAACTACTCAAGAAAAGCGATGACGGCTACGTTCGAGGCGGCAGACGCGATGGCCTCGGAAATCGTTGGCAACGAAATTCCCTTGCCAGTCGTCGGGCAGGTGCCGGCCGCTGACAATTTCCAGACCGCACAGCTTCGGACTGCCAGGGTTCAGGCCGCTCAAGATTCGTTCCGCGCCGAACGCGGTGACATAACTCGCGCCGGGCACGACGTAGTTGATCCCCTCACCGCGGCTCCGTCGGTCGCGAACGACACGCCGTAATCGTCGAACACATGCCCCCACGGATTGACGAACCCGCGAGCAAACATTTTTCGCTGGCTTCATGGTCTCCGAGCGGAACTGCCAAATCCCGCCCGCGTTCAGCCGCCGAACGCCGTGCGGAGTCTCGATGTGGCTGTGAATTGTTTCGTTCTGGTAGGACGAATGACTTCCAGCCTCGCGGTCTTCGCGCTGAGTGAAGTCAATCGTTGACGCGGGCAGGAAAGCCGACTGATTCATGTAGAGCATCCCGTCCGGCCCCCACCGCAACGTGTGCAAAATGTGGTGAGTGTCCTCGGTGCCGAACCCGGACAGCACGACTCGCGATTCATCCGCCTTGCCGTCGCCGTCGGTGTCCTTGAGATGCAGCAACTCGGTGCTCGCCGCGACATACGCCCCGCTGTCACCCGGCTCAACGCCCGTCGGAATCAGCAGCCCATCCGCGAAGACCGTCGTCTTGTCCGAGCGGCCGTCCCCGTCGGTGTCCTCCAGCACGAGAATCTTGTCGTTCGCCTTCTGCCCCGGAGCAATCTGCGGATAAACCTCCGACGCTGCGATCCACAACCGCCCCTGCGGATCAAAGTTCATCTGAATCGGCTTGTGAATCAGCGGATCGGCGGGGCAAAGAGATTCACCTCAAAGCCATCGGCCAAGATGAACGACTTCCGCTCGATCTCCGGATCCGGATCGGGGATGTCTTTGAGTTCTCGCTGAGCGAAGGCGGGCGCGACCGACAATGAGAAGCACATCAAAGCCGCAACAAAGCGCCACTCATTTCGCACAAACCAACCGAGCATTGGTCATCTCCGCGAGAGGAAGCCTGAAGTCTCTCTGGGATGATGGTTCTCGCGGCTTACCAATTCAAACGAAACGAGCGGCTGGTGGTCAGCCCTCGACGTGAATGTCTCGGTGGGCTGACGCCCAGCCGCTCGCCAATGGGACGGATGGTGCCGTGCGACAGGTTGCGCTGAGTCGCTGGAGAGGCTACGTCGTTTCAAAGCGGCGCAGGTTCAGCGTCCCGAAGGTGTTGTTCCCCGCGTCGTCGAACACGTCCGTTCCGGAACTGCCATCTGCGTCCAATTTGTGGAATGCGGAGTCGGCGACGACCACCGTGTTGGCGCTTCTCCCGAGTCGGAGGGACACTTCGGACAGGATTTCCGAATCGAAAATGTAGACGTCGGCGTCGCCGCTGATCTGCACGCGATCTTCGGCCTCAACGCGGCGCAGATTCACCGTTCCCTCGCCGCGAATTGAGGCGTGATTGTCCAGGAACGATTCGATCACCGCGACGTCTGCTTGCGAGCGGATGGTCGTGCTGCCCTGGAACTCCGCGCCCCGGATGATGATGCTGTCTCGTGACTGGATGCTGACAGCGCCCTTGAACCGGATTTCCTTGGTCTCCCGGCCGGTGACGTTCACGCCGGTGAATCCGTCCGGCGGCACGATTTCCGTCACCGGTTGTCCGTTAAGCTCGACCGAGACCAGTCGCGTTTGCTTGACCACTTCGCCGGTCAGCAGGTCAAAATCAAATTCCTGGACGGTGCCCACGCCCGGTGCATACAGCTTGTTTGCCAGATGATCAGGCTCGACCGCGGTGGTGTCCTCCGTCCGCAACACGTTGCTAAACGAGCCTGCCGGAACGTTCGCGATGTCGTCCGTGGACAATACGGTCGCCTGGTCCAACACGGTCCCGTGCGGCGACTCCACGACCGAAGGTGAGAACTCCTGGTAGTAGTTGTCGCCCACTTGAGGATCCGCCTCCATGATGATTCCGGCCTGACCCGCGTTGACGCCCGTCGTCCAGGAACCGCCGTTGTTTGTGTCGATCAGATTTCCGTCGGAGTCGTACTCAAAGTTGGTGACGTTCTCACCGAAGTACCAGACGTTGCCCTGATCGTCCTGGGCGTACCAATCCAGCGTGTCTTCGATCAACACTCCGTTCTGGAAAACGCGATCGCGGACGACTCGACATTCAATCCTCTCGATGATCTCGGTCTCTGGCAGCACTTCGACGACGATCGTTTCGGTCACGATCTCGTTGCCGGCCGCGTCGAACTCAACCCCTTCGTAGGTGTATGTCGTGCCGACTTGGAGCGGGAAAAAAGGATTGTCGATGGTCAGACTGTCGCTGAAGTTTGCCTGCGTGTAGTCGGGCAGCTCCGCCTGTCCCGCCACGACGTTGACCGTACCTCCGGCGTTGATCGTCGTCTTGCCAGCAACACGCACGTCGTTGCGAATCGTCACATCGCTGCCTCGGCCGCTGGTCACTTTCAGTTCTTTGCCGATCCGCATTGGGCCTGACGACCCGTCGAGGAGAAATGAACCGTCGCCCATCTGCACATCGAGGTTGCCGGGAACTCGGAGCGCACCCAGGATCGCGATTTCGTCCTCGCCTCCTTGTTGCAGACGAATGCGGACATCGTCGAGTCGGCCCGTCAGATCGACCGACTCCCGCCCGTTGATGGTCGTCCCGGAGACCCCCGTGACCCGTATCGTGCCCGCCACCGGTTCAGCAATTACGAGCTGGTTGTCCTGAGCGTCTCCACGCATGGCGACGTCTCCAGCACTGAAGGCGACCGAGACATTTCCGGCCAACAGCGAGCGATTTTCCAAAGCCTCCACGGGGATTTGTCGCTGGGCCAAGCGTCGTCGTGAAAGTGGTTTGCGAGCAAAGAACATGGTGATCTCTCCAAAAACATTTGGGGTGTCTGGGTTGTGGCCAGACTGAAGTGGCTTCGAGACGAATCGTTCGCCTCGCACATTGCAAAGACGTCATGGGCCTTCAAAACCGGGCGCGAATTTTGACCGCCGCAGTTGGAGCAGGCTCAGCGAACGGCAGGCCTCAAGTCACCAGTAGCGTGAGCGAGGGCGAACGCTTCAGGTTGTGATGAATCCGAAATTCCCAACCTTGTGGAGCGTTCGCCCTCGCTGACGCGTCGAGTGACTTGAGGCAAACTTCGAAGTTGCACCCGGAATCTGCGCCCAGTTTTCGCGCGGGAATCCGTTGTTGGTTGTGGGTCGAGAATTGCTGGACTTGAGGCGGGTGTTCGAGGTTAAGATGCCTGCCGCAATTCGCGGAATTCGGTCTGTCCTGGCAAGTGGGTGTCCTGGTCGGACACGTCAAGAGATTGTGCGATGTACGACTTTCGAAAACATGCTCGCCAAGCGGTGTGGCGACGTTGGTCTGCCGAGCCGTTGGAGGGTCGCGCGCTGCTGAGTGCGCTGGTGGCGGAATACTCGACCGACCGGGTCGATGTGCTGGAATTGCAGCCGAGCATCGACGAGTTGAGCGGCAACATCGAAATCAACGAGCTACCGTCGCAGGTCGCACAGGCATTGGAGACGCACTTTCCCGGTGCCACTTGGGAGTCGGCGGAATTCGATCCCACGAGTGACTCGCCGTACGACGTCCGCGTGAATTGGCGAGGGCAGAATTTGGAAGTGGCTTTGTCGGCCGCTGGTCAAGTGCTGGAAACGGACCAGACGGTTTCGTTTGCCGAACTTCCGCAAGCGATGCGTGATTGGTTCGCTCAGCAATTTCCGAATGCCGAGATTCGTGACGTGGATCGCGTGACAGACGGGGCGGTGGTGACTTACTCCGTCGAGTTCGTGTCCGTGGACCAGAAAAACTTGGAAGTCACGCTGCGATCTGCGGATACTGGCGGCGATGCGATTCAGAACTCAGCGGTCACTTCTGCGCCGGAGGCCAGTGATCTGGGGCGGGCGTCCGCAGAAGATTCGACAACGTCCTCGATGCGAACAGAAACGGAGTCAACGCCGCCGCGCGCGTTGGCCGATCGGCGGCCGTCCCGCGACGTACGCACCGAGAGCTCAGTGGTCACCGGAGCGATTCGGCTGTCGGTGGCGACTCTCACCGACTCGCTCGCAAGGTCGGTTCGCGCGGCGACGGCCAGCGCGACCGCACCGGAGACAGTTCGGGCGATCTCGTCGGCGAGACCACTGATGGCTCAGGCGTTAGCGGATGTCTTGCCGCTCGACATGGCGCAGATCGAGCGTGCGATGCAGCAATTTCTCGACGACGTGGAGGCGTTGCTGCCGGACGCGCCGACGCGAGCCGATGTGCTGCGTTGGACGCCGTCGTTGGCAGTGGCGGCGATGACGATTTACGGCATCGACCGGCTAATCGCTGAACGGAATCGAGCCCAGCGAGATCCCTTGTTGGCAGCCGGATCGAGCCGCTCGACATGGTCGTGGGTGCTCAATTTGTCGAGTTGGAGCCATTCGGTCCGACGAAAATAACCCGAAGCGTCAGCGAGGCCCGGCGCTTCAAGCGACGGTGATTTTGAAATCGGAATACTGTGAAGCGTTCGCCCTCGCTGACGCTTCGGATGACTTGGCTTGCGGTGGAGCGTCGCCGGTGAATTCACTTGAAGCGCTTTTGGAGCGGCTTAACAGCGGCGACGACACCGCTGCCGAACAGGTGTTTGTGGCCTACGAACCGTTTCTGCGTCGTGTTGTCCGTCGCATGTTGCCGGGAACATTGCGGTCGAAGTTTGATTCGATCGACGTTGTGCAATCGGTTTGGGGCGACGTGCTGAGCGGCTTTCGCGGCGGCGAATTGCAGTTCCATTCAGCCGCACAGTTGCGAGCGTTTCTGGTGAAGGCGACGCACAACCGGTTCATCGACCGAGTTCGCCAGCATCGAACCGCCGCGCGATTGGAGCGACCGCTCGTCGTCGCTTCGGCCGATTCACATCCGCCCGCGCGAGCGCCGCGCGCCAGCGAAGTGGCGCAAGCGACCGAACTCTGGGAGCGGTTGCTCGCCGCGTGCGCGGTCGAGCATCGTCCGATCCTGCAACTCCGCCGTGATGGATTCTCGTTGAACGAGATCGCCGCGAGAACAAGCCTGCACGAAGGGAGCGTGCGCCGAATTTTGCGAGGCTTGTCGGTCAAGTTCGCGTCGGACTTCGCAGCGCCGCTGACGCAGGAGACCGACCGGGCATGAGCCTGACCTCCAACAACACGGATCGCGACGACCCGCCAACGTGTCGTAGCCAATCTCGCCAGAGATTGGGTGCGGTTCGCGACAACAACCCAATCTCTGGCGAGATTGGCTACGACGGCAGTATTCCTCTCGGCGAAAGTGACGCCGACATGCTCGGTCAGCAACCAGCGGACGAGTTGCGACGTCGCTGGCGGCGCGGGGAACGGACACGAGCCGAAGAATTGATTCCGAAATTCCCCAACACTCAGCAGCGGTCGGAAGTCGTCCTGGATCTCATTTACGAGGAGTATTTGCAGCGGCAGGCGGACGGAGACGACGACGTCGAGCAGGATTTGATGCGACGGTTCCCGCAGTGGTGCGAACCTTTGCGACTGATGATTGATTGCCAGCGCTTGCTGCAATCGAGCGATCCGCAGCCCGATTATCCGGACATCGGTGATTGGTTGGGCGAGTTCCGGCTGCTCGCCGAGTTGGGCCAAGGTGCTCGTGGGCGAGTCTGTCTCGCCGCGCAGACCGATCTGGCTGATCGGCTGGTCGTGCTCAAGCTGACGCCGTTGAACGGGGTTGAGCATTTGTCACTGGCTCGCTTGCAGCACACGAATATCGTGCCGGTGTACTCGGTGGCCGATGACCCGGATCGGCGGCTGCGAATCTTGGTGATGCCGTACTTCGGAAAAGCGACCTTGGCGACGATGCTGACTTCGCTGGCCGACGTGCCGCTCGCGAATCGGCACGGCGAGCAGCTCGTCGCGGCACTCGATCAAGTCCATGACCCGCTGCTTCCCGTGGCGGTCGCGACCCCCGCGCGGCAGATGCTCGCGCATGTGTCGTACACGCAGGCGGTCTGCTGGCTGGCTGCGTCGCTGGCCGATGCCTTGCAGTACGCTCACGACCGCGGCTTGGTCCATCTGGACGTGAAGCCGAGCAACGTGCTGTTGGCCGCCGACGGTCAACCGATGCTGCTCGATTTTCATTTGGCGTGCGAACCAGTTTGCCGCGACGGGCCGCTCCCCGATCGTTTCGGTGGCACGCCAGAATACATGCCGCCCGAACAACAACGCGCGATGTTGGCCTTGCGCGAAGGGAAGCCGATCGAGACCGATGTCGATGCCCGCGCAGACATCTTCAGTTTGGGCGCGATTGTGTACGAACTCCTCGGCGGCCGGCTGCACAATGGCACGTACTTTGATCAGCCGGAACGCGCTAGCGTCCGGTTCGGACACAAGAACTACGACAAACCGGACGCTAGCGCGTTGCCGCTCAACCAGATCAATGCGCAAGTCAGCCTCGGACTGTCGGACATTGTCGCCAAGTGCTTGTCGCTACGGCCAGAAGATCGGTACGTCACCGCGACAGCATTGGCCGACGACCTGCGGCGACATCTGGCCGATCAGCCGCTGGACGGAGTCGCCAATCGCAGCCTGACCGAACGTTGGCACAAGTGGCGTCGCCGACAACCCAACACGCTCCGCATCGCCAGCCTGTCGGCGGTCGTCGCGCTGACCCTCGTGATCGGCGCGGCGAGCACTTGGTCGCAGTCTCGCCAACGAACTCGCGAAGCCGAACAGTGGCTGCTCGACGCCCGTAATCAACTCCGATCCGGTCAGCCGCGAGAAGCCGTGACCACTCTGGAAAGAGGCGCGGCCGTGCTGCAATCGGTCCCGTTCCGTAGCGAACTGGCCAATCGATTGCGTGATCAACTGGCCGTCGCTCGCCGCCAGGTCTTGATCTCCGAGCTGCATCAACTGGCCGATCAAGTTCGAGTTCTCTGCGACACCGAACTGCCGACCGCTCGCCGGCAACAACTGGCCGATTTGTGCCGCCAGTTCTGGGACAAACGGCGTCCGATCGCCGAAAAACTGGCGGCTGCGGAGAATGCCGAAGTCACAGCAGACCTGCTGGACGTTGCCATCTTCTGGGCCAACTTGCAACGTCAATCCGCCGCCGACAAAAACGGCCGCGAGCCAGCACTTCGCACGCTCGCCGAAGCCGAGGAGCTTTTCGGACCCAGCCACGTACTCGATGTCGAACAAGCCCTCTGTCGCGGCGAGAATCCGCTGTCTGGAACCGCGTTCGCTCGCCCCCAATCAACGCCGCCAGCCACTCATCGCAGCGCACGATCTCCAGGCTGGGAACACTACGCACTCGGACGAGCACTGCTGACTGCCGGCCGAGTCGCGGAAGCCGCCGAGGAACTCGCTGCCGCTCGCCGCCTCGACCCGGCTGGACTGTGGTCGAACTTTTACTTCGGCCTGTGTGCCTACCGTCTGGCCCGGTACGAAGACGCCGTCGCCGCGTTCAGCGTTTGCATCGGAGCCAACCCGCGCCAGGCCGGCTGCTTCTACAATCGCGCGCTGTCCTTCAACGCGCTCGGCCGGCACCAAGACGCAAAGCTCGACTTTGACCGAGCCACCGAACTCGATCCGTCATTCGCGGCGACGGGAAACTCCCCGTGATCATTCACGCTGGGTGGTGTTGCCCGATGGAGTCTCGGTCAGTCGCTTGATGAGGATCGTCGCGTAGGAGCCGCGCGGGAGATCGAACGAAAGCGTCAGCTTGTGCCGGCCTTCATACAGCTCGTCGTGGTCAGACTCGTGCTGCAAATTCGCGGGGACGTAGATCGCGGCTCGTTGGCCTTTGGAGAAGAACGCGTCGCGGGGGAATTTGACGCGCATTGTCCGCGGTTCGAGGCCGAACTCGGCGAGCACTCGTTGCAGGCGGTCGAACAGTGGGCCGGCTTCCAGTTTGAGCCGTCCGGACGGCAGCGGCAGGCGGAGTTCGAGCAACTCGCCACGTTGCGGTTCGTTGAGCGAGTGAAAGAACGGTGACGGCCGCTCGCCAAACGCGACGTCGAACAATTGCTCCGGCCGGCAGGGGTCTCGCAACGATTCAGCGAGCAGCCGATTCCAGACAGCGCTTTGAAAGGCCGAGAGCCACAAGCCGCGCAGGTCGCTGCGCATCAGGGCCAGTGCGCGGCGGAAGTCGGTCGGGTGATCGACGAGAAACGTCACGATGCTCCGCCGGCTACCGCGCGGCATGTCTGTTTTGAGGCCGAGCCAGTCTCCCCAACGGTCGCGGAGCAATTGCTTCTCCTTGCGATCGTCCGGCCGGTCGTGTTCGTTCGGATCGGCGAGAGCCAGCCACAACGCTCGCTCGTAGTCCCCTCGGCACCACGGCACGGCGATGAACTCGCCCGACTGCCCCAACGAGCCGAAGCGTTGATCGTCGAAATAGTTCGGCACGCCGTTGACCGCGACATCGCTCAGAGCCAGCTCAGCGCTCGCGACCTCGGCATCCGACATCGAACGCAGGACCAGCGTGAAACGATTTCCGATGAGGTCCGCCGCGTCGAACGGCCGGTCGGTTTGGCCGAGATAATTCAGTTCCAAACTGGTCTGCGACAAATCGTTGCGCGGCCCGTTTTTGATCGTGACGAATTGCTCGGTGACGGCGTGCCGGTCCTTCAAGCCCCCGTAGCTGACCTGCTGCCGAGCCAAATTCCAGCGTCGCAAGATCGCATCAATCGCCTCCGGCGTGCCGAGCGATTGCTTGGTCAGCCTGTAAATGGCGAACGAGCCTCGGCCGTGAGTGGGGCGGTCGGTCAGCTCGGTGACTCGAAAATCCTCCGGCAAGCATTTCAGTTTCATCAGACGTCTCGTGGGATGCGGACAAGGCGAGAGGCGATTATGTTGCCGCCCCGCGTTCGTGTCGAACGTGTCACTCAACCGTACCGCGACCGTCAGGGAGCGGCCTCTTCTAACGCACCTGGCCGCTCCCTGACGGTTGCGGTACGGATTTCTGCGAAAAGTTCATGCCACAGTCACAACCGCAGCCGGGTGAGATCGAACACGAATTCGGTGTGCCGATTCCCGGTCGTGTTTTGCCGCCGGAGCAATGGGCCAAGACTGCTCTCAAAAAAGTGCCAGACGGTTTGCTCGATTGGGAAGCGCTGTTCGGACGCCGAGCACCAATCGTCATCGACATCGGTTGCGGCAACGGCCGCTCGACACTAAGCAGCGCGATCGCGAAACCGGACTGCGATCATCTGGGTATCGACATTTTGCCGGTCGTGATCCGCTACGCGACTCGCCGAGGCAACCAGCGCGGGCTGAGCAACATTCGCTTCGCAGTCATCGGGGGCAGAGAACTGCTCGCCGAGCATGTCACGGCCGGCTCGGTCACGGAGATTCACATTTATCATCCGCAACCGTTCTACGATTCGGCACAGATTCACCGCCGGCTCATCACACCGGAGTTCCTGGCGCTCGCGCATCGCGCGCTCGTTCCGGGCGGCAAGCTGTTTTTGCAGACGGACCATCCGGGCTATTGGGCCTACATGAAGTCGGTCGTGCCCTGCTTCTTCGAACTTCGCGAGCACAACGGCCCGTGGCCCGACACACCGCACGGCCGGACTCGGCGAGAGATCATCGCTCGCAATCATGGCCTGCCGATCTTTCGAGGTGAGGCGGTTCGACGTGACGAGATCAGCATCGACGACTCGCTGCAACTCGCGAACTCGCTGCCCCCGCCGACGTTCAACGCCGATCGTCGGCTGCGGAAGCTGGATGAGATCGAGGCTCGTTCGTAGCCCTGTCGCTCCGCGACAGGAGAGCCGAATGTCGTTGTGGCATCGCGGTACTCACTGGCATTTGGAAGTCGCTAGCGTCTTGGCTTTCCTGTCGCGGAGCGACAGGGCTACGTTCACTCCGCCAAATCCAAGCAGACGAGATGCGTCTCGCTTCGCAAGTAGACTCGGCCGCGAGACAGCACCGGTGCGGCCCACGCCGGGTACTTGATGCCGGTCACTGACATCCGGCCGAGTTCCTCGTACTTCCCCGTGTTGACCTTCGCCAGCGCCAACGTGCCTCGTTCGCCGAGGATCAGGAAGCGGTCGCCGATCTGAATCTTCGAGCCGCGGCCCAGCAGCGGAAACGGAATTGTCTTTCCAGTGCCGTCTTTGATCTCGCCCGTCGTCGGACTTTGGGTGAGCTTCGAGATGTCCCCTTCGTAGCCGGTCGACTGCCAGGCCACCTTGCCGCTCTTCAAATCGAGGCAGCGCAATTCCCCCTCGTTCTCGTGCCGCCCGCTGAAGCCGTAGAGGTGCCCATCGACGTGAATCGTCGTGGACCAGTGGTTCAGCATGTTGCGAGCGTTCTGCCAAAGAACTGTGTAGTTCTTGCCCGACGGATCGACTTGCAACAGCGCCGACCCAGTCTTGTACGCGGCCGACAGAAAAATCTTGTCGCCGATGACCACCGGTCGAGCCGCATTGACCGAGTCGCGTTCCTTCGGTCGAAACCAAAACTTAAAATTCTCCGAGCCGTCCTTTGGATCGAGCGACACTAACCCTTGCCGCATCAGGCACAGCAGATGCCGGCGTCCGTGAATCGTCGCGGCGATCGGCGTCGAGTAGCTGTAAAGCGACTCGGTCCCGGTCCATTCGTATTTTGGCTTGATCGAGCCGCCGGTCTCGACGCCGTCCCATGTTCTCTTGCCGACGCTCTGCCATTCGGTGTCACCAGTTTCGGCATTGAAGGCGACGACGCCGGAGTTCGGTTGCCCGCCGACTAGCACGATCAACAGATTGCCTTCGAGAATCGGCGTGCAGCCTACGCCGAAAAAGTTCTCTTCGTCGGGGATGCGAAAGTCCTTGCCGCAGTCCCTCGCCCAGATTTGCTGGCCAGTCACGAGGTCCAGGCAGAACAACTTTCCTTCGGGGTTGAACGTGAAGACGCGAGTCTTCGTCAACAGCGGCGTGCATCGCGGGCCGTTGTTGTAGGCGTAGCGGTCTTCGTACTCGGTCGCGTACTTGAATTGCCAAAGCGGCTCGCCGTTGTCGGCTCGCAAGCAATCGACGATCTCGTCGTTGCCGCGCGGCCGATGAATCACGACCAGCCGATTCCCGATCACCGACGGTGCGCTGTAGCCGGTGCCGACTCGTTTTGACCACGCCGTCGTCAGCCCCCCTTCGGGCCAGCTCTTCAGCCAGTTCGTTTCGTTGCAGACGCCGGTGCCAAGCGTTCCCAAGAAGCACGGCCAGTCTTCGCCTTTGCGATCGGGAGCCGGCACGTCGGTGATCGACTTTCCGGAGACCTCACCGGTCAGTGCGGCGCGGCCGGTGGTCGGTTTTGGATCGGCGGACCTCGCTGCTTCGGAGGCGGTCAAAAGAATCGCACTCATGACGACGATCACGGTCCATCGCGTGAGCATTCGGTGGTCTCCTGGTTGTTGAATCCCTCATCCGGCCTTCGGCCACCTTCTCCCAAGGGGAGAAGGACCAGTCCAGCGCCGATTCGGTAATTGGCTATCGGTGGTCTACTGAATTCGACTCCGGCAGACGCAGAATCTTGTAGGTGTCGTTCGAGTACAGCAAGTCCGCGTCGTACCGAACTCGCGTGCGAGTGATCGCGAAACGGACTCCGGTCTGTCGGACCAATTCACGCAATTCGTCGGCCGAGTACGTCTCGTTGTCTACAAAACTCTTCTCGCTCCACTTCGTGATCAGAAGCATCCGTCGATTCCACTCCACGACGCCGGTCGCATCTTGCGGGCAGTCCTTGAGATTGACGTACTCCGCTCGCTGAGCGAACCACTTGAACGCCTCGGCCTCGAAGGGTGTGTGAAAGACCGTGTCCGCCGGAGTATTTGCGGCAGACCACCGACAGGCTTCCCGCCAGTCGGCTCGCATCGCCGCCGGCAACTGATTGCGCGGCGGCAAGGCGTGAGTCGAAACCAATCCCCAGAGAAGCCCAACGACTCCCGCAGCCCAGAGCCAGCGCTGCTTGACGAGTCTCGGCAACAGGATCGCCACGGAGACCGGCAGCAGCAGGTCGAACAAGCGGAACGGATAGAACTTCAGCACCACCATCCGCCAATGAGTCTCTGACAGCAGATTCGCAGGTTGCGGTCGCGGCCCCATTCCCGCAACCAATCCCACCCCGACAAACAGAGCGGCTGCGAAAACGTAGCCGACCCACCAACGAGCATTGCGTGTTCCGGTTCGTTGACGCCTCTGCCACCACCACAAGCTCCACCACACCCCACCCAGCGTTCCGTACCCGACGTACTTCGCAACTCCAAAGTCCATCGGGTCAAGATGATGCTTCAGCCGGTAATACACCTGGATGTAGTTGGCAATCACGCTGGTACGGGTACTCGACGCACGCAACATCTCGATGGCTGGCCAAAGTCCGGGCAGAGCCACGAGCACCAGCAAAGCCATCGCGACCAACCAACGCCGCCATCGCGAGAGTTCGATATCGAACTGAACCAGCTCGGCAAAACACATCGCTGCCAGATGCCATAGCCCGATGATCGGATGAAAACTGATCGCCGCTCCGCCACACGCGGCAGCCGTGAGCAACCGTCGATCGAGCATCGCCGTGATCGACCAGAACACCAGCGAGTACGCGACGACCTTAGATTCAAAACCTCCGATCAGCCACTCGCCGGACAAGTTGCCGATCGCTTGCAATCCCAGGAACAGCCACGCCGCGAGCAACACCGATGCGCGCGGCGACGAATGTTCCAAGTCCTCGCGTTGCAGCCGAGAGGCCAGCGACGTCCAACTGGCGGCAACCATCGCAAGGCTGATCGCACGTCCGAGAAACGCGACCGTTGCGAAGTCGAACCACAGCGTCAGCCAGCCGAACGTCCAATAGAAAACTTGATGCGCGGGGAACGACGACAGGAACAAATCATCCGCGCACCACGACGGGTTCCACCAGTGCCGCGCCATCGCGAGGTAGTGTGGCTCATTCACCGCCGGGATCGGCGCAGAGACGAGCGACGTGAGCAGAAAGCTGAGCCACACAGCCGCGACGACGAGCAACTTGGAGCGACGCTCGGTCACGATGCGGTCCTCGTGGCGAATGCGTCGCGTCCGCCCGAGGCGGAAGCGACGCGAGACGCGTCGCCCACACTACTTCTTCTTTGCTGCCTTTTTGGCGGACTTTTTTGCCACCTTTTTCGGCGCGGCGGCGGCCTTCGCCGCCTTCTTTTTGGCAGCCTTCGGGGCTGCGGACGAAGTGCTCTTCTTTTTTCCGCCGAAGACCTGATCCCAATTCTTCCAGAATTCCGGGGTCGTGCCTGTCCGAACGATCGGTCCGCTCATGCTGTGATTTCTCCTGAACTTGCAACTCGTGAACAATCCCTTGGAACGATGGCAGGCGAACATCGCACCACCTTCGAGCGACAGAACTATGCCGCACGGACCGTTTTCTTGTCAAACACCTGACCAAGCCGCTCCGTTCTGGGCACGGACTTTGCGACGGACACGTCCGCACTGCCACAAGAGATCGGGCCAGCAGTTTCTCGGCAGTCATACGGGAGGGCTTGTCAGATGACGCCAGTCCAAGTCAACTATCGCGTGTTGCTGTCAACTCCTGGTGCTCAATTGGTGCCGCCAGAGATGATGGCTCCCAAACGGAATCAAACGATGTTGTTCAACCCCTTTGACGATGAAGCCCGCTTCATGAGAGCTTGGCAGGCCGTCGAGATCGCTCGGCCGGTGCAGCAGGGGCTGTTCACGTTTGACGTTTCTGACTTGCCGTACTTTCTGGTCTGCGGTGGTCGGAAGCCGGGAGCGACTGTCAGCGTCACGAAGGGCGAAGTCAAAGTCAGCCGCCCGCTGATCATCACTCCCGACAACATGCGTCCGGAGTTCGAAGACTTCTTCGAGGAAAACGACGAGTCGGACTTCGTTCAATTCTTGATGGCTCGGACGGCTGCTTTCTCGAACCTCAGAATCCGAAACTCGTCCACCGAGAAAAAGCTGGTCAGCGACAGCGTTGAAGAGGTTGTCGAGAAGCTCAACAAGCAGCTCGATTTGGAAGACGAGGACCGTGTGGCGATCCTGACCGCTCCGCCGAAACTCGGTGGAGTCGCGCTGCTGAAATACACGACTGAGCGAGTCATGGCCAGCGCGCCGGACAACGTCCAAGAGCTACGCGAACGTGGCTTCCTGCCGGGGTCGTGAATTCTGCGGCCCGGCGAGCGGAGGGTGTCAACCCTCCGAGAAGGTCGCGCACTGACCGAAACTCGGAGGACTAACGTCCTCCGCTCGCCGAGGGGACAGGGATCTCGCGCGTGACGGTGCGTGTTTTCGATTTGTGTTCCGGCACACGCCGCACGAGATGAATTTCAAAGATCTCGAAGCTCGGAAAGTCGAGGTGCTGCCGAGCCAATTCTTCCAAGCGAGTGACCACCACCGCGACTTGCTCATCCGCTTCGCGAGGCTCCGGATCGAAGCCGACTTGCATGGTGATCCGCAACGTCTTGGGTGTGTTGCGGTGCATCCTCCGCTGTCCCCCCTGCACTTGCGGGTACGCCTTCGGGAACGCTCGATGGATCGCGGTCTGCAGTGGCTGAAATGGCTTCGCATGGTAGTACGAGAAAATCCAAACGCTCGCCGATGCGGCGATCGCGAGCACGAAAATACCGAGCATTACTTTCGTCCCTGAGAACTCGCTCGGCGAATTTCCGAAACGCTGCGAACCGTCGTCGGTTTTGGTGGGAACGGATTCGGACATGTCACTTCACTTCTGAAGAAGAGGGCTCTTTCAACGGCGGCAGTACACGATCAAGGTCCGCTTCCGATCGCGGCGACTTGCCCGCCCAAGCCACTTGTCCCGCGCGGTCGATCCAGAAGACTCCAGTTTGAGTCTCTATTCGGTCCTCGTCGTAGCGGCCCCAAAGTTTGTGAATGAGAAACTCCGGATCGGACAACAGCGGGAATGGAAACTTGCCGCCTCGTTCCATCGCTTGTCGATTGTACTGCGGGATCGCGGCGCTGACTCCCACGACCTGCACGCCGTGACGCTTGAGTTCGGGGAACTGCTGCCGCGCTCGCAGCAGCACCGGATCGCGATCGGCTCCCGCTTCGCCGTCGAAGAAAATCAACAGCACCTCTTGGCGACCGAGATAGCGCTCGAACTTCAAGAGTTCATTCTGGCTGTCGAGCGCCAAGAATTTCGGAGCCGGCCGCCGCTCGTCGAGCATCGCCGCCGAACGTTGCTGCGGTGGTTGCGAAAGCTTGAACGCGACCAGTCCCACAATGATCGCCGCCGCGATCGGCAGCACCAGCACGCGCGGTCGCCACACTCGTTCCGTCACGTCTCAACCTTTCGTGATCAACTCGTCGAGGTTGAGCATCGCGTTCGTCACCGAAACCCAAGCGGCCTGCGCTGGCAGATCGCGAGCGCTGACGCTCGCGGCTTTCGCGCCGAGCACTTGTTTGGCTTCGCTGAGATTCGCCTCAAAGCGAGCACGTTCCGATTCCCACAACTCGCGCAGGATCGTGGTTTCCGAACTGCTCGCCGAACGCGCGAGGCACAGTCGAAATCCAGCGTCGATGCCAGCGGCAACGTCGTCCGTTCGCAACAACTCCGCCAGCGAGGCGGCCGCCTCCATGTAGACAGGGTCGTTCAGTAACGTCAGCGCCTGCAACGGAGTGTTCGTGCGTGGGCGTTTAATGACACAAGCCGCTCGGTCTGGAGCGTCGAAGTTCACAAAGCTCGGATACGGCGAACTGCGCCGCCAAACCGTGTAGACGCCACGCCGAAAACGATCCGCGCCAGTCGATGTCGGATACTTGTTGTCCACGGCACCGGTCACGCGCCAGATGTTCGCGGGCTGCGGTGGATAAACCGGCGGCCCGCCCAGCTTGCGAGCCAACAAACCGCTGACCGCCAAGGCTTGATCCCGAATCGACTCCGCCGTCAACCGTTGCCGCGGCCCGCGTGTGAACAGTCTGTTGTCCGGATCGCGTGTCAGCAGTTCCGCAGTCGCGCGAGCAGATTGCCGATACGTCGCCGACGTGACGATCAGGCGATGCACATGCTTCATCGACCAACCGCTGCGGACAAACTCGACTGCCAGCCAATCGAGCAACTCGCGGTGCAGCGGCTCTTCCGACATCACGCCGAAATCTTCGGGAGTCGCGTGCAGCCCGCGGCCGAAGAACTCCGCCCACCAGCGATTGACGATGACTCGCGAAACCAAAGGGTTGTCCGCAGTGACCAACCAGCGAGCGAAGCCCAGTCGGTTGCGAGGCAAGTCCGCCTGCCACTTCGGCAACTCGCGAGGTGTGCCAGACTCGACCACCTCGCCCGGTGTCTCGAAGTTGCCTCGCTTGAGCAGCCGCGTTTCGCGCGGCTCGTCGCGTTCCAACATGACCAGCGAAGTCGCTGGCTTGAGTTGTTCGAGTTCTTGCTTCGCGCGAGTCAATTCCTGCCGCATCGCTTTCAACTCGGTGTCGCGGTCGAAGAAGAAGTCCTTCAATTGCTGTTGCTGCTTCCTGTTTCTTCGGGCTTCGGCGGTCTTGAGAATTCTCAGCAGGACCGCCGTGACTTCTTTCGGCGGATCGCCGGCTTGGACGGCATCGGCCATCGACTTCTGCCAGGCGGCAAAGTCCGCCTCGCGCGATTGCTCGTGCTGCTCGCACGCGGCCGTCAGCGACTGCATTCGCTCGGACGCGGTTTGCCGGCGCGAGATCGCTTCAGGCGAATCGGGCAACTCCGCCGACGGGCCGTAAAAGTTGCGACCGGCACTCCCCTTCGACTGCTCCCGCGTTTCGATCTCGGTGTTGTTGAAGAATGCGAACAGCCGGTAGTACTCGTCCTGCGAAAACGGATCGTATTTGTGGTTGTGGCACTGGCAGCATTCGAATGTCGTTCCGAGCCAGACGGTGCCAGTGACGTTCACTCGGTCAAAGACTTGATTGACGCGATTCTCTTCCTGGTCCGTCCCGGCCTCGACGTTGACCGTCGTACCGCGATGAAAGCCGGTCGCGATGCGTTGATCCAAAGTCGCGTTCGGTAGCAGGTCTCCCGCGAGTTGCTCGACCGTGAATTGATCGAACGGCATGTCGTCGTTGAGTGCTCTGACGACCCAATCGCGAAATGCCCACGCCGACCGATGCCCATCTCGCTGAAACCCGTTGCTGTCGGCATACCGCGCTGCATCGAGCCACGGCGTTGCCCAGCGCTCGCCATACGCCGGTGACGCGAGCAACCGATCAACTGCTCGTTCGTAAGCGTCCGAGGAGTCATCCGCCAGAAACGAATTCAACTCGTCGAGCGGCGGCGGCAGACCGATCAAATCGAGCGACACGCGCCGCAACAGTTTTTCCTTTTCGGCGGGTGGCGACGGTGCCAAGCGTTCCCGCTCGATCCGGTTGAGCACAAAGAAGTCGATCCCATTGCGACACCAATCTCGCTGGCGAACCTGTGGCAGTGTTGTCTGCTTCGGAGGCGTGTAGGCCCAGTGATCGGACTTGGCCTCGGCGCGTGAAACATTCGGCTCGCTGGCCGTGACGACCAGCACGCTCGCGAAGAACGCGACGCCAATGCACAGCTCACGAATCCGCATCTCGCCCCCTCCGAGTTCGACGGCTTGAGTGTAGCCCAGGCCCTTGTGGCGTGGGTGATCCAACTTAGATGGCACCATCGACCGACCCACAAGGGGTCGTGCTACGGAATTGCTTGCTCCGCATTCCGCCACATTCAACGGGCGAGATTCTATTGCCCACGTCGCCGCACGCGAACCGTCCGCGCAACAAAAAAGGGGGGCGTGCAGCCGCCCCCCCTTCGGTGAGTCCCTTCACCCGTCGCAGACTCCTTCCGCAACGATTCCTCCGTGTTCACTCCTGTCCGAGAATGCTCGCCGCACGGGCGAGCGATGCAGTTCACAGTCAGGTGGGGCACGGCAGTTGAACGTCGAGGTTCAACGAGGCCGTGCGGTCTCCATTTTGAAACGTCTGGAGGATTTTGTTCCAGTCTTCGCCTTGCAGCTTGCGACTGGTGCGAAAGACCTGCCACTGCTGCTCGCGTTCAATCACCGCCACATGCGGCAGCGGCTTGTTCTCGAACAGCTTGTGAACTGCCTCGCCGTGACTGGTCGTGGTGTCAATTTCGACGACGACGAAGCGTTCCAGCAGCTTGCGGCGCTGCTCTGTCCTACGGACGTCCCCCAAATGCACCGGCACGTCGGCAGAGTCTTCCCCCGGATTCAACACGACGAGCAGCGGTTTTTTCGACCGTTGAGCCTCACGATACGCCAGCGTGTAGCTGGTGAAATGCGCGGGCAGATTCGCAGCCAGTTGTTGCGGCTGCACGCCGACGGAAGGGTCCATCAGCAACAGCAAGGCCAAACTTGTGAGCATGAAATCCGTTTCCTTCGTCCTGCCAGCGAGGCCGCCGCCGCAAAGCGACGACCGACATGCTGGCCACAAAGCGCGCGACGTCTCCGCCAACGACTTCGTAAGAGGCGGTGCCGCTCAAGCTGAGTTCCCAGCCAGCCTGCGAGCCACGAAGGCTCTCATCTGCGCGACCACCGACGAATCAAATCCGTTTGCTCGCAACCGACGAACCGCGAAGCCTGACCCTATGGCTCACTGCGGCACGTCAAAGAGGGCGGAACTCTTGCGGCTCGCCTCGCGACAGTCAAGTCACGCGCAGCCAACGTAGCCGTCATCGCTCCGCGTGACGAGCCGAACGCAGTGCAAAGTGCAGAGTGAAGATTGCAAAGTGCAAAATCAAAACGCCAGCCGACTGCTGACCTGCTCATTCTTCACTTTGCACTCTTCACTCTGCACTGTCAGTCGTTTGCCGCCAACTTCCACAATATCGTTGACCGCCAGTTTCCGGCGTCGTCGAGTTTCAACGTCGCCGTTCACTCGGACTTCCCCGTTTTGGATCATGAACTTGGCGTGCCCTCCAGTTTCTGCCATCGAACTCAGTTTCAGAAATTGATCCAGGCAAAGTTTTTTCAATTCGGAATCGGCCTCTACTCCGGTCATGTCAGGTCTCACATCGCAAGGGAAGTGATCTGTGGTTTGCAGACGACACTCATTTTCAGGCAAAGGGTAGGTCCAATGACAGAGTTCAGCACCATGCGATTGCCCCCGATGCCCGATGTCACTGCTCCGGATGGATCGGGAGTGCGCATCTTGCTCGGCTTGAGCGGCGGCGGGATGGCTCACTTTGAGTTGTCTCCCGGTCAAACGTCGAAAGCGGTGACTCATCGAACCGTCGAAGAGATTTGGTTCTGCCTGTCCGGTCGAGGTGAAATGTGGCGCAAGCAAGCGGATCGCGAAGAGATCGTCTCCCTGGAACCGGGCGTTTGCCTCACGATCCCGCTGAAGACTCACTTCCAATTCCGCTCCTGCGACGATGGGTCACTCACCGCCGTCGCGATCACCATGCCTCCGTGGCCCGGCGAAGACGAGGCCATCATCGTGCCGGGAAAATGGGAACCGACCGTCGCGTGATCTGAATCACTCAACAGATCGGTCGGCAAGAGCCGACCCTACTCGGCTGGGCGTGCTTTTCGGACGAATCGACCCAAGCCCAACTCCTCCGTATGTCAACCACCATCGGCGAACCCGAGTAGGGCAGGTTCCCGCTTGCCTTGGCGTTGATCGAGAGCAACAGACAGAAATGGTAGGCAGGAGCCGACCCTACTTGGCTGGCCCGCTTCTGCAGCGTCGCCTCACAGGGTCATTGTTGCGATGAAGATGGTCGTCATGTTCATAGAAAGGCTCAGAAGAGCGGCGTTCTTCCATCTTTGACCCAGGATCACTTTCAGGCCACAAGCTTCAAACAGGGTCACGTTGCATTCGACCGGCCAGAAGCCTCCATGCCCAAATGCGATGATCGCCCAGGCCAACGAGTGGCTGACGAGGTTAAGCCCAATAATACACAGCACCCAATCACGCACCGGTAACCTCGACCGCGTGATCCACAGCCAAAACGCACCGACGATTAATTCGGCTTCAAGTGTCAGCGCAAGTGCCGTGACATACAGGCTCACGAGGATCCCTTTTTTAGCGAAGTTGCCGCTGTCGCACTGCTGCGGCGCGTCTTCCGATACACATAGATGCAGACGCAACTTCCCATCACAAATACAACCGCCAAAGGAACCAATTCAAGAATCAAGCTTGATAGGTGTTCGACGTGTTCGACGATTTCGATGACAGGCTCCGCTGAATCGACGCTGACGAGCCTCAATGTCGTGATTGCTGACTCGACTCGACTCGCCATCGGAACTGCATTGATTTCTGTCACTGGTGGCTTCGTGGAGGGCCATGTTCCGTAAAGTTCTCGATGGAAGTCCGGCAAACCTTCGACTTCGCGAGGGACCACATAGAACCTCGTGCCGTACTTGGTCGAAAAACGAAACGGTTTACCTGGCTCGAGTTCGACAACTCCACCGAACCCTCGTATCGGCGCCGCAACCAAGCGATGCGACCTAAGTGCCTCCGAGTCTTCAAAAACCAACTGATGCGACACGCCTCTATAGCCCGGCAGAAGGACGTCGGCGTAAGCCGTCGTCATCATAGAGAGCACAATAACAACACAGCTCGCTCGGTAATAAAATCGCATAGACTTTCCAGTGCAGAGCTGCTGGCGACGGGCTGGGACACGTTTAGGGGTCGCGTCATCGAGACCCACCATTGGGATTCGCGGCAGTGGGCCTCGCGATGACCCGACCCACCCTACGTCATCCGATCCTTTCGATCCCCATCCACTTTCTCAGCACTTCCGGCATGACAATGCTGCCGTCGGGTTGTTGGTGGTTTTCGAGGAGGGCGATCATGGCTCGCGTGATCGCGACGGCGGTGCCGTTGAGCGTGTCGACGGTGCCACCCCTGTTCGCTATCGCAATCCCAGTTGTCGCTTCACCTCGGTCAACGGGACTGAGCGTTTCCGGCCTTCAGTTTGTTTCGCTTTGCGAAGTTCCAAGAGGTCGTCGGCATCGGCCAGTCGTTCTTGGATCGCCAAGAACTCCTCATACGGCAAGACGGCAAATTGTTTCTGGCCATCTTTGACCAGGATTTCGGGATGCAGTTTCAACTTCAACATCATGGGCTCCGCTAACGGTAGGCGTCTTTCTGATGGACGATGCGATAAACAATGACCTTGTCGTCTTCGACTTCAAACAAGACTCGATAGTTTCCCACACGCAATCGGTACTCCGGCGTGAAGTTGGTCAACTGCTTGACGTCTCCTCCGAGGTTGTTCTGCAACACTTCAATCTTTGAGACCACGCGGCGATGGTCTGCCACCGGCAAGACTTTGAGGTCTTTGATGGCTCGCGGCTTGAACTCGACCTGATAGATCACGCTGCGTCCTCGGTGCTGGGACCGGTGCATTGAACATTGAAGGCGTGGGGATTGCCAGCGCTTTGTGGGTCTCGATGACTCGACCCACCCTACGTCTACGTCAGCCGATCTTTTCAATCCCCATCCACTTTCTCAACACTTCCGGGATGACGATGCTGCCGTCGGGTTGTTGGTGGTTTTCGAGGAGGGCGATCATGGCTCGCGTGATCGCGATGGCGGTGCCGTTGAGCGTGTGGACGAAGTGCGTCCCTTTCTTGTCCGGCAGCTTGCAGCGGATGCCCAGCCGGCGAGATTGAAAATCGGTGCAGTTCGAGGCGGAGGTGATCTCGCCCCACTCGCCCGCTTCGCCGCGGCCGGGCATCCAGGCTTCGAGGTCGAACTTGCGATACGCCGGCCCGCCCAGGTCGCCGCTGGCAATGTCGAGCACTCGGTACGGAATGCCCAAGCCTTGGAAGATGTCTTCCTCGATGCTCAGGATCAGTTCGTGGAACTTGTTGGACTCGGCGAGGTCCGGCGCGGTGAAGCCGAACATCTCGACCTTCGTGAATTGATGCACGCGATAGATCCCCTTCGTCGCCTTGCCGTGAGCACCCGCCTCGGTGCGGAAGCAGTGCGAGATGCCGGCGTACTTCAACGGCAGCTTCTCGATGTCGAGGATGTGATCCTTCAACATGCCGCCGAGCGTGATCTCGGCCGTCGCGACGAGCGCGAGGTCGCTGTTGTTGACCGAGTAAATCTGCGTCTCCGGCCCGCGCGGCATGTAGCCGGTTCCCTCCATGATCTCGTGCCGAGCGAGGTCCGGCGTTGTGTGCAATGTGAACCCGGCCATGCGCAGCTTTTCGACGGCGTACTGGATCAACGCCAGTTCGAGCAGCACGGCCTCGTTCTTCAAAAAGTAGAAGCCGTGCCCGGTGACGCGCGCGCCCGCTTCGAGGTCGATCAGATCGTGCTTCTCGGCGAGTGCAACGTGATCGAGAGCCTTGAAGTCGAATTTCTTGATCTCGCCAACAATCCGCAGGCACTTGCTGTCGGCTTCCAGCCCGACCGGAGCGTCGGGGTGCGTCATGTTCGGGATGCCGACGAGAATGTCTCGCAGTTGCGGTTCAACTTCGGCAGCCAGTTTCTCGTTCGCGGTGATGGCTTCGCGCAGTTCTTTGCCTTTGGCGATCAGCTTTTGCTTTTCGGCGGCGTCCTTCGTCGACGGTATCTGAGATGAGATTTCTTTCTGCTCACGTCGAAGATTGTCCCCTTCGACGATCAACTTGCTGCGCTGGTCACGCAAAGTCAGAAGCTGGCTGAGGTCAACCGTCACTCCGCGATTGCGACAGTTGGCTTCAACGGCTTCACGGTTCTCACAGACGAATTGCAGATCGAGCATTGAGGCACTTCCCTTCGTGGGGCAGGTTTTCAACCTGCCCGCCCTGGACGGGCAGGTTGAAAACCTGCCCCACTAATCCAACGCAATGATGTGGTTGCTGAGTCGGCGGTAGCCAGTTTCGGTGATGAGGTAGTTGTGTTCGATACGGACTCCGCCGACACCTTCGACGTACAAGCCGGGTTCCAGCGTCAGGACATCGCCTGCTTCCAGCACGTCGTCGCTTTGCGGCACGAGGATCGGCGGTTCCGGATGTGCGAGACCGATGCCGTGGCCAGCATGATGGGTGAGGTGGTCATAGCCCTGCGCCGCAAACGGTGACGACTTGTATTGAGCACTCGCGGCAGCGAAGACATCGGCGGCTCGTGCTCCGGCTTTGAGAACTTTCTCTGCGGCGGCCATCGCGGCTTGGCAGACGGCGAAGACTTCTCGCTGCTGATTGGATGGCTTGCCGATGGCGATGACGTTCGTGAAATCGCTGCGATAGCCCTCCAACACGGCCGAATAGTCGAGGACGAAAAGCTCTCCCGGTTGCATCGCGTGAGTCGTTGGCAATCCGCCGGACTTCGGCTGCGCTGGGCTGTTCGCACGAAAGTCGCCGTAGATGAAGCCGACTCGGCCGGCTGCCGCCAGAACCGCGGACTGCACGCCGCGGTAGGCGTCCAACTCGGTCATGCCCGGCTTCACGTTCTCGCGTGCCCACGCATGACCCACATCGGTGGCGCGCATGCACTGTTCGAGCAACGCGATCTCGTCCGGCTCTTTGCGGCGTCGCAGATTGCGAATAAAAGAACCGACCGCTGCGGGGACCAATTCGGCATCGCCGACTCCGAGCGCATCGCGTGCTCCGACTGGCAGCCACTCGGCTTCGATGGCTCCCTTGCGGCCACGCAGTTTGCCGGCGACTTGCAGCAACGCTCGAAACAAAACGTGATCGCGGTTCGCGACCGAGTGCTGATGGTCGTACCACTTCTCGACCACCTCGTCGTCGACGAACGCCTCGCCGACTCCCGACTTCAACGAAAAGTTGTCGCCGAGCAGCGTGGCCTTGCCGCCTCGTTCGAGCAGCAGCAACACTCGTTCGCCGCCGGAGAAGCTGAACGGCGGAATCCAGAAGTTCGCGAGGTATTTGACGTGCCGCGGATCGGCGACCAGCAGCCATTCGACGTCGTTCGGAACGACGTTCCAGAGTCGCGCACGGCGAGTGAGGCAGCCTTCTTTCGTGAGCATCGGGACATTCCAAAAAAAGTGAGATAACGGCGATCGGCATTCGGCTCACGGCATTCGGCCGGGCGTCACTCAAAACCTTTCGCCGCGAGCCAGCGTTCGGCGTCGAGAGCGGCTTGGCAGCCGCTGCCGGCGGCGGTGATGGCTTGGCGGTAGTAATCGTCGGCGACGTCGCCGGCGGCGAAGACTCCTTCGACGGTCGTGAAGGTTCGCTGCGGAGTCGTCCAGACGATGTATTTCTTCTCGGTCAGCTTGAGCTGGCCGTTCAGGAAGTCGGTGTTCGGCGTGTGACCGATCGCACAGAAGTAGCCGGAGCAATCGATCTGTTCGGTCTTCGACGGATCAACGGTGCTTTGCAGGCGAACTCCGGTGACTCCGGCCTTGTCGTCGCCGAGAACCTCGGCGACGGTCGAGTTCCATTTCACTTCGATCTTCGGATTCTTGAGGACTCGTTCGGCCATGATCTTGCTGGCTCGGAATGCATCGCGGCGATGCGTGATGAACACCTTCGAAGCGAACTTTGAGAGATAGCTGGCTTCTTCCATCGCGCTGTCGCCGCCGCCGACGACAACGAGCGGCTTGTTCCGGAAACGCGGCAACGCGCCGTCGCACACTGCGCACGCGGAGACGCCGCGATTCTTGAAGCGGTCTTCGCTTTCCAGGCCGAGATAGTTGGCTCGTGCGCCGGTCGCGATGATGATCGACAACGCACGGATCGTCTGCCCTTCGAGCGTCTTCAGCACGAACGGATGCTGGCTGCAATCAACATCGACGACATCGTCGGTGATGACTCGCGTGCCGAAATTCGTCGCCTGCTGCCGCATCAATTCGACAAGGTCGGGGCCGTCGATGCCGTGCGAGGCATCCGGGTTGAGCATCATCTTGCGGTCGTCGCTGATCGCGGTCTTGAGGTACTCGTTGAGGTTACCGGCCGGGAATCCGGGGTAGTTCTCGACCTCGCTGGTCAGGGCGAGTTGTCCTTTCGGCAATGTTCCCTTGATGCGGTTTTCTTCAGTCATTGCTCCTTCGATGCAGAGCGGATTGAGGCTGGCTCGCGCGGCATAAATGGCGGCGGCCCAGCCGGCGGGGCCGGAGCCGATGATAACGACATGTTCGGGATGATCAGGCACGGGGGAACTCCAGAAAGTAGGTCAGCCTTCCCAGGCTGACGGGATGCACCATTGACGATTTGGGAAGCGTCCGAGTCAGCCTGAGAAGGCTGACCTACGGGGCGCGAACAATATGCGACCGGCGAGGGTTGCGGCAAACGAGGCGTGAGTGAATTGCTCCGACGGATGAAGTCTCCATAATCTGCCCGCAGCACTCGGAGTCACTCATTGAAAAAGGCAGCGGATGCGAGATGTCGTCACGTTACTGCTGGCCGGAGGCAAGGGTGAGCGGCTGATGCCGCTGACTCGTGACCGCGCCAAGCCGGCTGTGCCATTCGGCGGCTGTTATCGCATCGTTGATTTCACGCTGTCGAACTGCGTCAACAGCGGACTGCGGCGGATTCTGGTGCTGACGCAGTACAAGGCGGCCAGCCTCGATCGGCACATCAATCTGGCGTGGCGGTTTTTGTGCCGCGAACTCGACGAGTTCATCGACATCCTGCCGCCGCAGCAGCGGATCGGCGAGCAGTGGTATTCCGGCACCGCCAACGCCGTCTATCAAAACATTTACTCGATCGAGAAAGCCCGCTCGAAGTACGTGCTGATCCTTTCCGGCGACCACATCTACAAGATGGATTATTCGGAGATGCTCCGTGATCACATCGACTCAGGGGCCGATCTGACCATCGGCTGCCTGCCGGTGGATCTGAAAGACGGCAACCAGTTCGGCGTGATGCAGATTGACTCGGACCGGCGAATCATCAACTTCCGCGAGAAGCCGGCCGACCCCGACCCGATTCCCGGCGACCCCGGACGCTGTCTGGCGTCGATGGGGATTTACGTCTTCAACACAAAGTTTCTGTTCGAACAACTCTGCAACGACGAGACCAATCAGAACAGCGCCCACGACTTCGGCAAGAACATCATTCCAGCCGTCGTGCAGACGCATCATGTGCGAGCGTTTCCGTTTCGCGACCGCGACACCAATCAGGCTCAGTACTGGCGCGATGTCGGAACGTTGGACGCGCTGTTCGAGGCGAACATGGACCTGATTGCCGTGCAGCCGCCGTTCAATTTGTACGACACCTCCTGGCCGATCCGCACGTATCACGCTTCGCTGCCGCCGCCGAAATTCGTCTTTGCGGACATGCACGAAAATCAACCGCGAGCCGGACTCGCACTCGACAGCTTGGTCTCGCAGGGCGGGATCGTGTCGGGCGGACGGGTCGAGCGTTCGATTCTCTCGCCCAACGTGCGGATCAACAGTTATGCCGACGTGCGCGAGTCGATTCTGCTCAGCAATGTGACCATCGGCCGACATGCTCGTATTCGCCGTGCGATCATCGACAAAGGCGTGCAGGTTCCCGAAGGGATGGAGATCGGCTACGACCTTGACCTTGATCGCCAGCGAGGATTCCATGTCACGGAAACCGGATTGGTCGTCATCGCGAAGTCGGATGGGTCGAGCCAATTGGCGGATCTGGACTGAGCCTCGTGGCGGACGCTGCCAGCGTCCGCTGTCTCCGACGCAAGCTGCGTCGGCCACGTCAAAAGAAAAATCCCGGAAGCAGCTGGTCCCAGGGGGGCGAAGGACTCTGGCTACTTCCGGGAGGCGATTGCGAATTGTGTTGTCTTTGACGCTCAGAACTTGCT
>CAMDPK010000099.1 GCA_945904015.1 Candidatus Kuenenia stuttgartensis | reverse complement strand
TTTTGGAAAAGTTGCGCGACGACGCGGTGGAAGTGTGTCTGGCGAATCGAATAGAAGTTGTGTTTGCCGTCACGGCGACAACCGATCAAACCGGCTTCCCGCAGCAAGGCCAAGTGATGGCTCACGGCCGGTTGGCTTTGTTGCAATCGTTCGCATAACGCCGAGACATGCAGTTCGGTTTCGCGATACAAATACATCAGCACGCGCAATCGAGTTTCATCGGAAAGTAATTTGAACATCTGGACCAACTCACGCTGAAATTGGTCGGGAAGTTGATTCTTCTCGGCAAGCGATTTTTTCTGGCGGACGGGAGACTCAACAAGTTCAAGCATGTTTTCCTCAATGCGTTCGGAAGATGGATTCGACGAGATCGCCGGCGCGGGCGACTCTCGTGAGGGGTCAGGTTGCGAATGGTCGGCCAAGAGGCATTCCTGAAATCCAATGGCGCTGCGTTCTCTGGCCATCGAGCCATCGACGAAAACGGCTCGCGGGGCAAGGGAACAACGACGAAGCAATGGCTGCGACATCGCTGGCGAATGGACTGATGGTCAAATGAGAATCGTTGAAGATTGGAATCCGGGAGTACGATGATCGCCCTCGAATTGAGGGCTGAGAACTGGCGGAATCGCCACGGAAATGTGCAACTCAAAGTCAGACAGGCAGATTCAATTTGTCACGAATGACTGAACGGGGCGGATTATTCCGGCTCAGCGATGCGTCGTCAACGATGGTTCTTCTCCGAAAACTCGCGAGGTTTCTGTGAAAGTCACCGAATTCAGCAGCTTGTCTGGCCTGCGAGCGGTTATCACCGGATCAACCTCTGGGATTGGCCGGGCGATCGCCGCCGAGTTCGCTCGCGCGGGTGCAGACGTCGTCATTCATGGAGTTCGCAACGCGGCTTCGGCGGATGCCTTGGCGACGGAATTGCGCTCGCTCGGTCGGCGTGCGGCGGTCGTCTTAGCGGATGTCAGTGATGAAAGTTCTCTCGCTTCGTTCGTCGATCACTGCTGGGCTGAACTGGGCGGCATCGACATCTGGGTGAACAACGCGGGAGCCGATCTGCTGACGGGCGAGGCTGCGAAGTTGAGTTTTGACGACAAATTGCAGCGGCTTTACGAGGTCGATGTACGGAGTACGTTGCTGCTCAGCCGGCTCATCGGGCGACGAATGCTTGGGGCGAGCGGTGGGACGATCCTCAACATCGGTTGGGATCAAGCGGAGCGCGGCATGGCAGGGGACAGCGGCGAACTTTTCTCGGCCGCAAAAAGCGCGATCATGGGATTCACTCGTTCGCTGTCGCTCGGCTTCGCGCCGACTGTCCGAGTCAACTGCCTCGCGCCCGGTTGGATTCGGACGAAATGGGGTAAAGGAGCCAGTGAACTCTGGCAAGAGCGTGTCCTGCGGGAGACGCCACTGAAACGTTGGGGGACTCCCGAAGACATCGCAGCCGCCGCGAGATTCCTCGTCAGCCGCGAGGCGAGTTACATCACCGGCCAGATCATCAACGTCAATGGTGGCGCGGAGCGGTGATCTCATGCCAGTGGAACGGATCTTGTTCGTGACGGGGCGACTCGCCGAACGTTCGTTGCGCGAGTTGCTGGCGACGCTCGCTCCGAAGGCCGGCTTCGAGTACGACGTCGCCGTGTTGGGCATCAGCGTGGCGGCGTTGATGTCGGTGGACTTCGTCGCCCGCAAGTTGGATGTACCCCAAGCAGTCGATCGTGTTCTGCTGCCGGGTTGGTGTGGCGGTGATTTGGATTCGTTGGCGCAGAAATATGGCACTCGGTTTGAGCGAGGTCCGAAGGACATGTTTGATTTGCCCGAATACTTCGGCGGCCGAGCGAAGTCCCCGCCGGACCTCAGTCGGTACGACATCGAGATTTTGGCAGAGATCAATCACGCTCCACGGTTGAGCGACCAAGAGTTGCTCGCGCAAGCCGAGAAATACCGGCGAGACGGAGCAGACTTCATCGACCTGGGCTGCATTCCGGACGAATGCTGGCCGCGAGCCGGAGAGGTGACACGCCTGCTGCGTTCCGAAGGCTTTCGCGTCTCGATTGACAGCTTCGACCGCAAAGAAGTCGAAGCGGCGGTCGAGGCTGGTGCGGAGTTGGTCCTGAGCTGCAACAGCTTGAACGCTGGCTGGCTGTCCGCGTGCGACGCGGAGTTGGTCGTCATCCCTGATCAGCTGCAAGACACGGATTCGTTGCAGCGAACGATCGAACAACTGACTGCGGCTGGCCGAAGATTTCGCATCGATCCGATTCTGGAACCGATTGGCTTCGGCTTCGCGGCGTCGTTGGCTCGGTACTTCGAAGCCCGTCGCCGCTGGCCTGACGTCTCGATGATGATGGGCATCGGCAATCTGACCGAGCTTTCCGAGGTCGATAGCGCTGGTCTCAATTTCCTGTTTGCAGCGATTTGCCAGGAGCTTGGCATTCACAGCGTCTTGACGACCGAAGTGGTTCACTGGTGCCGCTCGGCGGTCAAAGAGTTTGATCTCGCGCGCCGGGTGATGCGCCACGCGGTGACGAATCGCGTTCTGCCGAAGCATGTGGGCTCGCAGCTTGTCATGCTGCGCGACGTGAAGGTCCACGAGCTGGGTGAGGCTGGGCTGCGTCGGCTGGCCGAGCAGATTCGCGACGCGAACTTCCGCATCTTCGTGGAACGTGGCGAACTGCATCTGCTCAATCGCGACGGTCATTGGCACGGCACCGATCCATTCGAGCTTTTCGACGAGATCACGAGGACGGTGCCGATTGATTCTGCGCACTCATTTTATCTCGGCTACGAACTGGCGAAGGCCACGACGGCGCTGACGCTCGGCAAGCAATACCGGCAGGACGAGGCGTTGAAGTGGGGCTTTCTGACCGTTCCAGAGGTCAGTGCTCACGAGCGGCGTCGGAGCTGAGAAGAGCCGCATCGCGAACTGCCACTCATTCTGAGTCGCAGCTATTATTCCGCCGCCCCGAAATCCTTTCGTGAGAAATCTATGTCCGAAGCGACTTCTTCCGTCACGATTCGCTCCGTCCAATCCGAGGACTTGCCGGCGATCGCGACGTTCATCGAGCCATTTGTGGCGATCGGAAAACTGCTGCCGCGAACCGCGCAGGAGTTGGAAGACCTCTTGCCGCACGGCTTCATCGCCGAGTCAGACAGCCGGATCGTCGGTTTCGCGGCGCTGGAGATTTACTCGCCTAAGATGGGCGAAATTCGGAGCCTTGCCGTCGCGCCGGACGTCCGTGGGGCGGGCATCGGCAGGCAGCTTGTGCAACGCTGCGTCGAGCGGGCTTGTGAGCGTCAGGTGTTGGAAGTCATGGCGATCACGTCGAACGAAGAATTCTTCAAACAATGCGGCTTCGACTTCACGCTGCCGGGCGAGAGGAAGGCTCTGTTCATTCAGACTCGCGACTTGTGAGCTTGTTCGCGAGCATGGATTCGGCGGAACATTCCGATTGGCAGGCCGAGTTTTCAGAATTCAAGCCAATTTTGTGGCGGGATTCGCAGAGATCGAGTGACTATCCCGTTAGTCGAATACGATTCCCGCCACGGCTGGCTAGTTTTTCAAACGTAGGGTGGGTCGAGTCATCGAGACCCACCACGAACTGCCAGGATTTTGGTGGGTCTCGATGACTCGACCACACCCTACATCTTTTCCAACGCAATAAATTAGCCAGCCGTGCGATTCCCGCCGCCGCCCATTTTCAGAGGGCGTGCCTTTCAGTACCCTGATGTGAAATTCTGAAACCGGTATCGCTGGGGTCAGGTTTTGTGGACCAGAACACTCCCGCCAGAAACCCATCCGCAAGGAATCCGCCATGCAAGTCGCTCGCCGTTTTGCTCGTCGCCGTCCCGTCCGTTCGGGGTTCACGTTGATCGAAGTGTTGTTGGTGCTCGCGATCTTGGGTGTCATCGCGGCGATGGTTGTGCCGAACTTGCTTGGTCGGCAGGACGAAGCCAATCGTCGGGCGTCACGCATCAGCATCTCCGGTTTTGAGAATGCCGTGAAGCAGTACGCCGCCGAGCACGATGGCCAGTTTCCCGAAGGCAACGGCGACTCGGTGATTCAAATGCTGATGACTCCCGAACAGACGGACGACTCGGCCAAGCCGCGTGCGCCGTATCTGGAAAAAGAACCGCGTGACGCTTGGAAGAACGCGTTGCGTTACGAGTACCCGGCCTCGGGCAATCACCAATCGACGACCGGCAAGCCCGCGATCTGGTCAGCCGGTCCGGATCGTCAGGACGACACGGGTGATGACATCAACAATTGGTCGCAGAACTAGCGGCGATGAGTCATGTGTTGTGACCGGTTCCATCGACGGCGAAGTCTGGCTCGTGACGGTTTCACGTTTGCCGAGATGCTGCTGGTGTTGGCGATCCTGTTGATCATCACCGGCGTGGTCTTTCCGCCCGTGCTGCGGATGATGGCCGATCAGCCGTTGAAAGAAGCGGCGGAGCGTGCTCGCGTGCAACTGGCGACCGTTCGCCTCAAGGCACTCGACTCCAGTGCCGCTTGGCAGCTTCGATTCGAGCCGGGCGGCCGCCGCTATCTCTGGATGCCGGTGGAAGCCAGTTCCGCAACCACGAGTGCAGGTGCGACGACGTCTCCCTCGAATGTGGCCATTGGACCGACTGCCGGCGAGCTGCCCAAGGGGATCAATTTCAGTAGTGATATCAACGGTGTGCCTCTGGCGGTGGAGCGGTTGCCTCAAGAGTTGGTCGTGGGGATGGCCAACGCCTATCAGTTGTCTCAGGTCGGTTGGAGTGCTCCGGTGACGTTTCAGCCTGACGGCTCGGCAGTGGATTCTGAACTGGCAGTGATCGACGCAACCAATCGACAAATCCGGCTGACCGTGCGTGGCTTCACGGGTGGCGTGACGGTCTCTCACATTGAAACACGGAGGCGGTTATGAAGAATCGCTTTCGAACGATTGATCGAGATTCTCGGCGGCGGGGCCTCACGCTGTTGGAAGTGCTGCTGTCGCTGGGTCTGTTTCTGGGAGCCTTGGCCGCGTTGAGTCAATTGTGGTACGGCGGCGTGCGTGCCGCGGTGCAAGCGCGGTTGTCGACGCAGGCGATCTTGCGGTGCGAGTCGAAGCTGAACGAAGTGGTGGCCGGTGCCGTTCCGCTGCAAACGACCAGCGACACTCCCTTCGACGATGACGCCAGTTGGACTTGGAGCCTGCAAGTCGAGGCGGGCCCGCACACGGATGCGTTGCTGGTGACGGTGACCGCCTCTCATCCAGGACAAAGCGGTCTGTCGTCGAGCCAACATCAGCTCAGACGTCTGATTCGCGATCCGCAGGTGTGGACCGCCGCGCAGCAAACCACGACGGAGGAGACGACTACACCATGACGAAACGCATGGCGAGCGGAGGGTGTCAACCCTCCGAGAATCTTCACGCTCTCCTCGAACAACTCGGAGGGCTAACGCCCCCCGCTCGCCGGATCGCACCGCTTCGTACCGGCTTCACGTTGTTGGAGATCGTGCTCGCTCTCGGTTTGGCGAGCCTGTTGTTGGCGGCGTTGTACACGGCGTTGCAAATGCACTGGTCGTCGTCCGCGCTCGGCCAGGTGGAAATGGAACGCTCGCAAGTGGCCCGCGCGTTGTTTCGGCGAATCGAGACCGATCTTCGGTCGGTCGTGTTTCGCGACTCGGCACTGACATCGTCCACCGATGACGGCTCGACATCGAGTTCCAGCAGCACGACCGGCGGGACAACGTCGTCATCGGGAAGTTCCTCAGATCCTGCGAGCAGCACGGGCGGCGGCGGCTCGACGTCGAGCGGAAGCAGCGGTTCGACCGGTTCGACTTCCACAGGCTCCAGCGGCGGATCGACCAGTTCTTCGTCGACCACGACTGAAAACTATTCCACGCAAAAGACGGGCCTGTTCGGCGACTCGGAGACGATCGTTGTGCATTGCAGCTTGCCGGGTCGAGCAACCAGCATGAGTGCTTCCGCCAGCGATGAGTCCGCTGGTTACGTCAACAGCGACATGCAATCGGTGGCGTACTTCCTGGCCGGATCGAACTCGGCGCTGGCTCAACAGCTTTCCGGTTCGCTGACCAGTCCGCTGGGTCAACAGAGCGGATTAGCTCGCCTGCAAGGGGATCGCATGGCGATGCAAGCCGCCGACGAATCGGGCGATCTGTCGTCGATGGCGGCCGGCGTGAAATTGCTCGCGCCCGAAGTCGCGTCGATTTCGTTCGAGTACTTCGACGGCGTGAGTTGGACCACGACTTGGGACAGCGGCACCTCGAACAGCATCCCCAACGCCGTTCGCATCACGATCGACTTTCTGCCGCCCGTCGCGACCGGCGGCTGGTACGCGCGGCCGGTGAGCGCTTCGACCGACCGATTTCAACACACGGTCGCTCTGCCGTTGGCTCAACCGTACGTCTCGGAAGATTCGCTGTAGGTCAGGCTTTCCAGCCTGACTCGAATTGGCAGAATCAACCTCGATCGTTGATCGCGTCAGCCTAGGAAGGCTGACCTACTGCCGACGATATGGGCCGCTCTGTGGTGGCGTGCGGCTGCGACGGAAATTCTCAGAGGCAGGCAATTGACGCTGGTCGTCGATCTGCTGACGAATCTGATTCGTCTCGGCATTGAGCTGCTGAATCATGCGTTCGTATTCGAGCAGCGAAGTGTCCCCGTATGGGGCGGCGAGGTGGCCTTGCATCGTTGGCGTTGACGTCTGCACGCTTTGAGTGCCCGGTGCCGCACCATTCTCCCAACGCTCGTCGCCGTCAAAGCGGCCGGGGATCCTTGCGCGAGTGTTGGCTCGTTCCATAGAATTCAACGGTTGATTCGGGTCAGGCGTTGGAAAACTCTGCGACCCGAATTGTTGTGCGGGCGTTCCGCCGACACCGCGATTCGCTCCGAAGCTGGCTGGCTGAGTCTGTGTTGCTCCGGCTGGCAAGTATCCGAAGCGGCCGGGCGTTTGATACTGCTCCGACGGCGGCAACTGATCCTGCGAGTTGACCGGTGTCCTGATTTGACTCGATCCGAATGTGCCGGCTGGAGGTTCGCCGGTTGGTTGTCCGTAATTCGGCGGATTCGAATTGGCCGGCCAGTTGGGTGGCGTCGTGGGCGAAACTCCGTTGGACGGCCCAAAGTTGTTGAACGAGTTCGGTGAGTTCGGCAGGTTCGGTGCGTTCGTCGCGCCGGAGCTCGGCCCCGGTGTGATCTGGAAAGGGTTGCCCGAGCCAGCATTCATGCCCATGCGTGACGCCGCGCGAGCCGGATCATCGGCCACACCGGGTGGAAACCCATTCGGCCACGCGCCGTTGTTCGGTGCCGACAGCGTGGGTTGGGAACCAGCGGCGGAGTTGTTCGGAGTGATCGCCGGCAACGATCCGGCGGGTGGCCACGTTGACATGGTGTCCAACGGCGAACCTTTGCCGGCCGGTGGCAGCGACCCGCTCAACGTGTTCGGCATCGGCTCCGGCCTCGAATTCGAAAGCGCATTCGGCATTGTGTCTGACATGGAATTCGGAACCAGGTTCGGCATCGCATTGGATTGGCCGTTCGGCATTGGTTCAAACTCGCCGGTGCTTGGTCTTTGGCCATCGGGCATTGCCTGCCACTGAGCCGGATTGGGCACGTTCGCATTCGGAGGCGGTCCGATGACGATTGGTGCGTTTGGATTCGGCGATGCCGAGGTCGGCGCACCGTTCCAGCGGTTCGCACCGTTCGGCGGCGAGTAGACCGGATTGACGATGTTGGCCCGGCCGAGTTCCTCGTCGCGCAGTTGCCGCTTCAACATTTCTTGGCGTTGCCGTTCGAGGTTGTCGCGACTCTGCCGATCGGCGATCGCCTTCAACCGAATGTTCTCCATTTGTTCTCTGAGGCGGCGAGTCGCTTCGGGCACGTTCGGATCGTTGATGGCCCCTGTTTGTGTGATGGGCGATGAGTTGTTCGGAAGTGTCTGATCGGGAGGCGTCCAACCGCTGCTCGCGATGTTTGACGGCACCTGCGGCTGAGTGATTCCGCCGGGCGCATTGCCCTGCGGATATCCAAAGGCTTGTCCGCCGTTGACGGCGACAGCGGGATTCGCCGGAGCGGCGTTGTACGGAGCTGCGTTCTGCGGGGGCCACGCCTGTTGGGCCATCATGGAGCCAGATTGAGGGGCGGCGTTCAGCCCGCTGGGATTCAGCCGACTCACTTTGGCTTGAGCTTCGGCCTCGCTGTTCGTCATGCGGAACATGGCCAAGGCACGATCCGGCTGGCCTTGCTTGGCGTACAACAGTCCGAGGTTGTTGATCGCATTGGACTGCTTCGGATTCTTCTGAAGTGCCCCTTGCAGATAGTTTTCTGCTTCAGGGAATCGAGACTGCAACAAGAACGAATAGCCAATGTCGTTGAGCAAATTCGGATCGTTCGGCGAAGCGTTCAGTGCGGCGAAGTAATATCGCTGAGCCGTCATGTAGTCCTGCTGGCGATCGGCAATCACCCCCAGCCGATGATTCGCGACCGGATGATTCGGCTGCCGCTGCACGACGGCCGAGTACTTCGACTGCGCTTCTGGCAGATTGCCTTGCTGGAAGGCGGTGTGTCCCTGGTTTAATAGTTCCGCGACTTCGGCCGGGCTGCCCGGTGTGGCGCGGCTGCCAGCGACGTGAGTCTTCTCCGACTTGTGCTGAGCGACGTATTCATCGAACGGCTGCTGCTTTTTCGAAAACATTCGCATGGGCGAAGCGCAACCGCTCAATGAACCTGCCAACACCGCCATGAACGCCAGACGAAACGAGGATTTGTTCATCGATCAACCATCCTGGTGGATCAAATCGAGGCAGAATCTCCGCCGCACCAAAGGCGATCAGACGGTGAAATCTGCGAGGAAAGGAAGGGGAGTGAGGCGGGAATTCGCCAGACGGGAATTTCGAAGGGGCCGGGTTATAGACCTGCCCCGGAAATTCTGTCGAGACGAACCTGAAGGATTTGAATCTGAGGTCGTGGCTCGGACTCAGTCCTTCACTGGCGCGGACCCAGCCCTTCTCCCTTTGGGAGAAGGTGGCCGAAGGTCGAATGAGGGATTCAAATGACGATCGACTCCCTCACCCCGACCCTCTCCCAAAGGGAGAGGGAGCAATGCGAGTCCTCCATCGGACTCTGCCACGTCACTCCGGGAAGCTACTCCCGCAGCGAACTTCTGGCTAAAACCCCGGCCGTAGGTGTCCCGTTCCCCGTTTCTGGCGCGAGTGCTCTCGCCAAACGCTTCGCCTTGGATGAGATCATGTCCGCACCTTCTCTGGATTTCCGATTTTCAAAAACCAAAATCATCGCGACCGTCGGCCCCGCGTGTGAAACTCGTGAGAAGCTGAAAGCGTTGGTCGATGCCGGCGTCGATATCTTCCGCCTGAATTTCGCTCACGGAAAACACGACTGGCTACATGGGTTGGTTGGGTTGATTCGGTCGATTTCTACCGAGATTCAGCGGCCGATCGGCATCCTGGGCGATCTGTCGGGACCGAAAATCCGCCTCGGTGCTCTGCCCGGCGGCAGCTTTGTTTGCGAACTTGGTGCGACGGTCGAGTTCGTGCGTGGCGAGCAGAGTGAGACTCCCGGCCGGTTGACTTGCACCTACGAGCAACTCATCGACGACGTCCGCGCCGGTGACCGGATCTTGATGGCTGACGGTACCGTGTCGCTGAAAGTCGTCGAACCGAACGCCGCCGCTGGCTGGGTCCGCTGTGTCGTCGATGGCAACGGCGAGATTCGCAGCCGGCAGGGAGTCAATTTGCCAGGAGTCGCGCTCAGCACACCGAGCCTCACCGACAAAGACCGCGAAGATCTCGCTTGGGCGTTGGAACACGAATTGGACTTCATCGGTCTGAGCTTCGTCCGCTGCTCCGCCGACGTGCGGTTGCTGCGCGAAGTGATCGAAGCGGCCAAACCGAAGTTCACGCCGCTGATCGTCTCGAAGATCGAGAAGCTGGAAGCGATCAACGATCTCGACGGGATCCTGGCGGAGACAGACGCCGTGATGGTCGCGCGCGGCGACTTGGGAGTCGAAGTGGACATTGCACGTGTGCCGGTGCTCCAGAAGAAAATCATCAAGGCGTGCAATCTGCAACGTATCCCGGTCATCACCGCCACGCAGATGCTCGACAGCATGCAGCACAATGAACTGCCGACGCGCGCCGAAGTGACCGACGTCGCCAACGCTGTGATCGATGGCAGCGACGCCGTCATGCTCTCCGGGGAAACCGCCGTCGGCGAATACCCGGTCGGGGCGGTACGCATGATGAACCGCGTGGCCTGCGAAGCCGAACAACTCGTCGAGTCGTCGCAGTTCCGTACGCGATCCGCGCCGATGAAGGCTCAAGCACTGCTGGTCACGGAGGCTGTCACACGCGGAGCCGGAGCTGCCGCCGAACATCTCAAGGCCAGTGTGATCGCCGTCGCCTCGCGAACCGGTTTGACCGCGATGGCGCTGTCCAATCAGCGCATCTCGGTTCCGATCATCGCCGTCAGCGACCGACCAGAAATCGCCCGCCGGATGTGCCTGTTCTGGGGAGTCACTCCGGTGCTGACCGACACACGTACCGTCGGCAACGCCGAGCCGTTGCTTCGCTACGTCGTCGATTGGGGCAAACGACAGCACATCGTTCAATCAGGAGGCCGCATCATTTTGATTGCCGCGACCAACTGGTCCGACGAAGGACACGATCTGATGATGGTTCACATGGTGCCGTGACACAAATGACCAATGACCAGCGTTCCAGCCTAATCCGCCTCGCGTGCGAAGCTCGCACGAATGCTCACGCGCCGTACTCGAAGTTTCTGGTCGGGGCCGCGTTGCTGACCGAATCGGGCGAGATCGTCTGCGGCTGCAACGTCGAGAACGCATCGTACGGTCTGACGATCTGTGCCGAGCGAGTCGCCTTCGGTACGGCTGTCGCCGCCGGACATCGACACTTTCAAGCACTCGCCATCGCGACGTCGGGCGGTCATCCTCCGTGCGGAGCGTGCCGCCAATTCGCCGCCGAGTTTTGCGACGACTTGCCGATCCTGCTCATCGACAGCGACCGGCCGGATCACGTTTCTGAAAACAATCTGCGCGAGTTGCTCCCCGGACGGTTTGAGTTTCCGCAGCCTATGTAGCCATCAAACTCCCGCGTGATGAGCCGAACACCCACGGAATCACACGACAGTTGATTTCGCCGGTCGTGTGGAATTTGCGGCTTGCATCGGCTGTGTCCGATTGATCTGTTATCGCTGTGTCACCTCATCGAACACTTGGCTGATGCGCTGGTTATGCTGTGCATTCAATTGCGTCGGGTGATCGTCAGTCCGGGGCTGGCACAAATGGAGGGCCATCATGGAACCAGTTCAAAACACGGATCAAGTCTCGCGCGGCAAGACCACGGGATCGCAGTGGCGGTTTGGAGCGCTGCTCGCCATCGCGTGTCTGTCTGTTATGGGCGGGCAGTTTTTGGGGACTTCGGCAAATCTCGGCCTTGGATGGCCAGCAACGCGTCTGGAATGTGGGGCAAGTACACCGTGAGCGCGAGCTTCAAGATTTGGAGCGGGACATCCCCAAGAACGAACAGACGCTTCAACAGACGAAGGCGGAATTGAACCAGGCCAAGACGGAGAGAGATCGCCTGCTCGCGGACGAGGCGAAGGCCAAAAAGGAATTGGAGCTGACTCGGAAGGCCGCGGCCGAAGCGGCGACAGCCCTGCAAGCAGCGCTTCAGGAAACACGTGCAGCCGTCGCCGAGAAAAAAGCGGCCGAGACCCGTACCAGCGAACTGGCGACACAGGAAGCGAATCTGAAAACGGAAGTTGCTCGGTTGCAAGCGCAGCAGGAACAACTTGCGAAAACTCTGGCGGATGACAAAGCGGCAGCGGCCAAGTTGACCGTTGATCTCACGGCCGAGAGGAAGCAACTCGCGGACGTCGAAAAGCAAGTGGCTGCCGCACGGACTCAAGTTAGCGAGTTGCAAGCCTCCGTCACCAAGAACAACACCGACTTGCAGGCGTCGATCGCCGAGCAGGGCAAGGCACTTCGCAATCGCGAGACGTTGCTCGCTGATGTCACGGCGGCTGAGCAGCGGATTGCCACCGCAAAGAAGACTGAGGAAGCATTGCTGGCTTCGAACAAGGAGCTTGAAAAAGCCAATCAGCAGATGGCGACGGACAAGGCGGAGATCGCAAGTCTCAAAACGGAACGGACTCAGCTTGCAAAGACTGCGGCCGAAGAAAAGGCCGCGACGGAGACGGTGATCGAGGATCACACAACTGCGAAGCAGCAGTTGGCGGACACGAAGAAGCAGGTTGATGCTCTTGTGGCGAAACTCAAGGTGCAGCAGGCCGACGTTGCCAAGAGCACGAGCGATTTGGAATCAGCCGTCACCGAACACGGCAAGACACTCCGCAGCCGTGAGAAGCTCCTCGGCGAAGTCGCTGCGGCCGAGCAACAATTAAGAATTCGAGGCCGATTGGTGGTCGTCATCGTTTCTGTTAAATTCACCGCAGTTTTGCAGCCGCCGTTGACCAGCGTGGAGCTTACATGCCAACACAAGTCGGGCATTCGGGAATTCGCGACAACCACTCGCGTGGGACAGCAGGCGGCTTTTTGTGCGACGTGATCGCGGCCGAAACCAAGCTCAGTTTTGTCTCCGCATATTTCACGATCCACACATACGGTGCGCTCGGGGAAGTCCTCGAACAGGCCGAATCCTTGCGCTTTCTCTTCGGTGAACCTCGTTTCGTACGGTCGTTGGATACCGAGAACAAGCAGTCTCGCAAGTACCGACTCACCGACGAGGGACTCGCGGTCAGCAACCAGCTTGAACAGCGACGGCTTGCCAAGCATTGTGCCGACTGGATTCGCCGGAAGGTCGAGATTCGTTCTGTGACACGCACCGGCTTCTTGCACGGCAAGATGTACCACGTCCAGGACGGCAAAGTCGCTCACGCGCTCGTTGGCAGTTCCAACTTCACGATGACCGGGCTGGGGCTGCTCGCCAACGGGAACAACATTGAACTGAATCTAGTCGTGGCCGACGACCGCGATCGAGCTGACCTGCTCGCATGGTTCAATGGTCTTTGGGACGACACTTCGCTCGTTGAGGACGTGAAGGAGACAGTGCTGAAGGAACTCGCCCGGCTTTATGCCAACCAATCGCCGGAGTTCGTTTATTATCTGACGCTGTTCCATATCTTCCGCGATTTCCTCGACGGCTCGCGTGATCTGGATGAAGCTCTCCGTCGCACGCAACTGCCTGACACGCGAGTTTGGCGGACACTCTTCTCGTTTCAGAAGGACGGAGCCAAGGCCGCGATCAACAAGATTCTTTCCTGCAACGGCTGCATTTTGGCGGACAGTGTTGGGCTGGGAAAAACCTTCACGGCGTTGGCCGTCATCAAGTATTTCGAGCTGAAGAATGAGCGAGTTCTGGTTCTCTGTCCGAAGGAGTTGCGGCGCAACTGGACGGTCTACCGCGCGAATAGCACGCTCAACCCATTCGTCGAGGATCGTTTCCGCTACGACGTGCTCTCCCACACGGATCTCTCGCGTGAGTCCGGCGACGTCGACGGCATCGACTTGGCGGCACTGAATTGGGGTAACTACGACTTGGTCGTGATCGACGAATCGCACAACTTCCGCAACAACGCGCTGGTTCAGCAGCGTCCCGGTGAGCCGCTTCGGCGGACGCGGTATCAGCGACTGATGGAGGACATCATTGCGTCGGGAGTGCGCACCAAGGTGCTGTTGATTTCGGCTACGCCGGTGAATAATCAGCTCGCCGATCTGCGGAATCAGATTTCGTTCATTGCCGGCGGCGACGTCGCCCGCAACGACAAGGCCGACGAAGCTTTTCGCGAATCGCTGGCCATCGACAGCGTGCGAGAGACGTCTCGCAAGGCGCAAGCGCATTTCACGAATTGGGCCAAGCGTCCGCCGGCCGAGCGTAAGACCCGCGAGTTGCTGGTCGCGCTCGGCGGTGACTTTTTCAAGTTGCTGGACGGTCTGAGCATCGCCCGGTCGCGCCGCCAAATCGCCCGCTACTACGCGGACGAGATGCAGCGTCTCGGCAGCTTTCCTGATCGTCCTCCCCCGCAAGCACTCGCCCCGCCGATCGACCTGCAAAAGGGTTACTTGTCGTTCGAGCAACTGGACCACGAAATCAGCGCGCTGCGATTGGCGTTGTATCATCCCACCAGTTTCTTGCGGGACGATCTGCCGGACGCCACGCGCGCCGCATACCTCGACACGATTCAGGGCAACTTCACCCACGAAGGCCGTGAACGCATTTTGATCGCCATGATGAAGGTCAACTTCCTCAAGCGGCTGGAAAGTTCCGTGGATTCGTTCCGGCTCACGCTGCGACGCACGATCGACAAGATCGACGTGCTGGAACAACGCATCGTGGATTTCGAGCAGCATCTCGATACCAACCCTGACCTCGACTTCGACTCGCTCACTCCAGACCAATTTGAAGACCCGGACTTCGACGGCGAAGACTTCACCATCGGTGGCAAGCGGCGGATTCACTTGGGGCACCTCAAACTCGCCGAATGGCTCCAAGCAGTGCGGCACGACCGAACGCAACTTCAATTCCTGTATGAGAAGACGCAGGAAGTGAAGCCCGACCGCGACGGCAAGCTCAGCGAATTGCGCCGTCTGATCGAGATAAAAGTCAAACAGCCGACCACGAACCGCGACGGCAAGCTGAACCGCAAGGTGCTCGTCTTCACGGCGTTTGCCGATACCGCTCGCTACCTGCACGATCAACTTGTCGCGTGGGCGAGAAAGGAACTGGGCATCCACTTGGCGCTGGTTGTTGGCGACGGGTCCAATCGCACCTCGCTCGGCGGCAGCGACTACGACGAGATCCTCACCAACTTCTCGCCGCTTGCCAAACGCCGGGCCGAGCAGCCGCGATTTCCGCAGACCGAGCAAATCGACTTGCTCATCGCCACTGACTGCATCTCGGAAGGACAAAACCTGCAAGACTGCGACCTGCTCGTCAACTACGACATCCATTGGAATCCGGTCCGCATCATCCAGCGATTCGGCCGCATCGACCGCATCGGTTCGCGCAACGACGCCGTGCATCTCGTCAACTTTTGGCCGGTCGCTGACCTCGATCGCTATCTCAACGTCAAGCACCGCGTCGAAGCCCGCATGGCGTTGGTTGATCTCGCGGCCACGCAGACAGATAACCTGCTCGATCCCGGTCAGATCGAAGACCTCATCAAGGAAGACCTGCTCTTTCGCGACCGCCAACTCAAGCGATTGAAAGACGAAGTGCTCGACCTGGAAGACATCGACGGCTCTGTGTCGCTGACCGATTTTTCGCTCGATGAATTCCGGCTCGACCTGTTGCGGTTTCTCGAATCGCGACGGAACGAACTCGAAGAGGCAGGACTCGGCCTGTACGCCGTTGTTTCGCCGAAGCCCAACATTCCCGTGTGTCAGCCGGGAGTGATCTTTTGCCTGCGGCACCGCGCGGAAGACTTGGCAGCCAAGCTCGCCAGCAGCACGACCGCGTACGCCTCCAGTCCAACGAATCAAATCAATCCGCTGTCGCCGCATTATCTGGTCTATGTCCACGACGATGGCACGGTCCGTTTCTCATTCGCCCAGCCGAAGGAGTCGCTGTTGCTGTTGCGAGACCTCGCGGCTGGCGAGACTCAGGCGTTCGAGCAACTCTGCGACATGTTCGACGCGAGGACTCACGACGGCCAGGACATGACGCACTACAGCGGACTGATTGAAAAGGCGACGGCGTCCATCGCGGCCGGATTCCGAAGACGCATCGCCGCCGGTCTGCAAAGCGGTCGCGGATTCGTGATCCCGGATCAAGCTCAGCAAGCCACCGAAACCAGCGACTTTGAACTCGTGACCTGGCTCGTCATCCTGGCACCGCCCCCATGAAACCAAAGAAGAAACCGACCCGCGCTCTAAGCCGCACGAACGAGGAAACCTCGTTCCGTGAAGTCGTCGGCCTCATCGAACACGCCCGCGAGCATGCTCTGCGGACGGTGAACACGGCCCTAATCGACCTGTATTGGCAGGTTGGCGAGTACATCAGCCGGAAGCTGAAAACCGCCGAATGGGGGCAAGGGGTCGTCGACGAACTGGCGCGGTACATCGCTCGACAGCATCCAGACATTCGAGGTTTCGCACGCCCAAACCTGTTCCGGATGAAGCAGCTTTACGAAGCGTATGGCGACGACGCAATTGTCTCACCACTGGTGAGACAATTGCCTTGGACGCACAACATCTTGATCTTGAGCGCGTGCAAGCGACCGGAAGCTCGCGAGTTCTACCTGCGCCTGTCGATCAGCGAACGCTGGGGAAAACGCGAACTGGAACGTCAACTGGCTGGGGCACTCTTTGAGCGAGTCGTTTTGTCGCCGCCAAAAGTGTCACCGCTGGTGACACAATTGGTTCCCGCCGTCGAAACGATTTTCAAAGACGCTTACCTGCTCGACTTTCTGGACCTGCCGGACAACCACTCCGAAGCCGATCTGCAAACGGCATTGGTCAGTAACCTGCGGAAGTTCTTGATCGAACTTGGCGGCGACTTCTGCTTCGTTGGCGAACATTATCGGCTGCAAGTCGGCGGACAGGATTTCTTCGTGGACTTGGTGTTTTTCCATCGACAACTCCAGTGCCTCGTTGCGATCGAATTGAAGGTCGTGGGATTCCAGCCCGAACATCTCGGCAAGCTGGAGTTCTACCTCGAAGCCCTCGACCGCGATGTTCGCAAGCCGCACGAACGGCCATCGATCGGAATTCTGCTTTGTGCCACCAAGGATAACGAAGTCGTCGAGTATGCCTTGAGCCGCACCATGTCGCCGGCCCTGATTGCCGAGTACCAAACACAACTCCCCGACAAGAAACTGCTCGAACGCAAGCTGCACGAGTTCTATCAACTCGCGCTTCCGGAACCGGATCGTCAGCGGCAACAGTCCAAACCAACCCGAAGCGTCAGCGAGGGAGCCAAGATCAAAACCCCTCGCTCACGCATCGGGCTTGTCTTGCCAAAGACACCGAACAAATCACCGACCAGCGGCAAACCACGGAAGAAGAGTCGCCCGAAATGAATGTTCTCGAAACGAAATAAGCCATCCAGTCCGCGCTGAGCGATCTGGCGTCCAAGCCACTGGCCGACGCCGCGACCTCGCTGCTGGAAGTGCTCGGCTATACGAGCCAGAAACGGATGACGCTCAAGCCGAACACAGCCGCCAGTTTTTCCAAGACGTTCGTCGGCAACCGACCGTTCAACGAAGAGCAAGCCCTGATCGCCGATTGGGAGTCCGTCGATTTTCTGTTCCAACTGACCGACGAAGAAATCCGCACTCAAGGGCAACGGTTGCTGTTCGAGTCCCAAGGCCAATGGGACGGCAAGATCATCGAGTCGTACCTGTTCTTCGCGATCGCGCTGAAACGCCCGACCTACACGCGCACCGAGTTGGCCGGCATCACCCGCGCCGTCAACCGCCTGTTTGACATGCCCGCGATGCTGCTGTTCAAGCACGGCGACACGCTCACGCTCAGCGTCATCAATCGCCGGTTGCACAAGCGAGAACCCGACAAGGACGTGCTCGAAAAGGTCACGCTCATCAGGGACATCTCGCTCGTCGGCACTCACCGTGCCCACATCGAGATCCTCGCCGATCTGTCGCTGATGGAATTGCACGGCAAGCACGGCTTCACCATTTTTGTCACTCTGGACGCCGCGTGGCGGAAGACGCTCGACACATCCGCGCTCAACAAGCGGTTCTTTCAGGAGATTGCCAACTGGTATTTCTGGGCGCTCGACCACGTTCAGTTTCCCAAGGACGCACCCAAGGCGGACGATGGCAAAGACCACATCAGCGCGATCCGCCTGATCACACGGCTGATCTTCTGCTGGTTCGTCAAGGAGAAGGGCCTCATTCCCGACGCCCTTTTCGACGAGCGTAAACTCGCCGTAACACTGGACGGCTTCGCGCCCGACGACAGCCGTGACAAAAGCTCGATCTTCTACCGCGGCATTCTGCAAAACCTGTTCTTCGCGACGCTCAACACCGAGATGGACAAGCGCGGCTGGGCGAAGGACGAGCAGAACTTCATGGCCCACAGCGTCTACCGGTTCCGGGACTGTTTCCGCAAACCGGACAGCGCGCTGGCCCTATTCAAGAACATCCCATTTTTGAACGGCGGGCTATTCGAGTGCCTCGACAAGGATCTGGGCGAGAAGGCGAAGCCGCGCTACATTCGCGTCGACGGCTTTTCTCGCCGCGCCGATAGCCAGCCGGTCGTGCCCGACTTTTTGTTCTTTGGCTCAGAACGCGAAGTGGATCTGAGTGCTGCTTACGGTGAAGCCCGCTACCGACGTGCCAAGGTCCGCGGGTTGCTCCAGATCTTTGACCACTACAAGTTCACGATCACTGAAAACACACCCATCGAAGAGGAAATCGCACTCGATCCCGAGCTGTCCGGCAAAGTCTTCGAGAACTTGCTGGCCGCGTACAATCCGGAGACCGGTGCCACCGCCCGCAAGCAGACCGGATCGTTCTACACGCCGCGCGAGATCGTCGAATACATGGTGGACGAGTCGTTGATCGCGTATCTCAAGACGAAGCTGGATGCTGCCGCCCCGGACGGCGGCAACAACGAATCCCGCCTGCGCCACCTGTTCGCCTACACCGACGAACCGCACCAGTTCGCGCCGCCGGAAGTCGAACTCCTGATCGACGCCATCGACCACCTGAAAACGCTCGACCCCGCCGTCGGCTCCGGCGCGTTTCCGATGGGCATCCTGCACAAGCTGGTGTTCATCCTCACGAAGCTCGACCCGAACAACGAGCATTGGCGCGAGGTGCAGCGTCAGCGGGCGTTACGCGAGACCGAAGACGCCTTCAAGTCGGGCGACAAGGAAGAACGCGGGCGACGGCTGGCAGACATTAACGAAGTCTTCGAGCAGAACTCGTCCGACTACGGCCGCAAACTCTATCTCATCGAGAACTGCATTTACGGCGTGGACATCCAGCCCATCGCCGTGCAAATCGCCAAGATGCGGTTCTTCATCTCGCTGATCGTGGACCAGAAGATTGACGACCACCTCGACAATCGTGGCGTCCGTCCGCTTCCCAATTTGGAAACCAAGTTCGTCGCCGCCAACACGCTGATCGGCCTGAAGCGGCCCGGCCAGCAACTGTTGCGCGACCAGCAGATCAAAGCTAGGATCGACGCCAAGGAAGGGGAACTCCGCCGTGTGCGTGAACGCCACTTCCTGGCCAAAACACTTCGCGACAAGCGCAAGTGCCGCGAACAGGATGCCAAGTTACGAACTGAAATCGCGGAGTTGCTGACAGAGGATGACTGGGACAGTGCGACGGCAATCAAGCTCGCCACCTGGGATCCCTACGACCAAAACGCCTCTGCCGACTTCTTTGATATGGAATGGATGTTCGGAATTGTTGACGGATTCGACGTTGTGGTCGGCAACCCGCCGTACGTTAGTGCGTTGGATTTCGCACGCATTTACGGCCCGCAGCTTCGCGAACAACTGAATCCCCGCTACGAATCAGCGACCGGCGCGTATGACCTATTCGTGCTCTTCGTTGAGCAGGGCCTTCGGTCGTGCAAGAAACTTGGACATCTGAGCTTCATCACTCCGAACAAGTATCTCGCCGCCAAGTACGGAATTGGGTTACGCGGATGGCTATTAAAAACGGCAAGTCTACAGCGCATCCTCGATGCTTCCCCAATCCCCGTGTTTGAAGAGGCGGCCGTTTATCCGGTTGTTTCACTCTTCTGCAAGGACGAAGGCAAAACCCCGATGGTGGTGGTGTCATTGCCAAACACTCGTAGCCTCGACCATTTTGCGATTGAGTACTACACGACGACTGCGGTTCCGGCAGAATGGCTTCGAATGCTACCCGAGAACATTTGGGGATTCCTACTATCGAAGTATGTGCAACTGCTCCCGAAAGTCACAAAAGATGCGAAGCCACTCGCGCGACTCGGTGAAGTCAATGCGACATCTACAGCCGCGGAGGCAGATGAATATGGCGAGTTCCTCACGTCGTCGCGCAGCCGTGACGGACTCAAGGTGATAAATACTGGGACAATCGACCCGTACACGGCGTTGTGGGGACTCTGTGAAATGACGCACGCTGGCCGCAAATATCTCACCCCGTATCTGCCCGTTTCCAAAGCTGGAGTCAATGAGCGGCGATTACGAATGTATCGGTCTCCAAAGGTTGTCTTCGCCAAATTGGCAAAGACCTGCGAAGCAGTTATCGACGCCGATGGCGAGTTCGCATCGATCAACACGAATTGTTTTTACCGTCCCCAACCAGATATCTCGCTCAAGTACATTGGCGGTGTCTGCAACAGTCGGATGTTTATGTTTCTCTACGACCTGTTTTTCGGCGCACTGCGAATGAGTGGTGGTTACTACCAATTCCAATCGCCACAACTACGTGTGATCCCGATCGCAAACGCAGACCGACAGCAGCAGAAAGTCATCGAAGGACTCGTTGACGCGATCCTGGACGCAAAGGCGAAAAATCGGGACGCCGACACGACCGAGTTTGAGCGAGAGATAGACCAACAGGTTTACGCCCTCTACGGCCTGACGCCGGAGGAAATCCGAATCGTGGAGGAGGCGAGCCGGTGAAGCTGCCCAACGCCCAACTGGCCACGGTGCCAGAACCGAAAATCACCCAGTACCTGCTCAATCTGGGGCATCCTATCGGCGGCAGCAAGGCGGCGTTATTCCTGCGCCACGGATTCACGGTTGAGGATTGGCGGCGGCTGTTGACATCGCGAAACCAGCTTCTATTCAAGTCACATGGCCGAACCGCTCAACGCCATTCAACATGTGGATTCTGGCGGTGCTCACCAGATTTGAATCCGCTCGGCCTTCGGCTTGAAGAGCTTATCTCCCGGCTTGACGTTGAAGGCTTCATAAAACGCGTCGAGGTTGGTCACTGGCCCGTTGCCTCGGAAGTGTGACGGCGAGTGCGGGTCGGTGACCAACCGCTTCACGAGTTCGGCGTCGCGGTACTTTCGACGCCAGATTTGGCCCCAGCCGAGAAAGAACCGTTGGCTCGACGTGTAGCCTTCGAGCACCGGGCCATCTTTGCCGCCGAGCGAGATGCGATACGCCTTGAAAGCGAGCGCCATTCCGGACAGGTCGGCGATGTTCTCCCCCAGCGTCAGTTGGCCGTTGACCTTTTTGCTCGGCAGAGCTTCGTAACCTTCGTACTGTGCGACGAGTCGACTGGTGAGTTTTTCAAACGCCGCTTGATCCGCCTCAGTCCACCAGTTCTTGAGATTGCCGTCGCCGTCGTACTTGCTTCCTTGGTCGTCGAAGGCGTGGCTGATTTCGTGACCGATGACAGCACCGATTCCACCATAGTTCACGGCGTCGTCCGCATCCGCGTCGAAGAACGGCGGTTGCAGAATCGCGGCCGGAAAGACGATCTCGTTCAGGCCGGGGTTGTAGTACGCGTTGACCGTTTGCGGAGTCATGTGCCACTCGGCGCGGTCCACCGGTTTGCCGAGTTTGTCCAGCATCCTCCGATGTTCGAAGGCGGCTGCGTTGCGCATGTTGCCGACGAGGTCGTCCGGTTCGATTTTCAGTTTCGAGTAGTCACGCCACTTCACCGGATAGCCGATCTTCGGAGTGATCTTCGAGAGTTTGACGAGCGCCTGCTTCTTGGTCGCTTCGGTCATCCAGCTCAGTTCGTGAATGCTCTGCTCGAAGGCCTTGAGCAAGTTGCCCACGAGTTGATCCATCCGCTCGCGCGCCTGCGGCTTGAAATGCTTGGCGACGTACAACTGCCCGACCGCCTCGCCGAGCACTCCCATCCGATTGCTGCCGCCCCCGGCGACGGTATCGACCGCTCGCTTCCAGCGCGGCTGCTGCTCCGGGATGCCGCCGAGGACTTGGCTGTGAAGTTTGAAGTGCTCGAACGCGAACTCTTTCGGCAAAACAGAGGCGTAGGCGTCGATCAAGCGGAAGTGCAGATACCACTTCCAGGTTTCCAGCGGCGTCTCGTCGAGGATCTTTTCCAAGCCTTGGAAGTAGCTGGGAGTCGCGACGTTCAGTTCCTTCAATTCCGCCGCATCGACCGATTGAAAATAGACGGCCCACGCGAGCTTCGGCGTTAGTTCGCTGAGCTTGCTGACGTCGAATTTGTTGTAGCGTTTCTCGGCGTCGCGCAGCTCCGTTCGACTCCATTGCACTTCGGCCAGCTTCGTTTCGAGCTTCAAGACCGCTTCAGACGCTTCGGCACCGTCGCGTTGATCACTCAGCCGGAACAGCGTCTCGATGTACCGCTTCAATGCCCCGCGAGCATTTTCGTGCTTCGCGTCGAGGTAGTAATCGCGATCCGGCAGCGTCGTGCCGCTTTGGATGACGCCTGCGAGATACCGCGTCGAGTCCTTGTCGTCCTGATCGACGAAGAAGCCGATCGGACTCCCAACACCGATGATCTCCGACAACCCGAAGCGTTTGAGAACCTGCTCCTTGTTGGTGATCCCATGAATCCTGCTGATCTCGGATTGCAGCGGAGTCAGCCCCAGCCGTTCGACCTGCTCTTCGTTCATGTAGCTGTTGAAGAGATTGCCGACCTTGCGTCCGTTCTCGTCGGTTGGGTTCTTGGCAACCTCCTCGATGATCGCGCGAATGTTGAGCTGCGCCTCGTCGATCAGCTTGTTGAACGAGCCGTAGTTCGACTTGTCCGCCGGAATCTCGGTTCGTTGCAACCAGCGGCCATTCACATGCAGAAACAAGTCGTCCTGAGCACGCACTGACTTGTCGAAACCATCGGGATCAATCCCCGAATCACGAGTCTGAGCCACAGCGAATGGGCAAATCGAAGTGGAAAGCAACAGTGCCACGGAAACGACCGACTGATGCAGGCGACGCATGGATGACCTCCGAGAAAAAACCACACAGAAGGGGGGCGGCAGAAACTATCGAGGCCACTTGCTCGACGCCAGTCACGCCTCACCGCATGGCCTTCGGAGAGGATTCTGGCTGCGTTGCTCGCCGGTGTTGCTCATGGAGAGAACTCGATCATTCGATTCTCGCGTGCCGAAAGTTCCGCCATGAGGATGGCGTGGACGACGTCGCGAGATTCTTGCGGCGTGATGACGCTCGGAGACTCGCTGGCAAGAACGCACTTGAGAAAATAGTCGAGCTCCTCTTTGAGGTAACCGCGCCGCAGGCCATGTACCTTGGGCCAATAAGTGGACTGCGGATAGCTCAGGCCATTTTTAGTCAGCAGCGTGAATTGGCTGCCGGAGTTGTCGATGTAAATCGCTCCCTCCGTGCCGATGATTTCCATCCGTGCGTCGATCGCGAACGGCGCATTGTCCGGCAGGCACCAGACGTTCTCAATCACAGCAATCGCACCGTCATCCAGTCGAAACATGGCCCAGCCGAGATCATCGTGCGGCAGATGCGGTCGGGTGTTCGACGTCTGAGCGTAAACGCTTTTCGGTTTGGCTCCGGTGAACCATAGCATCAGATCGAGGTCATGCACGCCGTCCCCGAAGAGAGCACTGATCTTCGGCAGATGACTTTCGGTGATCCACTTCGCCAGATTCCGCCGAGCATGCAGGCTGATGATCCGGCCCAGCCTTCCGGCGGCGATCTCTTCCTTGGCCAGCGCATACACCGTGTCGAACCGACAGATGTGTCCGACCATGAAGGCTCGGTCCGTCGATTTCAGCGCCGCGAGAATCTGGTCGCACGCTTCGACACTGTCGGCCATCGGCTTTTCAAGAAACACATGCTTGCCGGCTTTGATCGCAGCGAGCGTTGGTTCCAGGTGATCACCGACGTGCGTGACAATGGACACGAGATCGATGTCCGGATTGGCCAACAACTCGCGATAGTCGGTGTAGGTTTGCGAGACGTCGTACTTCGCAGCAACCTCGCGGAGACGCTCCGGATTTCGCGTGCAAACCGCCGCCAACTCGGCCTGCGGAAGTTGCTTGAGCGTGTCGACGTGATGCTCGCCGAACCAACCCAGGCCGATGACGCCACAACGAATCCGGTCCATGAGCCGCCTCCATCCCGAAGATTCGGCGTTCTGTTCAACCAGTACCCCCGGGAGGATTCGAACCTCCAACCTTCGGCTCCGGAGGCCGACGCTCTATCCAATTGAGCTACGGGGGCAAAACTCAGAAGTCACTGTCTGATCGATGCTTCCGAAACTCGCAAGCATTCCGAAGTAACGTGACGAACTCCAGATTTTACGCATTTTCGCATCGAACGCCAAGGATAGGGTATCACGTAGGGTATCACTTTTAGATTCGTTGGACGTTCAATCGTCGCCACGGAAGAGCAGCAGTTGCGTTTTGACGGTTTCGGCCGCACTGCGGATTTGGCGGACAGCCCATTGCATGTCGATCGAGAACTCGTTGAGCGAGTCTTGAATCACCGCCACCTCGTCTCGAATCGTTGATTGGACGACGGCTACTAAATCGTCAGTCGAATCGCTCGGTTCAGGGCTGCTCTGGAACTTGTCGTTTTCGATTCCCCACCGGATCGCACTCCTGAACTCGTCGATGGACTCGCGCAGGACGCTCACCTGTTCGGTGAGTGCCTCGATTGCTCCCGCGAGCCGTTCATTGTCGATGCCCTTGGTCATAGACGAGAAGCGTGAATTCTCCATCCGGGTCAATGCAGACTTCCACGGGAGAATCGAGGTTGAGACACCTATTGGTTTCCTGGACTTTGCGGATCACGGTTTCAATGTCGAGATGCAGTGGATCGCAACCGAAGACTTCATCCGCCAATGCCTCCCATGAATCTTGCGATATCCGCTCATACGATCTGTCGGCGATGTCATCCTGCGTTACCTGAAAGAAGTGCGACCGCGATCACCGCATCGCGAACTGTTCTTATCACTGCGCCCTCCCTTCCGGCCAGTGTGCATGTCGCTGTGGGAAATGGTCGGCAAACGCTTGCGGTCTTTACACGTGTCGCTTCCCCATTGCGGGCCGCATGCCCTACGTCATGCCTGCGCGACGCGATTGCTGGCCGCTGGTCTGTCTCTCAAGGAGATTGGCGACCAACTGGGGCACATGGACCCCGACAGCACGCGGATTTACGCCAAGGTCGATCTCGTGGCACTCCGTCAGGTGGCGGACTTCGACATGGGAGGTGTCCTATGACCCTCCAACGCCTGATCGAGCAGTACATTTCTTATCAACGGTCGCTGGGATCATCCTTTGTCTCGGATGCAGCACTTCTCCGAGCTTTCGGCCGTACCCGCGGTTCGCGAGCCCGCGTTGCCAGTGTTCGCGTTCCGCATGTGGATGCTTTCCTGGGCAAAGCCAGGCCAGTGACCAGGACGTGGTTCACCAAGTTGAGTTGCCTGCGGTGCTTCTTCCGATATGCGGTGAGCCGAGGGCACATCACCACGCTCCCACTTCCGATCGTCATGCCGAAACGCCCGCCGGTCTTCGTTCCCTACATCTACACACGCGAAGAACTCCGCCGCCTTCTCCGTGTCATCAAGTCCTCTCCGCAAGGCAGCATCCTGGAGCCGGCGACGATCCGCACGATGATGTTGGTGTACTATGGGGCCGGCTTGAGATTGCGCGAGGCGACAAATCTGACTTGCGCTGACGTGGATTTGAACGAGTCGGTCCTGACAATTCGCAACGCGAAGTTCGGCAAGACGCGGTTGGTTCCCATCGGACCGCAACTGAATCGGGTCTTGGTTCAGTACGACCGCACTCGACCGAAGGGACGGCCAGCCAACTCTCCCTTTTTCGCGACCAAGGCGGGCCGCCCAGTCCCACCGCTGAACTTCCAAGTGAAGTTCCGAGTTCTGTGCGATCGCATAGGCATCCGCCGGACCGACACACACGAACAACCGCGGATTCACGACTTGCGCCACACGTTTGCCGTTCACCGTCTCACGTCCTGGTATCAGCAAGGTGCCGACGTGCAGCGGCTTTTGCATCACCTGTCGGTCTATCTCGGTCACGTCCATTTGCGGCACACGCAGGTATACCTGAGCATGACGCCCGAGCTTCTTCGTGAGGCCAGCCAGCGCTTCGAGCGCTATGCCGGGAAGGAGCGACGCCATGCATAACACCGAATTGCTGAGCCCTTGGGTCCGCCGGTTCTTGTTGGAGTACCTCGTGAGTGAGCGGAACCTCGCCCGCAACACGCAACAGAGCTATCGCGATGCGTTGCGACAATTCTTGCCGTTCATCGCTCGTGCCGCCCACCGACGGATCGAGCAACTTTGTGTGGAGGACATTTCGCCAAGCCGCACGCGAGCTTTCCTTCAGGACTTGGAAAAAACTCGCGGCTGCGGGATCGCCACGCGAAATCAGCGTCTCGCGGCGATCCATTCCCTGGCCCGTTTCATCGCGCTGTACAGTCCGGAACACTTGGAATGGTCCGGTCAGCTTCAGACCATCGCGTCAAAGAAGGTCGCGCGCCCGCTGATCGGCTACTTGGAAAAGGACGAGTTGGATGCGTTGCTGAAAGCGCCCGATCAACGCACTCCCCAAGGCCGTCGCGACTACGCGGTGCTTCTGTTCCTGTACAACACGGGCGCTCGGGCCGACGAGGTCGCCCAGGTGCGGATCGGCGACCTCGACCTCGACCTCGGTGCCGCATCCAGCCGCGATGGCTCGTCGGTTGTCCTGCGCGGAAAAGGAAACAAGCCCCGCCGCTGTCCGCTGTGGCAAAGGACGGTTGACGAACTGCGCCCTCTCATTGACCGGCGAGCCGCAACCGAGCACGTCTTCCTCAACCGTCGCGGGCAACCGCTCACGCGATTCGGGATTCACGCGCTGGTCGAACGTTACGCTGCGCACGTAGCAACGGCACTTCCTTCCCTGGCGAAAAAACGTGTGAGCCCGCACACGATCCGCCACACGACGGCGACTCATCTGCTTCGATCTGGCGTGGACATCAACACCATTCGAGCGTGGCTGGGTCATGTCTGTCTCAGCACGACCAATGTCTACGCCGAGGTCGATCTGGAGATGAAGGCCAAAGCACTCGCGGAGTTATTGTCAAATGTTGTGGATGAGGTGAGTTGAAGAAGGCGGTGTGCTTGGGGAGAAATTGGAGTTGAACGACATCCCATTTCTTTTCCAGGAGCACACCACCGTGTCGAAAGTTATCGAGCCGTCGGATGTTTTACCCGTGTC
>CAMDPK010000098.1 GCA_945904015.1 Candidatus Kuenenia stuttgartensis | reverse complement strand
AGCCGCGCCATCGCCTCGTGGCTGGGGCCGATGAACGTGATCTTGCACTCCTTGCAGACCTCGGCGAAGTGCGCGTTCTCGGAGAGAAACCCGTAGCCGGGATGAATCGCCTGAGCGCCGCTGACCTCGCACGCGCTGATGATCCGCTTGATTTGCAGATAACTCTCGGACGCAGCCGCCGGCCCGATGCAAAACGCGTCATCCGCCAGCGACAGGTAATGCGCCCCGCGATCCCCCTCGGAAAGCACGGCCACGGTCTCGATGCCGAGTTCCTTGCACGCGCGGATGACCCTCAGGGCGATCTCGCCTCGGTTCGCGATAAGAATGCGTTGAAACATGGGGAGTAAATCCAAAACAGTTACGAAGTGGCAAATTCCAAACACAGACAATCAGCTTCAGTGACAAACAACTGGATCGGCAGCGGCAACAAAGTAGTCTGCTGGAATCGTCCAAACTTCCGGACGGAGGTTTCCGCAGCCACCAACCGAAATTCGCTTGCCGCGAGGGTCGCCAAACCAAACTGCCAGATGATCCTCAGGGGCATTGCCGTCCTCAGGTGTCCCGACGACCACCGCGAGTTCACCGTCAATATCCACAAGGTCGCCGCGTCGGAACGAATGCGATTGGGTCAGATTCGGGATTGTGTCATTCGTCATTGATTCGGATTTCGAGTTTCGGAATTCGGGTTTCCGTCCTACGGCTTCACTCGAAACAGCGGTTGGCCGTACTCGACAGCGTCGCCGTTGTTGACCAGGACTTCGGTGATCGTGCCGGAGATCTCGGCGGGGATTTGGTTGAAGACTTTCATCGCCTCGATGATGCAGACGACCGAGTCGGCCTTCACCGTCGAGCCGACTTTCACGAACGCCGGCTCGCCCGGCGACGGAGCACCATAGAACGTGCCGACCGTCGGGCTTTTGATCACCGGGCCGTCCACCACAGCCGGTGCTGCCGCCGGTGTACTCGGAGCCGCCCCCTGCGGCGCGGGCGCGTGATGAGCCTGCGGAGCCGGAGCGTAATTCGGCGGCGGAGCATAACCGCCGGGAGCCATCATGTTGATGACCTCGGCCGGGCCGCGCCGGAGCACCCAGCGTTCGTCGGCTTTGCGAAGATTCACTTCGGTGACGCCGTGTGTTTCCATCATCTCGATGAGTTCGCGAACCCGGTCGAGATCGAACGAACCCGTCGATGGGGATTTGTCAGCCATACGCGGTTTGCCTCGTGGTTTGATTGGCATTGTTCGTAGTCCCGCCTTGAGGCGGTGCGTTGATTCGGATTCCGCCTAAAGGCGGTACTACAAGCTTTTCGGTAACGATGACAGAACTTCATGGCCGTCCGGCGTGACGAGCACATCGTCTTCGATCCGCACTCCGCCGAAATTGGGAAGATAAATCCCCGGTTCGACGGTCACGATGTTGCCGGGTTGCAACTCGCCTTCGGCGACGCTGCTGAGCCGGGGTTCTTCGTGAATGTGCAGGCCGATGCCGTGCCCTAACCCGTGGCCGAAGAACTCGCCGAAGCCAGCCTCTTCGATCACCCTGCGGGCCGCCGCATCCACGTCCTTGAGCTTGGCTCCGGGGCGGATCGCGGCGATGCCAGCAAGCTGAGCTTTGAGCACAACTCCATGAAGTTCCTGAAGTTGGTCGGGGACGGTACCGGTGGCCAAAACACGGGTCAAGTCACTGCGATAACCGCTCGGCAGAGCCGCTCCCCAGTCGATCAATACGAACGGAGCTTCGCTGATTCGCCGTTCGCCGGCGCGATAATGCGGCAAGGCTGAGCGGTCGCCAACGGCCACGATGATGTCAAACGCCGCCCGGTCTGCACCAAGACTCCGCATCAGGTGCTCAAGCGAATGTGCTGCATTTTTTTCCGTGACAGCACAAGCATCGTCGGCTGAAAGAAAGATTGACCTAAATGCCTGAAATCCTTGCTCAGCAATCTTGATGGCCTGACGAGTCTCGGCGATCTCGAATTCGTCTTTGACCTGCCGCAGTTTCTCGACAACGCTGGCCAGCGGTTTGATCTCGATCGACTTGCCGGAGTCGGTCTTGCCGATCGCGTCGCTCAGCCGGGCGAACTCGTCGGCGGTGACGATGTGCGATTCGAGGGCCAGCTTCGCCGGCTTGGCTCGCGAGACGACGCTGGCGATTTGGTCCGGCTGCTTCGTCTTCTGAGTCCGAATGTCCGCTTCCAGGCCGGGGCACTCTTCGGCGATTTGGGTCTGGTAACGGCTGTCGGAAATCAGCACCCGCACGCTCGGCCCGATCAAGAGCGCGCTGCTGTCTCCGGAGAAGCCGGTCAGGTAGGTGACGTTCGAGACGCCGGTGACGAGCATCGCATCGACGTCAGTCTCACGAAGAAGGTTCAGAAGATTCGCTTGTCGTTCGGCGTGGCGTTGCGGTGGCATCATCATGTGGTGCTCGTTTTCTGTGGCATCGACACACCAGCACGACGCGCCAGCGAGTGGTCGCGAGGCGGCAAACGTCTGCGACCCTGAAGGCAACCACTCGCGGGCGCGTCGTGCTGGTAGTGTGGTGGCGAAATCGTAGACCAAGCCGGTAGGATCGCCAACATCGTGAGCACACCAGAGACTGCCATCACTGATTCCGCCCGTGTGGATCTCGACCGACAGCGTCGCTGTGGTTTTCCAGAGGTCGTGTATTGCGAAGGAAAGAGCGTCGAGTCGGTCGAGCAGATTTTCGAGGCGCTGGTTGCCGCCGGCCAGGATGCCTTCGCGACTCGTGCGTCCGCCGAGCAGTCGGCGGCAATTCAACGGCGATTCCCGCATGCGATGCTCAACTTGGTGGCTCGCACCATCCGAGTGCCGCTGGCTGGCGAACATCGGCCGATTGGCAAAGTCGCGGTTGTGACGGCCGGCACGGCGGATCGCCCGGTCGCAGAAGAAGCCCTGGAAACGCTGCGTTGGATGGGCTGCGCGGTCGAGCGGATCGAAGATGTTGGCGTCGCTGGGCCGCAACGGTTGCTGGCAGTTGTGCCTCAGCTTCAGAACTGTGACGCCGTGGTCGTGGTCGCTGGAATGGAGGGTGCGCTGCCGTCGGTGGTTGGCGGTCACGTCGCCTGCCCGGTGATCGCGGTGCCGACGAGCGTCGGCTACGGTGCGTCGTTCGGTGGGATCGCTGCGCTGCTTGGGATGTTGAATAGCTGCGCGGCCAACGTGACGGTCGTGAACATCGACGCGGGATTCAAGGCGGGGTATGTGGCGGGATTGATTGCGATACAGAAGGCAGAAGGCAGAAAGCGGTAGGCAGATTCATGCGGCTGATCGACCAACTTCCGACGGCACCAGTTCGGCCGGCGGTTGCTCACAAAGGGACGTTCGGGCGAGTGCTCATCATCGGCGGCAGCCGGGGCATGTCCGGTGCGCCGAGCCTCGCGGGCTTGGGTGCTCTTCGCGGTGGAGCGGGCTTGGTCTACGTCGCCGTCCCCAGCGAGATTCTGCCGATCGTTGCCGCGATCGAACCGTCGTACTTGACGATTCCGCTGGCGACCGACGAGGAACACGGCTGCCTCTCGACTGATGGACTCACTGGTCTGCGAAAAGCGTGCGAGGGGAAAGATGCGATCGCGCTGGGGCCTGGATTGGGGCAGTCGCGCGGTGTGGCTGCGATTGTGAACTCGCTGTTCACGGAACTGCCGCAGCCGATGGTTGTCGATGCGGATGCCTTGAATGTGCTCGCATCCCAAAAGGCTGCCGGCCAGCGGATTCTCACGCCACATCCTGGCGAGTTTGCTCGGCTGATCGGCAGCGACATCGCGACGGTGCAAAGCCAGCGAGCGAAGTTGGCAGCCGAATTCGCGGCGACTCACGGCGTCATCGTGGTCTTGAAAGGGCAGGGGACCGTGATCACCGACGGCGACCGCGTCGCGATCAATCGCACCGGCAATCCGGGGATGGCGACCGGCGGCAGCGGCGATGTCCTGACGGGCTTGATCGCAGCGCTGTTGGCACAAGGGATGCCGGCTTTTGAAGCGGCGCAACTCGGAGCACATTTGCACGGACTGGCCGGCGATCTCGCGGCGGTGGAGCTGTCGCTGCCGGGTCTGATTGCGTCGGACTTGCCGAGATTCTTGACTCAAGCGTGGCGAAAGTTGGAGTCAATATCTCCGTAGACCGGACGCCTACGTCCGGTCAGTCATCAGTTCGGACGTAGGCGTCCGAACTACCTTCGATTGTCACTTGGCGGCCAACGGCAGTTCCGGACTGGTTGCCTCCGGGTGTCGCTTGAGCAACTCGCTGAGTTGGAACGAGAAGTATTTTTGCTCGGCGGCCGGCTTCTTGTCGGGCGAGGCGTTTGCGACCCAGAGTTTCGTGGATTTCGGCTCGAACAGGACGTTGTGCAGGTTGGACTTCATCGCGACGGGACGCGACATCAATTCCATCGCGGACTGGGCGGTGAACTGGCCGTGCCCTTTTTGGGCGCGTTCGGTGAGCAGTTTGTAGCGGTCTCCGGCACTGAGCAGGACGCAGTCTTTCACGGCGGTCGGCAGCAGCGGGTGCGACTCCCCTTGTTGGACGAGCGAGAAGACTCCGGCGGAGGCTTCCATGCCGACGGCCGTGTTCGTCTTGCCGTCGGCGACGACGTAGAAGTATTGGCAGGTGCGGCGATTGTCTCGGAAGATCGCGATCGCCGTGTCGAGGTCTTTTCCTTTTTCCAGCACCTCGCGGACGAGGAACGCCATCGGCACTCCGGTCCAAAGGCCGAGTCCGCCGCCCCCCATTTCGCCGACGCTGACGTGTTCGGCGTTCATGCCAGTCACCGAGCCGATGAAGCCGGCGTAGGTCACGTTGACGAACGGAATGCCGCCGTCCGGCTCGGCGACGATGAGCACGGCGTGCTCTTGCAGGCCCCAGTCGACTGCGTAGTCGAGGACTCGGCCGTGATACAGCGTGCCGTCTTTCGTGGCGGAGTTCGCGATCGCGAAGCCGCTGCAATGGAACAGTTCCGGAATGAAATTGCCGGCTCGCGCGTCGGCGGCTTTCAGGCCCGATCCCTCGGCGAGTCCGTCGAGTTCGTCAAAATACTTCTTCGGGACGTACGGCTTCTGGATGCTGATAATCAGCTCAATGCCTTGCCGGGGTTTGACTTTGAGGCCGGCGACCTCGACGAGTGTTGTCTCCCCTTTGACGTCCAGGATGTTGTGCATGTTCGAGCGGACTTTGTCGCGGAGCAGTGCTCCGTGCTGATATCCCATCTCGCGCGGCGTCCCTTTCAAGTGCAGCACGTCGTAGCCGTCGATCCGTTCCAGCCAGCCTTTTCCGCAGCGAGCCACCGTTTGAGCGGCAGCGTGGTCGGACCACGGTGCAAATACGATCCAAGCAGCGACAAAACCCAATGCCCAGCGAACTCTTGGAGACGGCATGGCGAACTCCTGTAGGGAACAGTGAACAACAGCGATCAGGAATCGGATGGAGGGCGAGATTATCAATCAAACTCATCCGCATCCAGGTTGTTTGGCTGGCCGGTCATGAACAAGCAATCCCCGGCAAGCCGGATCGGGTTCGTTGACGTTGGAAAATCACCGGCCATATCATCCGGCCCACGCGATAGGCGGAGAGCCGGTCGCGTCGCCGTTCAATTTCCGTTTTTCATTCGCGGCGACATTCGTCACATCGGTAGACCTCCTCGGATGTTTCAGAACTTCGGCAAGCTGGTATCACGGACGTGGCCGCTGTTGCTGGTCGCTTGGCTGGCCGTTTTGGTCGGCCTGAAATTGGTGGCTCCACCCTGGGGCAGCGTGGCACGCTCCGGCGAATTTGCGTTTTTGCCAAAGGATTCCCCCAGTCTCACTGCCGAAGAACTGTTTCAAAAGTCATGGGGAGCACCGCTCGCCAGCAATCTGGTGATTGTCGTGCGGCGTGAAAGCTCGCCGACTGGGCTGCTCGACGGCGACAAAGCCTTTATCAACGATGTGTTACGAGGACGACTCGAAAAGATTGCCGACGAAGAAACGGCTTCGCTTCAGCCGCAGACTCCGCAGCCTGCGAGCATCTCGCAGCAGGTTAACGGTGAGGAGGCCGGCTCCGCAGACGAATTGAAAACCATCGTCGTTCGGACCCTTTCGGACAAATCGGTGGGCCGACTTCTCAACAGCGAAGACAAGCAGGCGTCGTTGGTCTTGATGGAACTGCCGACCGAGTTCTTGGACTCCCGCAACGCCCGACTGATCGAGCGGGTCGAGAAGCTGATCGAACGCAATGGGGAACTCCAATCCATCGGACTTGTCCCGAGTGGCCTGGACTTGGCATTGAGCGGTTCAGCAACCGTTGGCCGTGACATGATGCGTGCGGCGCATGAAAGTTCGCGGGACACGGAGCGCTGGACGGTCCTGCTGGTCTTGTTCCTGCTGATTCTGATCTACCAGGCCCCGCTGATGGCAATTATTCCGCTGATGACAGTCGGGGTCGCCACGGAAATCTCGCTGGCGCTGTTGGCGTGCCTCGCCCAAGCGGGCTTCGTCAACTTGTTCGCGGGCATCGAGGTCTATGTCAAGGTGCTGAGTTACGGGGCTGGCGTCGATTACTGCTTGTTTCTGATTGCTCGGTACAAAGAGGAATTGGACGAAGGCGCGACGTTCGATCAAGCGGTGGAGAACTCGCTGGCCAAAGTCGGCCATGCCTTGATCGCGAGTGCCGGGACAGTCATCTGTGGCATCTTCATGATGTACTTTGCCGAGTTTGGAAAATTCAGTCAGGCAGGGATCGCCATCACCGTTGGCTTGGTGATTGTGCTGATGGCGGCACTGACGTTCTCGCCCGCGCTGTTGCGGCTGGCTCGGCGTTGGGCGTTCTGGCCACGCTCCACGGGCCAAAGTCTCTCGCAGACCGCCGGCTGGGTTTCGGCGACATCGCTGTGGTCACGGATATTCGAGCGAAACTGGGGGCAACTGGCGTGGACAAAAGTCAGCGAATTGGTGCGATGTCGTCCCGGGACCGTGCTGCTGACCAGTGTCCTGATCATGGCACCATTTGCCTGGGTCGGCGTGCAATTTCACGGACACCTCAGTTATGGCCTGCTCAGCGAATTGCCGCAGGAGACCACAAGCGTCGTTGGGGCCGAGGCGGTCGCTGGGCATTATCCACCCGGAATTGCCGGACCGATCACGGTGCTCATTCGGTCGGAGGCGGGCTCGTTTCTCAACGAGGATGACGGCAAATTGACCGACCAGGCCAAGGCCATCATCGAAACGCTGACCGATCAACTTCGAGAACACCAAGAAAAACTGCAACTGGCCGATGTCCGCACGATGTTGCATCCGTTTGGCGGCGGACTGTCGAACCTCGATCATGATGATGCGGCTCGTCAGAGCACCGATCCGGAAATCCAACTGACCAGCGGATCGAAGCTGCTGAGCGGTCTTGCCCATAAGTTGGAAACTCAACGCATGACGCAGCATTACGTCAGCTCCAATGGCGACTTGCAGGGCCGGGTGCTGCGAGTCGATCTGGTCTTGCAAGATGATCCATTCGCACGCAACAGCATCGCGCAATTCGAGTCGATCCGCAGTTCGATCGAGGCGTCGATCCCGGCGGGATTGAAGGTCTTCACACTCGGCCCGACGGCGAGCATTCGGGATCTCAAAGCGGTGACCGATCGCGACCAAATTCGAATTGATATTCTTGTCCTCGGTGGAGTGTTTCTGATTTTAATGGTGCTGTTGCGACGGCTCACGATCTCGCTGTACCTGATTGTCAGCGTCTTCTTTAGCTATCTGGTGACACTGGGCATGACCTTCGCCGTCTTCTGGGTGATGGATCCGTCCGGCTTCGCGGGGTTAGACTGGAAGGTGCCGATGTTCCTGTTCACGATCCTGATCGCGGTCGGCGAGGACTACAATATCTTTCTGATGACTCGCATCGACGAGGAGCAACGCCTGCACGGTCCGGTCGCAGGAGTCATCTCGGCGCTCCAAAAGACGGGCAGCATCATTTCGAGTTGCGGCATCATTATGGCCGGAACATTTTGCTCGCTGCTGGCTGGATCGCTGGTGGGACTGCATCAATTGGGATTCGCACTGGCATTCGGCGTGCTCTTGGATACGTTCGTCGTGCGGCCGATTCTCGTCCCGGCTTTTCTGGTGCTGCTGTACGACGGGCGTCTGAAAAGCCTGAAACATTTGCTGGCTCGCACTGAGCAACCGTTGTCGCCTGCGGCCGAGGTGGCTCAATCCGTGGATGTGGGAGGCGAATGATGCGTGGACCGGCTTGGATCGCAATCTTGATCTTCGGCGTCGTGATGCTCAGCCAAAGGAGTGTGGCCCAAGACGCCATCCCTGGCTGGCATTCGAACCTGGAGGACGCTCGCAAGCTGGCGGAATCGACCGGCAAGCCGCTGTTCATCACGTTTCGCTGCGTGCGTTGACCGGAGTGTTGGTTGTGGGATGGGCAGGTTGCTCAGGAAGATCCCGAAATCCGTCTTGCTCGTGCGGACTATATCTGCGTCCGCGTGACCTCGATGAACCGGGTGGACATTGCGCGCTTCGAGTTCGACTACGACACGACCTGGGCCGCGTTCTTCACCGATTCGAAGCTGCGGATTTACAGCCGCTACGGCGGCCGTGACGAGCATGAACCCGAATCGCGGCTCAGCAAATCGTCGTTGCTGCAAACCATGCGCGAGTCGCTGGACGCTCACAAACTGGCGCGGGTGACGGCGACCGGCGGGGCAGGTGCTTTGCCGCCGTCAGCGTCGATTTGGCATCCAGAGCCGAAGTCGTCCACCACGCCGCTCGACATCCCGCTGCTGAAGAGGGGCCACAACGGCTGCGTTCACTGTCATCAGATCCGTGAGTACAGCCTGTTGCAGGCGTATCACGACAATCGTTTCCAACGCGAGTTGCTGTTCACGTTTCCGCTGCCCGAATCACTCGGCATCGAGATCGATCGCACTCACGGACATCGTGTGGCGCGAGTTCGTGACAGTTCTCCCGCGTCCGATGCCAAGCTGAGTACCGGAGACATTGTGATTCGCTGCGCGGATGTGCCGATCCGTTCCGACCTTGACCTGCGTTGGGCGTTGCATCGTCTGCCGACGACGAGCGAACGAGTGACTCTGCTGGTGGAACGACAACTCGCCAATCCCGGCGGTCCGACCGCGCGTTCCACCGAAGTCACGTTGTCGCTGCCATCCGGGTGGCGGCAAAGCGAATTGAGTTGGCGCAAGTCCTCCCGCAGCGTCCCAGCGGATTGGGGTTTTCGCGGCGCGGCGCTCGCCAAGTTCGAGCGTCGCGAAGCCGGTTTGCCGGAGGCAGGCTTGGCCATTCGAATCCTTTCGATCAAGCCACGAGGATTTGCACAAGCTCTCGGCCTTCAGAAAGGTGACGTCATTACCGGACTGGCGGAGGACACACGCGAACGTTCACTCGACCGACTTCGCTCGGACATGCTGCGACGCTTTGCCCCCGGCGACGACGTTCGGCTGACAGTCCGCCGGGGCGAGGAAACGCGGGAACTCAGCGGTAAATTCCCCGCGTGGTTCACGGAAGAAACGACCGTGCCGTGATGCGCTCGGAAGAATCATTCCGGCAGGATGCGAGCGATCAGCAAGCTGCGGTCGTCGGCTTGGCCGGGGGCGGCGAATGCACTCTGCCGGTTCCAGACACGATTCAACAGCTTGAGCGTGTCGGCTTCAGAGAGATTGGGACCGAGCGACTTCAGGACGCCGTCAATTCCGAAAAACTTGGAATCGACGCTGCGAGCTTCGGAGATGCCATCGGTGTAGCACACCAGCACGTCGCGTGGCTGCAGCTCGATCGAGTCCGATGTGTATTTGGACTCCTCGACGATTCCCAACAACAGATCGCGCGAATCCAGCGAGATGACTTCTTCGCCGCGCAGCAGCAACGGGCTGGGATGTCCGGCATTGGTGTACGTGAACTTGCGTGTCTGCGTATCAAGCACGCCGTAGACGAGGCTCATGAAATGCGGCAATCGTCGTATGTGAAACAACGATCGATTGACGAGTTCGAGAACTCGCGCAGTGTCGCGGGCGTCCTCCTGGCGGCCGGCCAGCAAGGCCCCGAGTGCTCCGTGAACGCCGGTCATCACGACTGCGGCCGGAACGCTGTTGCCTGTCGCGTCACCAATCAAGATCGCGACCTCGTGGTCGGAAAGCTCCGTGATCTCACACAGATCGCCGCCGATCTCGAAACGGCTGCTCACGCGCCAGGTGGCTTCGAAGTTTGGTTGTCGCAGCGTTTTGACCGGCGCATCGGCTTCCGCCTCATTGAGCGACAATAACTCGTGCCGCAACCGTTCGTGCGTCGCGGATTCGCGTTGCAAGACGACTCGTTCCAGCAACGAAGCGATCTGACAACTCAGCGAATCCAGAAGTTGCTTTTCGCGTGGCTCGATGGTCCTCAGCCGACGATCAAAGAACCACAACGTTCCCAACACACCGCAGGCGGCTTGCACAGGCAAGCAGAAGCCGAGCGACGCATCGGCAGGCAGCCAGTCGTGGGACTGCCCATCACCTCGCCGGAGCACAATGCGTGTGCCGCTCGACAACACTTGCAGGTCAGGCGGTTCATTCCGCAACGTCCGAGTCGCCTGCGGAACGAATCGCGATTCGAGTTGATGGGTCACGCGTAGCCGCAATTCATTGCCGGCCGGTTCCAGCAGAAACAGACAGGCCGAACGAAATCCGGTCAACTGCAGTCCCGCACGCAGCAATTGCTTGATCGCGCCGAGCATCTCCGAGCCTTGCGGAACGGATCGCCTCAAATCGACGAGAGTGTCAAACTCGTGAGCCCCGACTTCCGATTGGCGAGTTGCTGTGAAGACTTGTTCGACCAACTCGGCCAGGCTCTTGGAGAGTTGGCTGACTGTCGCGAACGACCGATCAACGTGCCGCTCGTGGGGCAAGTCGAGCCGCAATCGTCCGACGAGCTGCTGACCGTCGCGAACTTCGACCTGCCAGCAGGATTCCGAGGGAACCGCCGATTCGATGTCGGAGAAATGGTTCGCCGGAACATATCTCAGCGGCCAACCAGTCGCGTTGGAAAACTGCGAACACAACGCCGGCACCCACTCGTCGGCACGCCGATCAGGTTTGGTCAGTTTGAAAGGTGCGGCGACCATCGAAGACTCTCAGTCAGTGATTTGGCTGAGATCGGCCGTTCGCACGATGTTTGTCTGCTCTGGTTCAGAGCCTCTGGTCGTTCGTCGAAATTCACCGTTTTGCCTTGCGGCTTGAGTCGCCAAAACCGAGAGCGTTACAGTGCCATCGTCGGGCTGTGCCGATTCAACCTGTTGCTCCAATTTGCGGAGGTCTGCCGATGAAAGCGATTCGTGGGTGTGCCTGGATGACGTGTCTGATCGCTGCGGCGATTGCCTTTGGAGCGGACGAGTCGGGGACGGTGACGATCCGCAACGCCCACTTGTGTTGTGGCGGCTGCGTTGATGGCGCGAAGAGTGCCCTCGACGGCGTCGATGGAGTCTCGGACGTGAAAGCAGACGTCAACAGCAAGTCGATCATCTTCGCGGCCAAGAGCGAGAAGGCTGCGATGAAGGGCATCGAGAGTCTCGCCGACCACGGATTCTTCGGCAAAGCGGCGTTCGGAAAGAAAGACCTGAGTTTCCCGGAGGTCGCAGCCAAGAAGGGCGAGAAGCGAGATACGCTGACGTTCACCGGAGTGCATCTCTGCTGTGGAGCATGCCGCAAAGCGGTTCACGAGGCGTTCACGAAACTCGACGGAATGACTTCCATGGAGATCGACGCGGCGGCTCAAACCGTGAAGCTCAACGGGGCGGGGCTGGTTGTTGCGGACGCAGTCGGGCTGCTGCAAAAAGCCGGCTTCTACGGCAAGCTCGCGAAGGCCGAAAAGAAGTGATGGCGGATTTTCGATTGAAACGCAGGCTGTATTCTCAATCGAAAATCGGCTACTCGTTTTTGCTGTCGGCTGAATCCACGTCGGGCTTCTGATCCGCTTGAGCGACTCGCGAAACCGCTGCTTTCACCGGATTCGCCGTGACCTGGGTTTCCAAATCGCGTTCGAGTTCCGCGAGGATGCCATCGTCAATTTCCGACAGATCCTGGGGCGGAACTTGCGACAACGTTTTGCCGAGTGACTCAACTTCGTCGGCGTCCGTCGTGCGACGAATGGATGGCCCGGACTTGGCGGGTTTGAACTTCGGCTTCCGATTCGTCGAGTCCGTGGACTCAGCCGCCTCGTTTGACCGTTCGGTCACTTTGCCGGGAGACGTCGTTGTCGGCCGCAGTGTTTTCACCGTTTGTTCTGGCGAGGTGCGACTGGAGTTCACGCTGCTGCGCGAACCGCTGGTCGAACGAGTCTCAGCGCGATCGGGGATAATCAGCTTCATGCCAATCTTCAAATCGTTCGCACTCTTTAGTTGGTCGCGGTTGGCCTGAAAGACTTCTTGATATCGAGCCTGACTGCCGAGGTATTTTCCAGCGATCGAAGACAATGTTTCGCCGTCAGTGACCGTGTGCGTGCGACCTTTGGCCGACGTCGCGGTCATGGCATCCGTGCTACTTCGGCGGGCTGTCGGATTGTCGTTGTTGGCGATGTCCCATTCGCTATTGTGCAGCGGGATCGGCACTGCGGGTGCATCTTGTGGCGGAGGTGCGAGCGTCGAGAGATCAGATGCCTTCGGATTCCGTTCGTTGCCGAAGAGCGGATCGCGAGACCCGTTCACACGATTTCGCTGAGTCGTTCCTTGGCCAGGCGACGAACCGTCTCGCAGGAAGTCCGGCAGGTCGTTTGGATCAAAGCCGCTTCGAGAACGTTCGGTCGCGCGGCGCGAATTCGATTCCTGATAGGGTTCACGACCTTTGTGAGCGATCTCTTGATCGAGCTTCTGTGGATCTTTCAATTCTGGACCATTGCTCCGAGGAGCGTCGTCTCGAAAGAAGAACGCTCCGACGATGCTGCACAGCAGAATCGCCAAGGCCAATCCGACTTTCTTGTCCCGGTGCATGACTTGAGTCTCCTTTGCCGCTGTGAACACACGAGGTGCGATCTCAAGGAGAATGTGCACTATGCGCGGACGTTGACGGTTTGAAACACGTCGGCAACTCACGAATTCCAGGTATGACCGGTCGGATGCTCCGGTCTTGAGCGATTTACGCGAGCCGAAGCCAGATTTTCTGAAGCGAGCTGCCCGCGAATTTGACTTCGCGACAATCGTTGCTTTCGGAGCATTCGACAGATCCCGACCAAACCAGCACGACGCGTCAGCGAGGGGTTGCTTCCGAACAATCACTCGCTGGCGCGTCGTGCTGGTGTCGCAGGTGCGGAGACTTCGTTTCGGATGCTCCGTTCATTTGATATCTTGCCTCGCCTGTTTCGGCCCCAGCGGCCTTTCGAGAACGTCAGCGAGGTTGTTGCATCGTGTCGATCATTGTGCAGAAGTTCGGCGGGACCAGTGTGGCGACCGCCGAGAAGATTCTGGCGGCGGCCCAGCGTGCGGTGGATGCCAAACGTAAGGGGCATCAGGTGGTGATGGTCATTTCCGCTCGCGGACAGAAAACCGACGAGCTGGTCGCTTTGGCCAATGAGATTTCGGACAACCCGCCCGCTCGCGAGATGGACATGCTGCTGGCGACCGGCGAACAGGAAGCGGTCGCACTCGTGGCGATGGCAATTCAAGAACTCGGCGAACCGGCTGTCAGTTTGACCGGAGCTCAAATCGGCGTGCTCACGGACAACACCTTCACGAAGGCACGCATCAAAAAGATCTCCACCGAGCGAATGCGGAAGGCTCTCGACGCAGGCAACATCGTCGTGGCCGCCGGCTTCCAAGGGATTGACGAGGACTTCAACATCACGACGCTCGGCCGAGGTGGCAGCGACACCACGGCGACCGCCCTGGCCGCCGTGCTGCAAGCGGAAGAATGCGAAATCTACACCGATGTCGAAGGCATCTTTACCACCGATCCTCGCATCGTGAAGAACGCGAGAAAGCTCAATCGCATCTCGTATGACGAGATGCTCGAACTGACCAGCTTGGGCGGCGGCAAGATGCACTCGCGGTCGATTGAGTTTGCGAAAAAGTACCGAGTGCGACTGCGCGTGCGTCCCGGTTTCAACGACACGCTTGGCACGCTGATCTGTCCCGAAGCGGATGATGACGGCCCCATCGCGACCGGCTTGGCGCTCGTGAAAGACGAGGTCCGCGTCAGCTTGTGTGACATTCCGGATCGGCCCGGTGTGATGAGCCTGATCTTCGCGAAGATGGCTCAGCGGAAAATCCCGATTGATATGGTCGTGCAGGACGTCGCGAGTGGTGGGCTGGCGCAGGTTTCGTTCACGGTCCCTCAGAACGATCTTGCTGAGACGCTCACGGCAGCGGCAGAAGCTGTCACGGAACTCGGTGCCGGCATGGTGCAGCACGGCACGAACGTCGCCAAAGTTTCGAGCGTTGGCACCGGGATGAGACATCACACCGGAGTCGCGGCGATGATGTTTCAAGCTCTCGCCGACGAGGGCATTAGCATCGGCATGATCACGACCGGCGACATCAAGATATCGTGTCTCGTCGATCGCAGCCGTTGCCAAGACGCTCTGAGGGCCGTGCATGACGGATTCAAACTTCACGAAGATTCGGCGGTGGCTCCGCCCGTTGGCTGGGAAGCGATGCCCGAATCGACGTTGTCACATCACTCGCGTGATGAATTGGAACGGGACGTTGTCAGCAGACTGGCGCACATGGAAGACATCGTCGTCAGTGAGGTGCTGCTTGATACCGACCAGTCGCGTGTCACCGTCCGCAACTTGCCTGATGAGCCGGGCGTCGCTGCGAAAATCTTCACGGCCGTCGCTGAGGGCGGAGTCATGGTGGACATGATCGTCCAGAACATCAGCCAGCGCGGACACGCCAATTTGTCGTTCACAGTCCTGCGCAAAGACCTCGATCAATGCTTGTTGCTGGTCCGTGAAGTGCTCGAACCGTGGCGTGATGCCGCGCTCAGTTATGAACGTGACATCGCCAAGCTGTCGGTGATGGGCATCGGCCTCCGAAGCCACACCGGTGTTGGCGAGAAGATGTTCCGCGCTCTAGCTGGTACCAACGTCAACATCCAAATGGTCAGCACCAGCGAAATCCGCATCAGCGCGGTGGTCTCACCGAAAGACGGCCAACCAGCGCTACAGGCTTTGCTGAAGACCTTTGCTTTGTAACTGTTGAATGCGACTCATGTGACCCATGCGACTCACACGCCTCACGGCCTATCACGTCCGCATTCCGCTGAAGCACAATGTGCGTCATGCGTCCCACGCACGAGAGGAAACTGATTCGCTGATCGTGCGCTGTGAACTCGACAACGGTGTGGTCGGCTGGGGCGAGGGGCTGCCGCGGCCATACGTCACCGGCGAGACCATCGACCACGTCTGGACCTTGTTGGCCGACAGCGATCTCGCGCGGCAGATGAATGATCCGTTCGGCAATCTTTCGCAGGCGATTTCTCTCGTCGACCAGATCAAGCTCAAAGTCTCTGACTGTGCCGGCCTGTTCGGCGAACGCGGGTGTTTTGGAAATTCCGCGAAGTGTGCGATTGAACTCAGTCTGCTGGATGCCGTCAGTCGGTCCGAAGGCGTGCCGTTGTCGCGAGTCACCGAACTGCTGCCTGAATCGTTCGCGATTCGCGAGTTAAAATTCAACGTTCGATATTCTGCCGCAGTCACGGCGATGTCCCCGTGGGCCACGACGGTCAGAGCTTGGAAGATTTGGCTGTACGGTTTCCACCAGTGCAAAGTGAAGGTCGGCGTCGACGGAGTCGACGACGCTGATTTACTGCGTCGCATCCGCAAGATTCTGCCAGCAAGCCGAGTCGATTTGCGGATCGATGCCAATGAGGCTTGGACATGCGACAACTTGGAATCGAAGCTGGCACCGTTGGTGCCGTTTGAGATCACGTCGCTCGAACAACCGATCCCACATGCGACTGTCGAAGGTTTGGCCAGACTGCGAGACCGGATCGGCGTGCCGCTGATGCTCGACGAGTCGTTGTGCGGCTTGACCGACGCTCACCGAGCCATCGAATCGGGAACCTGCGACCTGTTCAACATTCGCCTGTCGAAATGTGGCGGGTTCGTGAACTCACTCCGTCTCGCCGCGCTCGCGCATCAAGCGGGACTCGGCTATCAACTTGGTTGCCAAGTCGGCGAGACAGGCATCTTGTCAGCCGCTGGCCGACACTTCGCGTGCTCAGTCGCAAACATTCGCTATCTCGAAGGCAGTTACGATCGCCACCTTGTTCGTGAGCGGCTGACAGTTCAAGACATCACGTTTGGCAGACGGGGCGTCGCACCGGCACTCACAGGTCCGGGGTTGGGCGTCGATGTCGATGAAGCAGCGCTTCGACGAATCACCATTCGCGAAAAACGGCTCTTGTAGGATGGGCACTTTTGCCCGTCCCGCTGTCAATTACTGCGGGCCGTTGGATTCGACATCGACGATGCGGGCAGTCGGCTTCGAGAGATCGACGAGCAACGGCTGCGGCGTATCGACGAACGAGTGATTGCCGGCGGCGTCGCGGGCGACGAGTCGCACATACAGCCGTGACGGTACCCCTTGGCCGACGCTCCAGGCGTAGCTGCCGGTGTCGGGTTGCCAGCCGCAGATCGGTTCCCACGGGCCGTTCGGAGTGGCCGAGTACGCCAGCGAGATTGGCTTGTCGCTCGGATTGTCGTCGGCAATGCGCCAACTGATCGTGAGTTTGTTCATCTGCCCGCCGGCTCCTTGCTGGATCGGTGCCAGTTGCACTTGCGGCGGCGTGCGATCGACCACGATGACGACCGACGGCTCTTCACCCGGCTGCGGCGGTTCGTCGGCGAGTCCAGCTCCGCTGCGCACTCGAATGGCAAAACCGTAGAGGCCATCTTCGGGAACTTCGACGACGAACGGACTTTGCTTGTCCGCATCGTCACCGTACTTGAACCACTTTTGACCGTTGTTCTGGGTGACGAACAACTCGACGGCACTGACGCCAGACGGTCCGACGTCGTCAATGCGGTAGTTGACCTCGAAGCGATGCGTCTTCACCGCACGGAAGCGGCCATTCGAGTTGAAGCGACTACGATTCGAGCCCCATTCGGCAGTGTTGACGCGGCCTTGGCCTGTGGTGGACGCATTCGATGTTGTTGGAAATGAATTGGCGATCTTCGCCTCGGTCGGGAATTGCGTCGGAGCCTGCGCTGGCGCGATGGTTCGATTGTTCGGAGCGGCAAATCCCGAAAATGGATCGGCGGGTGGCGGCGGCGCAACGCTGTTGTTGGCCGACGGGCCGAAGGGAAAGTTGCTGGTGGATTCGGGCTGCGGCGGCAAGTTGCTGCCGGCAATGGGCTGAGTGTGGTCCGCAGCATCGGGACGCTTGCGCATGGGACCACCCAGCCCGCCCGCTTGAACGACAACTGCTGTTTGCGCTGATCCGACATTTCCGGCTCGATCAGTTGCGGAACCACGCACGGAAACCTGTCCACCGTTCGGCACGCTCCAACTCGTCTGTCCTGCGGCTTGAGCTTTGACACTGACCGGCTGCCAGTTGGCACCGCCTTGCGAGAACTCCAATGTCAGCTTGGCGGGATCGAGATTCGCGTCGGAAACACTCCAGGAGAGTTGTACTTTTCCCGCATCTGACGGCTGCAACAACAACTGCAGGTCGGGAGGTGTCCGATCAACAATGACGACTAAGCCGGGTTCCACCACATTGGCATCAGGATGCAATTGATTCGCCCCATCGAGCGTCCGAACCGCAAACCAGTATTCGCCGTCCACAGCGGCCTTGAAGTCGAAGCGGCCCGCCTCGGGAGCAACGGTTTGCACATGTTGCCATTCAAGTCCGCCATTCCGCGAAAGGAAGAGCCGAATTTCTTTGGCGCGCAGCCGCCGCATTTCCGCTTGATCAAAACGGTACGGGATCCGGAACCCCGGCTGATTGGTAACGATCGCTTGGGGCTGTTGTGCCCAGGCTACCGTCGAACACGCCAGCGCGGCGAACCCGCAGAATATACGAAGAAGCGGCTTCATTTGGACGTCTCCCTCGGCCCGGCAAAGGTGTCCGACCGGTGACCGCAAAATGCCACCAGGCAGAGCATCCGCGCGATGCACAGAGCCTTGTCGTCCGTATCGGCCGCAATCGGCGTAGGACTTGAAACGAATATCTGGAATCCGCTGACGTTGCCGATGAGGCAAAATGGGCAAGACGGTCGAAGGCCATTTAGCTGACCAAGCGTCCGCTAATCGGCCTAATGTTGGTGTCCGGACGCCGTGTAATACGGGTTTCGGCCCGCTGCGTGGTCCGTCGTATCCAGGATGTCGCCCACTTCCGGGACCGAGTTTCGAATCGCGACCTCGACACCTTGTTTCAGGGTCGTGTCTGCTGATGCGCAGCCTTGGCAGCCGCCTCCCATTTGCAGGAAGACTGTGTTGCCTTGAACGTCGAGCAAACGAATCACGCCGCCGTGACTGCGAACGGATGGCAGAATCTCTCGGTCAATGACCGCTTGCACTTTCTCGCGGATGACATCGACTGGCGGAATTCGTTCGCGCAGTATCGGATTCACCGCTTCGAGGCCCGTCGCGATGTGCTCGCGAATCGCGGCTCCGATTTGCTTGGCGACGACTTGCCACGGCTCCGGAGTTCGTTTGGTAACGGTCAGCAGTTGATGCGAGATCAACACACCGGCGATACCGGGGATTGCAAACAGCCGCTCAGCCAAAGGTGAACCTTCCGCCGCTTCTCGGCTTCCGAAGAAATAAGCCTTGTCGGGATAGACTGGCCGATCCACCGTGAACCGGCACATCACGGGAATCGAGAGCGGTTCGGCAGTGATTTTGATGTCGGCGGTCATGTCGTCTACCCTTGTCGTGAGGCGATCTTCGATTTCCATACCAAAACATGTTGAGCGCGAAGGATAACGAGCCAAACCAAGCCTGCCCACATCCCGCGTAAATTGAGTTGCCGTAAAATGCGAACTGCCCGACATCCGAAACCGGAGTCGAGCAGTTGCTGCGTGGAGAGTTGGCCAGCGAAGGTCAGTTCAATCAATCAATCAATCAATTCACGGGCACGACGGGATTGAAGCCGGCATTGCCTCGTTTGCCGATCGGCTCGATTCGATTGAAGTTGATCCCCCCGCTCGATGCGTTCAACAAGTCGGCGAAGAGCGAGTAGTTCGTGGCGTCGCTGGCGCGGAGTCGCGGCAAACCGGTACCGCCATTCAAATCCAAGAGTCCCAAGAAGGCCGAGTTGAAAGCGATTCGGTTGACCGGATCCGTGGGTCTAGCGTTGACACCTGAAGGTCCCGCGTTGTCGCTCCACTCGGCGAACGATGCGAGAATCATCTGCCATTTCCGCAGCGTTTTGCCTTGCGTCGGCGTGCCGGTCTCCGGAATGTTGGCGTTTTCCAGTTGGGGTGTCAGGGGCGTGTTTCCGCCACCAGAGAATTGCAGAGCTCCGCCGGCAGGACTTCTGCGCTGTCGAATTCCTCGCTGCAGTGCATCAGTTATCGCGACGGTGTTTTGTGCGAACCCTCCGTCGTGCAACAACAGTTCTTCCAAGAACGCTCGACCCACGAACTGATTGTAGATGCCGTCTCCGGTGTAGTTCGGATTGTTCAAGTAGTCTCCGAAAATCGTCTGTCGGTCACGAAAATAGGCGCGATCCTCATTCGTCGCCCCAGCCACCTGAACGCGATTGTTGAAAGTAAGTGGCAGGTCATTGTCCTCCGTCCACAGCAGCGGAGTCACCGGTTGGCCTTTACGATCTGCCGTGATGCTGGAGTCCCCAAGATCTTCCAAACGATCCAAGTGATAGTGGGAATCCGACAAGGACAAGCCTGCTTGTCGAACCAAACGATCGGCACCACGACCGGTGATGCCCAGGTTGGTGGCGACGAGGGCATCCAACTGCGTGTAATCGGCTTGGCCGCTGGCATAGAAGCCCGCAATACTCGCACCCGAGGCTGCGATCTGTGGCCCAATTGATCGGAAGGTTCGCGAGTATTGAATCTGACGCTGCGTGATGGTGCGATTTGTTGCACCGGGATCGTAACCCGCCAACGCCTCTCGAATCGCGACGTAAGTCGCCAGCACCTGATTGTAGACCGTCGGGTCATCACGCTGTTCGAAGCGAACCACTCGCCAAGCCGTCAGGTTGTTCAAGGCTCTTTGTCCCGTCAAAACGTTGCCAGCAGTTGCGTCGAGGATGAAGTCTGTATTCTGATTTTGATTGTTGTTCCCGCCGCCACCGCCGCCTTGAGCGTTGAGTCCGCCTTGGATAACGGCTGCGATTTTCACCACATATCCGGGGTTCGTGGAGAGGTTGGGATACAGAGTGCGCGAAAAGTTGTTCGTGTTGTTTTGGGTGTTGGCGCTTCCCACATTGCTTGTCGGGTCAGGCAGATACAAAAACTGCCCCGCTCGGAGCAGCGTACCGACCGAGACGCGCGGAGTTTGATTGTTCCCCCCCCCGCCGCCACCCTGGGGACGAGCTTGCAGCAGCGTGGGACTCGCGAGATTGAAGCCACCCGGCAACGGGACCGGTGCCAAGATCGCAACTTTCTGCTTGGAAACGCTTTTGCCGTAGATGCGATTAAATGGCTCATTTTTGCCGGCGATGATTTCAGCTTCATTGGATCGCAAATAGAGGATCGCCAACTCAACCTGCTGTTGAGCCACCATGTGGTTTGTGCGAATGCTCTGAGCGGCTGCTGACAGCCGAGCTGGGTCGGCTCCATTGGACGGATCTAGCAAATTGTCAAATTGCAACACCGCCAAATCTTGTGGGCGGATGATCGAATTCGCACCCATTAAGAGCGTTGGAATCCCAGCGTCGGATGCAGGATTTGAAACATCGTTGGGGGCGACCTGCGCCTGAGCCACTCCGGTTGCAAACGCGACGGCACCTGCAGCCAACGTCAAAAGCCATTTGGGCGAAATCATGTCACGGTACTCCGAATATGTTCGATCCGACAGAATTCTCGGAAAACTGAATGCGGTTGCCAGGCGGAGCTTAGCCCGCCCTTTTATCCTACGTAGGCAAAAAACCCTCGGTCAAACGTGAATCGAGCAAACTTTCCGTAACCTCTTCGTTCAATTCGATCCGCCCCGCACTTGCAGATCGGCTAAACCCTTCCGATGACAAAAATCACCAAACGATTCCGACTCCTGTCGCTCCGCTTTGAAATAGGACAGGATCGGTGATACCGATTGCGCGATTTCTTCCAATGGGACTTGGTCGCGAAAGACGAACGCCAACCGGGTTCCCTCGGCATTGCCACCTAAATAGACAGTGTACTTGCCTCGCGATTTGCCGACCAACCCGATGTCCGGCGTGTAGGGGCGGGCACAACCATTCGGGCAGCCGGTCATGTGGACCGAAATCCGCTCGCCGATCAGGTCGAGCTTTCGCAGTTCGAATTCCAAATCGTCGATCACGCGTGGCATGACTCGTTCCGACTCCGTGATCGAAAGGTGGCAAGTCGGGAGGGCCGGGCAGGCGATCGAATAACGGCGGATCAGCGTCAAGTCCTCAGCCGCAGCCATCCCGTGGTCGGCGAGCATTCGCGAAATGTCCGTTCGATCAGACGGCTTGATGTCGCAGAGGATGACCCCTTGCAACGCCGTCAATCGTGTGTTCATCCCGTACTTGCCGAGGATCGCTCGCAGGCCAGTCTTGATCCGCAACGGGCCGTCATCTTTGATGCGGCCATTCTCGATGTTGATGCCGAGAAACAGATTGCCGTCCCCTTGTTCGTTCCAGCCCATGTGGTCATCGACGCCGGTGATCTCGACGCTGCGTGCTTCGGCCAGCTTGCGGCCGAGATGCTCTTCAACCTTGCTTCGGAAAAAGTCGAGACCGTGATTGGCGATGACATATTTCAATCGCGCGACCTTGCGGTCGGAGCGATTGCCGGTATCGCGAAACGCTTTGACGACCGCCCCCGCAACTTCCACGGCCTCATCCGGCGAGCAAAAGGCCATTCGTTTGGCGACTGTCGCGAACGTCTTCTTGTTTGCCGGAGTGATTCCCTGACCACCGCCAACGTAGACGTTATAGCCTTCGATCTTGTTGCCGTTGTGGATCGCCACAAAGCCCAGGTCGTAGGTCAGCAGATCGACGCAGTTGTCTTCTGGCAGGCTGATGCCGACCTTGAATTTGCGAGGCAGATAATTCGCGCCGTAAATGGGTTCTTCCACCGGCTGAAAGTCCGCGACGTTTTCTTCCTGGCCGGTTTGCTCGTCACGCAGCCAGAGGTCGAAGTACGCGTTCGTGCGCGGGCGCAGATGCTCGGCGATCTGATCGGCCAACGCTTGGATGTCGCGGCGAATCGAGTTGCTGTTGATCGGAGCTGGGCAGCACATGACGTTGCGATTCACGTCACCGCACGCGGCCAGCGTGGTCAGCTTGATGCGATTGATTTCGCGAATCGTCTCGCGGAGGTTTCCCTTCAAGACGCCGTGAAGCTGAAAGCCCTGTCGAGTCGTGATCCGCAGCGTGCCGTTGCCGAAGCGATCGCACAGGTCGAGCTCTGACAAGAATTGTTCGGCCGTGACTTTGCCGCCGGGCACGCGTGATCGGACCATCATGCCGTAGGCCTTCGCCTCACCAGTGCCGCGGCCGTCGCGATTTTCTTGCTGATAGGTGCCGTGGTTTTTCAGGAGGTGTTCCATGTCGTCGCTGAACTTCGTTTCGGGGACGAGAAGTTCCTCGGCGATCGTGCCGCGAAGTTGACGGCTACCTGCCTTGAGATGTTCGATCTTGCTAAGCTCCGGCACTTCCGACATGAATTTCTCCTGTTTGATTTCGAGTCGTGGCGAAGTGTAGTTTCGGTGTTTGAGCATGAGTAGAGAGCCTCCCGGCGGTCACAACATGAGCTTGCTCGACCGCCTGGCTTGGCTGTATGCGACCGGTTGCGGAGTCGGTCTCGCACCGAAAGCTCCGGGGACGTTCGGAAGTCTATTAGGGCCGCTGCTCGTGGCTGGCTGGCAGTCCCTTTCGCGGCCAATTCATGAAAGCGTGATCGTCGCGGTCGCCGGAATCCTGGTGGGTGTCGCTGCCGCGCAGCGAACGGCTCGACGTTGCGGGCTTGAAGATCCCGGCTGTGTGGTCTGCGATGAGATCGCCGCGTTCGCGATCGTCTTCGCCATGACGCCGGTCAATTGGATGACGGCCGTGATCGGCTTTGCTTGGTTTCGAGTGTTTGACATCACCAAGCCGTGGCCTATCCGCCGACTCGAACGACTCCCCGGTGGCTGGGGGATCATGGCCGACGACCTGCTTGCCGGAGTCTTCGCCGCCGCAGCCTTGCACGCGACCATCGCGATCATCGAACTTTACACAGTCACGATGCCGACGATCGGCTGAGATCATGTCGGCCCGAAACTTTTCAGAAGGATATCGAGGACATGTCAGCGACTTTGATGGACGGCAAAGCGGTGGCCGCGCGGTTGACCTCCGAAATCGCGAATGACGCGGCGGCCTTTCAGCGCGCAACCGGCATTGTGCCGCATCTCGTCGCGGTCTTGGTCGGCGACGATCCGGCCAGCGCGGTCTACGTTCGCAACAAGCAGCGTGCCTGCGAGAAGGCCGGCCTCAAGAGCACGCTTCACCGACTGTCGGCGGAGACGACAGAGCCTCAATTGCTGGACTTGGTCGAACAGCTCAACGGCGACTCAGAGGTGCATGGCATTCTCGTGCAGTTGCCGCTGCCGAAGAACATTCGTGAGCAAGTCATTCTCGACGCGGTCATGGCCAGTAAAGATGTCGATTGTTTTCACCCGCACAACGTCGGCCTGTTGGTCCAAGGTCGCCCCAGATTTCTACCCTGCACGCCCGCCGGCTGTCAGCGATTGCTTGCCGAATACAGGATCGAGACGGCCGGTGCGCATGCCGTCGTGCTCGGTCGCAGCGAGATTGTCGGAAAGCCGATGGCGATGCTGTTGGTCCAGCGCGGAGCCGTCGCCGATGCGACCGTCACGATCTGCCACAGCCGCACTCGCGAACTTGCCTCGATTGTTCGGCAAGCCGACATCCTCATCGCCGCGATCGGCAAACCTCGCTTTGTCACTGCCGACATGGTCAAGCCCGGAGCCGTCGTCATCGACGTTGGCATCAATCGCGAAGGCGAAAAACTGGTTGGCGATGTCGATTTCGAACCTGTCTCGCAAGTCGCCAGCGCGATCACTCCAGTCCCCGGCGGCGTCGGCCCCATGACCATCGCCACCCTGTTGCGAAACACGCTGACGGCAGCTCAACTGTTGGTCGGCTAGTCCGAAAATCACTCGTCCCAGGAGATTCGCCATGACCTCGTTCGCACGACGATTCACAGGGTTGCTCATTTTCGTTTTGTTCTGCGGCAGCGCGTGGTCCCAGGAAAAAGCGAATGCTCAGAACCCCACACAGGCCGATGTGAAATACGGCCCCGCCGAGCGGAATGTTCTCGACTTCTACCAAGCCAAGTCCGAGTCTGCCGCGGGCGGAACGCCGTTGGTGATCTACATTCACGGCGGCGGGTTCGTCGGCGGCAACAAGAACGTCGCACCGGCTCAGGTGAAGATGTTCCACGATGCGGGCATCAGCGTCGCCGCAATTCATTACCGCTTCGTCGATGGCAAAGAGGTCATCTTCCCCGCACCGCAACATGACGGCGCTCGCGCAGTGCAGTTCCTGCGCAGCAAAGCCAAGGAATGGAACATTGACTCAAAGCGAGTCGCTTGTTTCGGCGGTTCGGCAGGAGCGGGGATCTCGATGTGGATCGGCTTCCACGAAGACCTCGCCGAGCCCAAGAGCGATGACCCGATCAAACGGGAATCGACTCGCATCCAGGCCATCGGCACGTTCGGCGGCCAGAGCACCTACGACCCCATCAAGATCAAAGAGTTGATCGGCGGCCGTGCCTGGGAACATCCCTCGATCTTCAAAATCTACGGCGTTCGCGACGCCGAAGAGGCGCTGCATCCGACACCCGAACGACAAAAGTTGTACGACGAAGGCTCGGCGATCACGCACCTGACCAAAGACGATCCGCCGCTCTACATGGCCTACAACGAAGCCGACGGCCCGCTGCCCGCCGACGCTCGCCCCGGCCAAGGCATTCACCACCCGAACTTCGGCCGGCACCTCAAAGCCAAAATGGACGAACTCAAAATCGAAAATGTCTTCGTCAACCAACCCGGCGCAGGACGCCGAAACGTCAACACCGAGATGCTGGAGTTCTTCCAAAAGCAGTTCGCGAAGGTGAAGTGACCGACATCGACTCCGCTACGATTCAAAGGGTGCCGCCCAACGTCCAAAGTAATGCGAGCGGCGGCCATCGACTTGGAAGACAGAACACGCGCGAGCCGCCGCGCGCGTTGGGCGATTGTCTGGTTGCGGTTCAATGAACCTGCCGGACGCCAGACGACTTGAATTCACTGACTGACCGTCAGCCGGCATTTGCTTCTTGTTTGTTGTTGAACCGCCCCGAACTCCAGAAGCACACTGGAACAAGCCGTCGCCAGTCGGTTAGATTGGATTCAACAGTTTTTGGCCTTCGGTTTGGTTTGTTATTGGGAGAGATTTCATGCAAGGAACAATTCAGGCGGACCTACGCCAGTTCCGAGAGTTTCTCATTCAGCAGGTCGATGGTAACCCGGTGGATTTGACACCGGAGGACGTGTTGGATCAATGGCGAGCGAGCCATCCGCTGCCGGGCGACCTGGAAGCGAGCGCTGCGGAGATTCAGCAGGCACTGGATGAGATGCGTCCGGAGGCAGGTGTCCTGGCTCGGGACGCGAGCGCTGAGGTTCGGCGAACGCTTGGCTTACGAGCGAAGTCATGAGTTTTCGAGTCACTTTGGAACCACGAGCGCATCAGCAGTTCAAGCGAAATGTCCGTTGGCTGAGCGACCGGTCTCCGCGCGGAGCATTGGCTGGATGCGTTCGATGGCGCTGTCGAGTAGTTGGAACGAAATGCCGACGGATGCTCGCTGGCGCTGGAGAATTCCCTGGTGAAGCGTGAGATCCGTCAGACGCTTTTCAAGACACCGCGCGGCCGCATGTACCGAATGGTGTTCACAATTGTCGAGTCGGATGTGCGAGTGCTGGCGATCCGTGGTCCAGGCCAAGCCCCGCTAAAGCGACGCGACCTCATGTAACGGCACCGAACGGCTACGTCGTGTTGATTGCGCCACCGAATTGCGGTTCATTGCGGTTAAGATCGGCCCAACGTCCAAGGTAAGCCGTCACGAACAAGGCGGCAGAAAACGAAAGACTTTCAATTTTGGTTTAGACGTGGGACAGCGAAACGCCCGCCTTGTTCGTGTCGGCTTGACCGATTTGATACTCATCATGGCCTCCAGGAATGGAGGTGGCTGTCCTAAGTTTTAGCGCGATGCCCGAAGGCTCGCAGACTGGTCCGTGTGGGGCCAGCGCTGTTGACGGGATCAACCGCTTCTTCTTCCAGGAGACCGATGATGAGGTTCTATCAACAGACACATTCTTTCTACTGTGGGGTGGATTTGCACGCCAGAACCATGCACGTGTGCGTGGTCGATTCCGAGGGGCGGACTCAGGAGCACGTCAACTTGCCGTGTGATCCAGGCCGGTTCTTGAAACTGGTCGAACCGTATCGCGAGCGGCTGGTCGTCTCGTGCGAGTGTTTGTTCGCCTGGTACTGGCTGGCGGATTTGTGTCGCGAGCAGGGAATCACGTTCGTGTTGGGGCACGCGCTCTACATGCGAGCGATTCACGGTGGGAAGGCGAAGAACGACAAGATCGACAGCGAGAAGATCGCTCGGCTGTTGCGAGGCGGGATGCTGCCCCAAGCGTATGTGTAACTGGACGCGACGAGAGTTGCGAGCCAATCCTTTTGAATCGCCGGATGGTGAGGCACGGAAGAGTTTCGAGGAGAGTCTGAATCCGATCACGGCTCGTCCCGTATCTGGGCGAGTCGTGATTGCGAAGGCTGAAACACCTGAGCGACGCGAGCGCTTGTTGGCTCGCCGGTCTTTTCGGACAGCCGCCTTGATCGCGAGATCACTTCGGCCGAACCCTCAATAGATGTTTGGTGCGTCGCGCCGGAACGATCCGGTCGAATTGACACCGTTTGCAGAAGCACATCCGTAGCGACCCGCAACCAAAACCAACTCAGTGATCTGTTACCCAAACTCGTGAGGCTAAGATTCCTCAAAATTCCTCACCGCGTTCGCGGTGCGCTCTGTTGACAGAGTGGGGCCATATAGATGTTCGGCATTGCCTTTCCTCAGGGCGGAGCAACTTGCAACAACCCCTGCTGCGCTCGACCTACCAGTGCCCGACCCAACTCGACAACTTGCGAGCGCCATCTGATTGACTCCGGACAGAACAACTCAGTGAGCCGTTGTTTGGCACGGATCGTGGACGGAGCCTTCGGGGTTCCCCAATGATGAGCCCGATTCTCTGCCCTCAACCCGGAGAGCACCTGTATCGAACCGTAAGTACCGAACTCCGCGCAGGCGAATAGGTAGTTGGGGGCCAGCCCCCGGGACACACACCATCGCCCGAATCCTCCCCGAGCGTCGTAAGAAATGCCGCTGGAATCACACGCTTCGAATGAGTCGGCCCCGAACCAGTCCGTCAGCCACCTTCGCTGTGTCTCATTGAGGGGATAGTCAATGAGTAACTTGCAGGCCCCCGGCCGACCCAACCCGGTGTGAAAGTCAAGATGGACGACGCACTTGCTTCCTCTGAGCCAACGGGGCATGTTCTCTCCCAGCAGTTGCTGAGTGCGCGACGGCCCATTTCCCCCGAAAAAGAGCCCGCGCGGGTAATCATGCTGACCTGCCGCGACGGCCTGGCGGAGGGCCGGCATCCCATGCCTGGCTATCAGCCACAGCGCCTTGAGAGTGAACGGCTCCCACCAGGAAGGCGGCCGGCGGGGGTTCAGGAAAGCATCGAGCCCTGCGTAGCCATCCGGGGCGCCTTCAAACCGTTCGCCGAGCAGCAAGAAGTTCCGGTTGGGATCGACATTGTTCTCGTCGAACCGCCGAAGCCACGCGAAGCCGTAGGGGTTCAGCCCGTGGAGAAAAACGCATCTTGTTGGCGATTGAGTCACGGAGGCCCTTTGCTCGAGCAGGGCGACTTGCACAGCTGACCCGAAGAAACCTTCGACACCATGTACGCCGGACGAAACGACGAGCACCTGCTCTGGGTCACCACCCTGCGAACAGGCGACGTCGAAGGCCAACTCATCGCCATCCGGTCCAACGAGACCGATGGGGTAAGACTCCAACTGCCAGCCGAGATGCGACGCCGCTTGCCGAAACCGCTGGCGGGCAGATGAGTGGTCAAGAGAAAATGTTGTTGCGGCGTTGCTCGCCACCGTCACTCTCCACTGCCGAACAGTTGATAGAGCAGCGTGCAGCCTAACTCGACTGCGTACTGACGGCTGATCAGTCCGGTTGGCGAGCAGAATGCCAACGAAAATGCGGCTCGTCAATCAATTCGATTGAGAAAAGTTCAGAATTCGATAGTGTGTTAGGCTGCGTGCGGCACCCCTTTCAAGGTCGTCACTTCGATGGTTTCTTGTTGGATTGGTGTGGTGATTTCTTGGCGAGGAGTTTGGCGGTGGAGACGTGGTGGTTTGTCTTGCCGCTGGTTTGTTTGGGGCGCGGTTTCTTGGGACCGCGTTTGCGTTTG
>CAMDPK010000097.1 GCA_945904015.1 Candidatus Kuenenia stuttgartensis | reverse complement strand
GTCTACTACCGCTGCACCTACTACAACGTCCCCCAGCATCCGCGCACTCGTGTCACCGAAGCCGACATCGACCGGCAGGTACTCGCCATTTTCGACAAGATGCGAATCGAGAGCGAAGACATCCGCGAGTGGGTTCTTGCCGTCTTGCGTTCACAGACCAAGGACACTCAAGCGGATTCGCTGGCCCAACGAGCCGAACTCAATCGCCAGTTGACGCTGACGGTCAGCCAGCAGAACCGACTTGTAGACATGCGAATCAGCCAAGAGATTGACGCTGATCTCTTCGCCGCGAAGCAGACCGATCTGCGCGACAGAATCGCCGGTCTGAAGCTCCAACTGGATGTGGTGGACCGCTCGCACGACGAAATGTGTGACTTGGCGGTGAAAGTTTTTGAACTTTCGCAATCGCTTCGCCAGAAATGGCTTACCGCCGACTACGCCACAAAACGTCGAATCCTCGAAATCGTCTTTTTGAACTGCCGACTCGACGACACAACTCTTGTCCCCACAATGAGAAAGCCCTTCGACGTTCTCGTCGAAGGGCTTCTCGTCTCATCAAGTCGGGATGACAGGATTTGAACCTGCGACCTCTACGTCCCGAACGTAGCGCTCTAGCCAAGCTGAGCTACATCCCGATCGGGCGGGCGGATTCTAGCGGGGGGCGGGAATGCGTCAACGATGACTTGTCGGCTCGAAAAGCGACTGCGAATCGGTGGCGGCGAGTCGCGTCAGCGTTTGCAAAAAGCGAGCCGCGGGTGCTCCGTCGAGCACACGATGGTCGAAGGTCAGGCTCAGCGTCATCAACTGCTGACGAGAGGCGGTTTCAATGCTAGCCCGACGCGCCAGCAAGGGGTCGAGGTTGCCGGTGACTTCTGATCCCTCGCTGACGCGTCGGGCTAGTGTGCCAGAGTTGTCGGATGCGACTGCCGAACGAGTTTGAATTCGTCCGAGGCCGAGGACTGCGGTTTCGGGGAAGTTGATGATCGGCGTGAAAGCGTCGATGCCCAACGAGCCGAGATTCGAGATCGTGAACGTGCCCCCTTGCAGGTCTTGAGCCGTGAGTCGTCGAGCGCGGGCTTTCTCGACCAGATCGCGGGACTGGCGAGCGATCTCGAAGACGGATTGGCGATGTGCGTCGCGGACGACGGGGACCAGCAGGCCGTCATTCGTATCGACGGCGATGCCGATGTGGACTTCGTCGAGTAGCTCGATCGCGTCGTCTCGCCAACGTGCGTTGAGCGTGGGGTGCTCTTGCAGAGCGATCGCCACGAGTTTGACAAAGGCATCGGTGATCGAGGGAATCAGCGGCTCGCCGGAGCGTTTGAGTTGCTCGCGGAACTCGATCAGGGAGGTCACTTCAATCTCGGCCGTCAGCGTGACGGGCGCGGTTTGTTGCAGGCTGGCGACCATCCGATGGGCGATGGTGCGTCGTAGCGGAGTCATCGAAATGGTGTGAGCTGCGGCCGAAATGGTGAACGGCAGCGCGATTGTGTTGCCAGCAACAGCGAGCACGTCACGCTCGCGAATGCGGCCTTGAGAGCCAGTCCCCGGAAGCCGCGTCCAATCCACTCCGAGCCGCGCGGCCGTGCCTGCCGCACGCGGAGAGATCATCGGCAGGTCGCGGCTGCGGCGAGGAACGTTTGAAGTGCGGCTGACAGGAACAGCACGAGCGAGCGGAGTTGATTCGGTGACGTTCTGCAGGAGTTCACCTCGGCTTTGCAGATAGCGGCGACAGACGTCGGCTTCGGAGATGCGACCGGAGGAACTCAGCGGCGAGAGATCGATACCGAGTTGCCTTGCGAGACGACGCACAGCCGGAGAAGCCGGCGGTGCGATTGACGTGACATTTCGCTCGCGAGATTCGGCAACGACCGGAGCGACGCGAGTGACCGTAGTCCGGACGCCTACGTCCGGACGATCGGACGTAGGCGTCCGATCGACTCGCGGAATAGACGGAGCCGTTTCACCGACTGCGAGCAGATAACCGATGACGGCTGCAACGGCGACGACGTCTCCGTCGGCGGGATTGGTTGCATCGAAGTGCAGCAGGCCAGCATCGACCGCTTCGATTTCTTGGATTGCTTTTTCGCCTTCGAGAGTGAAGAGCGGCTCGCCGGGTTGGACGTTGTCGCCGGATTGTTTTAGCCAGCCGACGAACGTGCCTTGTTCCATGGACCAGCCGAGTCTTGGGATTTGGATTGCGTGGGGCATGGTTGGATTTCAAATCTCAGATTTCAAATTTGAGATTTCAAAAAGTAGGATAACGGCTGTCGGCGATCGGCTTTCGGCCGGACCAACACTATTCGGCCATGAGTTGGCGAATGGCGTCGGCGATTTGCTTGGGCTGCGGAACCATGACCGCTTCGAGCGGTGGGCTGTACGGTGTTGGGCAGAACGCACCGGTGAGGCGACGGATTGGTGCATCGAGAGAATCAAAACCTTCGGCGACGATGCGGGCGGCGATCTCGGCAGCGAATCCGCAGGGGGCGGGAGGTTCATCGACGATCAGCAGCCGGCCGGTCTTCGCGACCGATTGCAGAATCGTTTCTGTGTCGAGCGGACTGACCGTGCGCGGATCGACGATCTCGACGGAGATCCCTTCGCGTTCGAGTTCCTCGCAAACGCCGAGTGTGAGATGAACCATGTGAGCCAGCGCGACGACGGTCACATCGCGGCCTTCGCGCACGACGGACGCTTTGCCGAATTCGATTTCGTATTCGCCATCGGGGACGAGGCCTTTGACTTGCAGGATTTCGCGGTGTTCGAGGAACAGCACCGGGTCGTCGCAGTTCAACGCTCGTTTGAGCAGTCCCTTCGCGTCGGCGGGCGTCGAGGGAACGACGACTCGCAGGCCGGGGACTTGAGCGTACATCGCGTAGTAGCTGCCGGAGTGATGTGTCGCCGCCGAGTGGCCGATGCCGATGCAGCCGCGCAGCAGAACCGGCATCTTGAGCCGGCCGCTCGACATGTATTGCATCTTGGCGATTTGGTTGACGATCTCACCGACGGAGTCCATCACGAAGTCGGCGAACATGAAGTCGATGATCGGCCGCGTGCCGGTCATCGCCGCTCCACATGCGAGGCCGACGAAGCCACGTTCGCAGATCGGTGTGTCGCAGAGTCGTTCGCCTCCGTACTTCTGGAACAGTCCATCGGTCGTCTTGAAGTTGCCTCCACGAACGCCGATGCCTTCCCCCATGACGAAGATCCGCGGGTTCTTGGCCATCTCTTCGGAGAGCGCTTCGTGCGTGGCTTGCGAGTACGTGATCTCGCGGGTGGGCTGAGGGCTGAGGGGCGAGGGGCGAGGAGCAGGAACCGCATAGACGTGATTGGTGGCCGTGTTCGGATCAGGCCAGGGACTCTTCTCAGCGAACTCGCGCGACTCCTTGACCATCGCCGGGATTTCGCGGTCGATCTCGTCGAACTGCTCGCTCGGCAAGGACGTCCGTAGTCGAGCGATGGGGCAGCGTTTCTTCCACTCTTCGACGTCTTCGCGGGTGCGATAAGTGAAATCGCCCATCCCTTCGGCGTGAGCACGCGTGCGATACGTTTTGCATTCGATGAGCGTCGGTCCGCCACCGGAGCGGGCCCGCGCGATCGCTTCGCCGGCGACGCGATGAATTTCGAGCACGTCGTTGCCGTCGAGTTCGATGCCGGGAATGCCGTAAGCCGCGCCGCGACTGCCGACACTCGGATTGCCGGCGGCATAGGCGTTCGGAACTTCGGTCGCGAATTGGTTGTTCTCGCAGACGAACAGGACCGGCAGCTTCCAGATGCTGGCCATGTTCAGGCCCTCGTGGAACGCACCGTTGTTGGCCGCTCCGTCTCCGAAGAACGCGACGGCGACATGCGGCAGTCGCATTAGCTTGAAGCTGTAGCCTCCACCGCACGCCTGCAAGATGCACGGCCCGACGATGCCGCTGGTTCCCATCATGCCGATCTCCGGCGAGAACAAGTGCATCGAGCCGCCGCGTCCGCGCGAGAGACCAGTCTCGCGGCCGAACAACTCGGCCATGAGTTCTCGCGGATGAGCACCCTTTGCCAGCGCGTGCCCGTGTCCGCGATGCGTGCTGAAGACGACATCGTGCTCAGTGAGATGAGCACAGACGCCGCTTGCGATGGCTTCCTCGCCGACGTAGGTATGGCAAGCTCCGAGGACCAAGCCGCGCTGGTGACAGCGAGCCAGTTCTTCTTCCGTTTGCCGAATGATCTGCATGGTCCGATACAGACCCAGCAATGTTTCAGGTTTCATGCCGCCGCTCATTGTTGATGACTTTCCACATATCGCCGCGTGCCACCCGCGTTCATCGCCGTATTGCCGCCGTCCATTGGGATGATCGCGCCGGTGATCCAACTCGATGCGTCCGACGCGAGGAACACGGCGAGTCCTTGAATGTCGTTCGGTTGTCCCATGCGGCCGCGTGGGATGCCGGACTCGAAGCGAGCTTGCAGCGTCGGGTCGGCGGCCATCCGTTTTTCGAGGCTGGGGTTCACGACTTGAGCGGGCAGGATCGAGTTCACTCGCACGCCGGCGCTGCTCCATTCGGTGCTTAGCTCGCGAGTCATCTGCACGACGGCTCCCATCGCCATGCTGTAGGCGATGTGGCCTCGGCCGAGTGCCGTCATGCTGGCGATGGAGCCAATGTTGACGATGCTGCCTCGGCCTTGTTTCAACATGCGACGTCCCGCTTCCTGACACATACAGAAGCGGCCGAGCACGAGGTTTCGCCAACACTGCTCGACATCGGCCAGCGAGATTTCTTCCGGCTTGCCAAGGATGCCTTCGCCGGCGACGTTCGCCAGGAAGTCGATACGGCCGAACTCGCGGTCGAGTTGCTCGAACATCGGTCGAATCAAGTCAGGTTGCGAGACATTGCAGCGCACCGGGATCGCTCGGCGACCCAGTTCTGCGATGGCATCCGCCGTTTGCTGGAGCCCAGCTTCATTGAGGTCCGCCAGCATCAAGTCGGCACCGTGTTGAGCCAGCGCCAGCGACATCGCGCGGCCCATGCCTTGAGCTGCGCCGGAGACGAGAGCGACTCGGCCAGTCAGGTCAAACAGGTTGCTGCTCATGATGATCCTTAAAGATTGATTCGGCCGAATGCCGTGGGCCGATGGCCGTCAGCCGCGATACCGTTTTTAGAACCAAGGAAAAAGGATAACGGCTGTCGGCCAGACTCAGTGCAGAACGATCGCCCGGCCGGGGCCGCCGTGACAGTCGCGGATGCGGAGTGCGGCGAACAGGAAGTAGCCGCCTGGCGGAATCTTGGCGGTGTTGTGCAGGAACTCAACGCCGACCATCTCGCGACTGCCGAGCGCCCAGTAGGTCATCAACGCTCGCTTGGGATTCACGCCGCCTAGATCGGGAGCGTCCGTTGCGACGCAACGAATCCCTTTCTTCTTGAGAGCGACAACCGCGTCGGGGCCTAACGCGGGCCAGCCTTCGCTCTTGCCGTTGAGCGGATCGAGCCACACACCCGCGTCGTTCGGCTGAGCTTTGAAGTGACGATCAAGGTGTCCGGTGCGAAATAGCACCACTTCGCCCGGCTTGAGATCGCCAGTCTTCTTCTCGAACTCTTGGATGAGAGCCGGTGTGATCTGCGGCGACGAGGGCCACGACTTCTTATCCGTGCTGCCGACGAGCGACGTCACGTCAATCACTCGCACCGGGCCGCAGGTCCAATCGAGCGGCACCTTCTCGGTCGTCATGGAACTGGTGCCGCGCGGGCCGTACTTAGTTTCGTACTCGGTGAGCCAACCGCGAACTTCGGGAGAGTACGCGGGCTTCACATCTTCTGGTGGCAGCGCGAACGACGGCGGCACGAGATGCGTCCCGGCCATCGCGTCCATCAAGTGCGTGTGATGCCACAGGTCGAGGTATTCGGAGTAGAGAAAGTCGAGCTTGAGATACACCTGCCGATGTTGCCCGGAGCCGGCTCCCGGCGAAGTGACCGGCAGATTCGGAGCCAGCGTCGGCGAGAGGTCGATCGCGCGTTTGGCTTTCGCCGATTCGATCAGTCGCTTCGGCACGTCGCCACCGATGATCGAGAACGCTCGGCCCTCGCCATACGGAGCACCTTGATGCTTCGGACCGAACATGCAGTAGAACGCTCCGGTTGCCGGCAGCTCTTTGAGATTTGTCGCGCTCTCGGTCCAGATCATGCCGTGTTTCAGTCCGGCGTAGTGCGTCGGCTCGGCGAGGTCCGGTAGCGGTCCCATGCTAGCGCTGTCGGTGCCGAGAGTCATCACGTTGCGCGTGGCGAGGAATTCCATGCAGTCGGGATCGGGATCGGGAAAACCAGGAGCCTTGCGATCCAGCGCGTCTGCGACGAAGCGGCTCCCTTCGGGAAACGGCCGGTAATACTTGTCTGAGTAATCGCTGCGGAACAACACGACGTCGCCAAATCGCAGCTTGCGATGTTGTTTCTCGAAGCGTTCGACATGCTCACGCTTCACAAGTGGGCTGACTCCTTTCGGAGCCTGATCGAGCAAGTCTCGCACGTCGACCACACACGCCTCGCCGCCGAACTGCCACGCTTCGATCTTGTCGGTGAACGCCAAGCCGAGCGGCCCCGACTTCTCCCGCTTCAAATCGGGCCGAGCCACCGAGTGTGGCGGCACATCCAACTGCGTCCCGGTGTTGCCGTCGATCAGCAGCACATCAATGTTGTACGCCGAGTCCGGCCCGATGGTTCGCTGATGTGTGATCTGAAATCTCGGAAACGGATGCGCGGGCCATGTGCAAGGAAACTCCGGCGCGATGAGCAGCGAGTGATCGACAAACTTCGGCTCGTCCGCTCGCACCGCGCTGAACATCCCCAGTGCTAAGACGAGATGCCAGCTTTGATGTGCAGTTCGAAGTCTCATGGTGTTGCTCTCTCCGTCGCGAAAGTTGAAGTGCGGCGGATTATCAAGCGAGGAAGTCACGTTCGCAACGAGTCAGCCACCGACTCGTTGCAACGCTTGCCACAGCCAATCGGGTGCGAAGAACAACGCGATGCTGGCGACAGCGCACAAAGAGACGCCTACGAAGGCAGGCAATCCCGTCGTACGGCGTGTGTCGTCGCGGCTGGGTTGCAGGTACATCACGCCGATCAGACGGAGGTAGTACCACGCGGCGATGGCGGCGTTGATCGCGAGGCAGATTGCCAAGCGGCGGCCGAGGTCCGTGCCGTGATTCCAGGCGGAAAGAAACAGCGTCAGCTTGCCAAGAAAGCCGGCGGTCGGCGGCAGGCCCGTCAGACCGAAGAGGAGGACTGCGGCGAGGAATGCTCCGGCGGGGTGCGTCTTGCTCAGACCGGCGAGGTCGTCGCTGGTTTCGAGCGGCCGTTCGGGACGCGAGAGGCTGGCGATCAACGCGAAGACGCCGAGCGTCGTGACGCCGTAGACTGCGAGATAGAAGAGCAGGGCGGGGAGGCCGCCGATGGAACCCGCCGAGGTCGCGTCGTCGTTGATTTGCGGCACGCTGACGGCGACGCTCAGGCCGACCAGCATGTAGCCAGCGTGAGCGATGCTCGAATAGGCCAGCAGGCGGCGGACGTTCTTTTGCAGCAACGCCAGTAAGTTGCCGACGAACATCGTGGCGATCGCCAGCAAGAACAGCGTGTCGCCACTCTTGGCCGCGAGGTTCCAGTAGCCCAAGTGAGTCGCAGCTTCGACGCTCGGTTGGCCCAGGATGCGGATGAGCGCGATGAAACCAGCGACTTTGGGGATGAAGCTCAACAGCGCGGCGGCCGACGTCGCAGTCCCTTGAAAGACATCGGGGGCATAGAAGTGGAACGGGACCGCCGTGATTCGGAATGCCAAGCCGGAGACAATCGTGACGATGCTGACGAGCAGCATGGCGGGCATGGCGCAGAATTCGTAATTCTTGAAAACGTGATGCAGCGCGGTCAGGTTGGTTGTGCCGGCCACTCCGTACAAGAAGCTGAAGCCGTACAGGACCAGCGCGGAGGAGAAGACGCTCAGCAGAAAATACTTCAGCGTCGCTTCCTGTCCGGAACGATCTCGACGTGCGACGTACAGGAACAGATAGGTCGGGATGCTGACCAACTCTAATGCCAGGAACAGCATGACCAGGTCATTGGCCAGCGCGATCAAGTTGGCTCCGGCGAGAATGAACAGCAGACAAGCGTGCGATTCGGCCGCGTCGTTGTCTGTGGTTTGGTTCCAGTTCGTGAGCACGAGCACCGTGCCGGTCGCGAGCGTGATGAGCCGCACGAACCAGACCAGCGCGTCCACCTGGAAGGGTGCGAGTTGCGTCGCCTCGATGACCGGCGTTGGCATGAGCGAGCACCAGCCGGCGATCAAGAGCGCCAACAGCGACCACACGCCCCAGCGGTGACGGATGCCGCTTGCGGCCTGGCCAGACTCGCCGATCAAAAATGGTCCCACGGCCAAGTTCACGCACGCCGCCGCCAGCAGAATGATCTCTGGCAGAACCTGACTGACGGCGCTGGTGAGGTGTCCAAACACGAGCAACTCTCCTTCAAGACATTAGCGGTCGTTGTAAAAGAGGTGGATTTCTTTGACTGGAGTGGCTGGCCGATACAGATTCACGATGCCGCGCACGTCGCTTTCGATGATGTCGAGCACCGGCTTCGGATATACGCCGATCCACAGGCAAAGCGCCATCAGCGGAGCGACCGAGAGCAACTCGCGAATGTTGATGTCGAGGATCGGGCCGTGCGTCGAGGCGGGTTCTTTGAGAGGTCCGAAGAATCCACGGCGGAGCATGTCGAGCAAGTACCAAGCTCCGAGCACCACACCCGTCGCGCCGATTGCCGAGTAAATCGGGTTCGCTTTGAACATGCCAATCAAACACAGCAACTCGCCGACGAAGCCGTTCAGGCCCGGCAGGCCCGCGCTGGCGAGGCAGATAAAAACCATGCAAACCGACAACAGCGGCAGCCGCGTCGCCAGGCCGCCCAGTTCGCTCAGTTCGCGTGTGTGGTAGCGGTCGTAGACCATGCCGACGAGCAGGAACAACGCTCCGGTCGAGAGGCCGTGATTGACCATCTGCATCACGGCTCCGGTAATCCCTTCGGAGTTCAGCGCGAACATCCCCAACATGCAAAAGCCAAGATGACTGACCGAGCTGTACGCGACCAGTTTCTTGATGTCACTTTGAGCGAGCGCGCCCAAGGCTCCGTAGACGATGCCGATGACCGCCATCGTCGCGAAGACCGGGACTCCGAATCCTTGGACCGCATCTGGGAGGAGTGGCAGGCAAATCCGGAGGAAGCCGTACACTCCGAGCTTCAACAAGACGCCGGCCAAGAGCACGCTGCCCGCGGTCGGCGCTTCCGTGTGAGCCAGCGGCAGCCAGGTGTGAAACGGGAACAGCGGCACTTTGATCACGAAGCCGGCGCTGAGCGCGAGCAGCATTCCAATCTGCCACGATTCCGGCAGCGGATGAGCTTGCAGCGCGGCGGCAATGTCGGGAATCGAGAACGGTGTCGCCGTCAGTCCCTCCTGCATGACTTTCAGGACCAGCGCGACCAAGCCGACCAAAGTGATCACGCTGCCGGCCAGCGTGTAGATGAAAAACCGATACGCCGCGAACTGCCGCTGCACTCCGCCCCAGATGCCGACCAGGAAGAACAGTGGGATCAGCGTGAACTCGAAGAAGACGTAGAAGAGGATCAGATCGAAGGCCACGAACGCCCCCAGCATTCCGGCTTCGAGCACCAGCAGGCAAATGTAGAATTCAGTCGCGCGGTCTTGGATCGACTCCCATGAGATCAGCACTGCGGAGACGGTGAGGATCGCGGTCAGGGCCAGCATGAGCACGCTGATGCCGTCGGCTCCGAGGTAGAACTCCAAGCGAACGGGGACTTTGACGGATTCTGTGATTGGTTCCTCGAAAAATCCTGGAGCCCCACCGAACCCGACGATAGTTTTTTGAGTGGTTTCCCCCAGCGTCATCCAGGTTCGCCGCCATTCGAGCTTCGGCTGGATCGGGCCGTTGATGCCCGGTTCGTTTCCGGCGGTCGACTTGTTCTCACGAATCGAGTTCAACTTCGCAGCGATTCCCAGCGAGATCAGCAGTGTCCCAACGGCCGTCAGCAGCGCGACCCAGCGAGCGAGTGGCCGGCCGCCACCCAAGAGGGCCAGCAACACGGCGGCGAGCAACGGCAGAAGAATGATCGAGAGCAGGAGCATTTTGGAAATCTGAAATTTGAGATTTGGAATTTGAGATTGCCGGTCAGCCGGCGAAGGCCCGCAACATCTGAATCAGGAACAGCACCAAACCGAGCAGCATCACCCAGGCGTAGTTGGACACGAGACCGTTTTGTATTGGACGCACGATGCGGCCGATCGTGGACGGGATCGAACCCACGAAGTCCAGCAGACCGTCGATCAGGTATTTGTCGAACAGCGTGCAAACCAGCGCGAGCACCTTCACCGGGACGACCAGCAGGTACGTGAAAAGCTCGTCCAGGAAAAACTTGTTGAGCGACAAGCGGTGCAGCGGCTTGAGGCCCGATTCCAGCTTGGCCGGCACGCCGGGAGCTTTCACGTACATCCACCGCGCGAGTCCATAACCGGCCGCGAAGATGACGGCACTGAGTGCCATCAACGGAACGCTGTGAGGATGATCGCCGTGCTCCGCGAGCGACGTCGACTGCGCCAACTGCCGGGCATAAACCCCGGTCGGGCCGAGGAACAAGCCGATGACCACTGAGAATACGGCGAGGACGAACAGCGGCAGCGTCATCGTCGGTGATGATTCGTGCGGGTGATGCGCCTCTTCCGGAAAGCGTTCTTCGCCGAGGAACGTCATGTTGTAGGCTCGGAAGGAATAGAACGCGGTCAGGAACGCGGTCGCGACGGCGACGCCGAGAATCACCGTGAAGAACAATTCGTGACCGCCGGCCTTCGTTCCTTCAAACAGGGCGACCAGGATTTCGTCTTTGCTCCAGAAGCCTGCCAGCAACGGGCAGCCGGCCAACGCTAGCGAGCCTATCAAGAACGTCAGCCGTGTGTGCGGCATCACATGCCGCAGACCGCTGAAGCGGCGCATGTCGATCACGTCCCCCATCGAGTGCATCACACTGCCGGCTCCGAGGAACAGGAGTGCTTTGAAGAAGGCATGCGTGAAGAGATGAAACATCGCGGCGGTGACGGCGAACGTCGTCAGTTTGGGACTGACGCAGGCGGCTCCCAGAGCCATGAACATGAAGCCGAGTTGGCTGACCGTCGAATACGCGAGCACTCGTTTGAGGTCGTACTGCGTGAGTGCGATGAGCGCGGCGAGCAACGCCGTGATCGCTCCGACCGTGCAGACCACCATCTGTGCGGTCGTGGACTGCACGAACAGCGGAGTGCTGCGAGCCACCAAGTAGACGCCGGCCGTGACCATTGTCGCCGCGTGAATCAACGCCGACACCGGAGTCGGGCCTTCCATCGCGTCGGGCAGCCAGACATGCAGCGGAAACTGAGCCGACTTGCCCATCGCTCCCAGAAACAGCAACAAGCAGATCGTGGTGAAGACTTCCGGGTTCGTTTGGGCAATGTACGGAACGAGTTCAAAGACTTCGGAGAACTTGACCGTGCCAAAGGTTTTCCAAATCAGAAAGATGCCCAGGATGAACCCGAAGTCGCCAATGCGGTTCACGACAAACGCTTTTCGAGCAGCGGCGGCGGCACTTGGCTTTTGGAACCAGAAGCCGATCAGCAAATAGCTGCATAGGCCGACCCCTTCCCAAAACACAAACATGGTGAGGTAGTTGTCGGCGAGTACCAACATGCACATCGAAAACACGAACAGCGCGAACGCCGCGAAGAATCTCGGATAGCCCGGATCGCCGTGCATGTAGCCGCTGGCGTAGATCGACACCAACAGCGAGACGAACGTGATGGTGCAGAGCATCAAGGCCGTCATCGAATCGACTTGCAGATCAACGCGAACTCGCAGGCTGTCCGTGACCGACCAGTCATAGCCCGGAGTCGTCGCCAGAGGTTTGGGTTCATGCTGCTCGGCGGCAGCTTGCAGATCGTCGATTTGGTTTCGGCTCAACAGGCTCATGTCCTGCTTGAGGCTGGACGGCATTGCGAGAAAGGTCAGCATCATGAACCCAGCGCAGGCCGTCGAGACTGCCAAGGCGGCGACGCACGGGACATGGCTCCGCCCGCGCAGCAGCGCCTTGCCGAAGAAGGCGATGAACACGCTCGCGATCAGCGGTGCTCCGGGAATCAACCAGAGCAATGCCGGCGTGAGTTCAGACACGATGGGCCGTCTCCTTCTGGAACTGAGGCGATCGTCCCGCCGGAGTGAGCTGCGGGAATTCCTGAGCCGGCTGAGCCGTCGGCACGGCCGGTTCTTCCTCGTGCGGCGATTCGATATCGGCTTCGCCCAGTTGGCTCCAGAGATTCACATCGAGCGATTTCGACCGCTTGTAGAGCGTGAGGATCAAGGCCAGCGCGATGCCGGCCTCACAAGCGGCGACCGTCAGGATGAAAGCGGTGAAGGCTTGGCCCTGCATGTTCTGATGAAAATTCGAGAACGCGACGAAGTTCAGCGACACGCCGTGCAGCATCATCTCCGCCGACAACACCAGCGTGATCAAGTTGCGTCGCGTCAGAAACCCGATGGCTCCCAGCACGAACAGGATGCTGCCGACGATCAGATAATTCGTCAGGACGACCATGAACCGCTTCCTACAACTTTCCGCTGGACCGTTTGGGGGCGATCACGATGGCTCCGATGGACGCGACCAGCAGCAGCGTGCCGGCCAACTCGACCGCGAACAGGTAATCGCCGAACAGCGATCGCCCGAGTCCGCGCATCGTGCCGAAGTTTTCCGCCGTCGTCGCACTGGTGGACTGCGGAGTCGTGCTGAGTTGATCCGAGGATTGATCCACTGGAACGACTTTCGGCGCGAGCGAGACGAATCCCGTCACGGGGCCAGTGGCGGCTTGCTCTTTCGACGGCAGCAGGACGTACAGCAATGCTCCGAGCAGCACGAATCCGGTGAAGGTCGCGATGCCTGGTTGACGGGAGTGCTGATCGTAGTTCGTGACTCCGGCTTGCTGGGCCAGCATCAGCACGAACAAGAAGATAACGATGATGGCTCCGGCGTAGACGATAGCCGTCGCGGACGCCAAAAACGGGGCCGATTGCAGCAGGAACAGTCCGCAAACCGCGAGCGTCACGATGGCGAACCACAGGGCCGAATACGCGGGGTTTCGGTGGGTAATCATCAACACCGCAGCGAGCACAGCGACGCCAGCGAACAGAAAAAAGAGGACATCGTTCAGCGCGGCTCCGGTCGGTTTGAGCAGCGTTCCGCCGACGATTCCGATCGCGGCCAATCCTACGAGCCGAGCGACCAGCGACGAGCGTGGCTCACCTTTCGGCATCAGCCGGGCCACCGCGAAAGCTCCCAAGACCATCGGCAGCACGAGCAGCCAATGCTCCTTCAGCCACTGCATTCCCTTGTCCTCAATCATCAAACGTCAAACGAGCGGTCTCGAACGCGGGCGTACTGTAGTTGGCTCTCTTCGCGATGGGAATACACCCAGCACGACGCGGCAGCGAGTGATTGTTCGAGAACAATCACTCGCTGCCGCGTCGTGCTGAACGTCCCGTTTTTCCGCGAAGTTCGCTCGTCGCAACTGCGTGAAGACGTTGTCAAAAGAGGACAACGCATGTCGCTCGGATGCCACCTCACCGAACGCGCATTCGCGGACGTTTCCGGTGAGTGCTGCGGAAAACACGAACGCAGTGATTTGGCACTGTCGCTGCTCTGCTGAGTGATCGACAGGGGAGTACACGCGCGGCCCCGTCGTCTTGCCTTCAGAACTGTCGGAGCCATGATGCGAGTTCACACCGTTCCGGAGTTTCTGATCGCTTTGGAGCGCAGCCAACTCCTGCCTCCGAAGAGTCTGCGGCAAATCATCGACCAAGTGAAATGCGGTCCCGTCGATCTGACGGTCGAGCGTTTGGCCAACTCGCTGCTGAAGGCGCGAGTGCTGACCCGCTTCCAAGCACAGCATGTGTTGGACGGACGAACGGAGGGTTTTTATCTAGGCCAGTACAAACTCTTCGACCTGCTCGGCCGCGGCGGCATGGGGACGGTGTACCTGGCCGAACAGACCACACAGCGGCGACTGGTTGCGTTGAAGGTCATCAAGAATTTCGCGAATTGCCCGCCCGAAACGCTGGTGAGATTCCGCCGCGAGGCTCGTGCGTCGGCGTCGTTGTCGCACCCCAATATCGTCCAGGCGTTTGGCTACGACGAGTCGCACGGCAGGCCGTTCATGACGATGGAATACGTCGAGGGCCTCGACACGGCCGAGCAAGTCGAGCAATTCGGCAAGTTGCCGTGGCCTCAAGCGGCCGACTACATGCTGCAGGCGGCGCTGGGTCTGGAACACGCTCGGCTGCACGGACTCGTGCATCGCGACATCAAGCCCAGGAATCTCCTCGTGGCCACTGACGGCACGCTGAAAATCATGGACTTGGGTCTGTGCCTGTGGTCTGACGACGAGGACGACATGCGGAAGTCTCGCGACATCCAAGTTGGCACGGTCGATTACATGGCTCCGGAACAAGCGGTGGACTGTCGCATGGTCGACTCACGAGCCGACATCTACAGCCTGGGTTGCGTGTTCTATGCCCTGCTCGCCGGAAGGCTGCCGTTTGTGGCGCGGACGACCGTGCAAAAATTGCTGATGCACCAAACGGCGGACCCGCGACCGATTCACCAACACCGCCACGACCTGCCGACACCTTTGTCGGACATCATTCACACGATGCTGGAAAAGAAACCGGACGACCGCTTTCAGACTCCCGGAATTGTCGCCGAGGCGTTGAAACCGTTTGCCGAGCGTGTGGTTCCGCCGTACCCATTGGCGGTGATTGAACAACGTCGTCACCGCTTGGCGTCGGTCATGGGCCGTTCCCCTCAGAGGGAACGCGAATCGAGTTCAGTTGTTGTGCGAGGGATTTGCCGCACTTCTGAGAATCCCGTCATCAAAATTTGACGACGGCCATTCGCGACCTAGCTTTGCCTTGGCTGCTTGTTTGTCGGGCGGTCGCGTCTCCGATTTTGTCACGGGCCAAGGGAGCCAATCCCCGCGCGCTCGTGACGTATCGATTCCCCAAGGCGCGGATTTCGAGAGCGGTTCCGACGAGGTTGACCTCCGAAGAATCCAAGCCTGCGCAGGTATCCAAGGAGTGGGGCCAGCACACGCTGACCGATCGAACGCGATTTCCAAGGGGCGACTTGATGTTTGCAGTGAACCGCTGGTTGAAACGATTTCAGCAGGTCAATGCGAAGCGACTCGGCAAGGTTCAGCGCCGCGAAGCGATCAGCGTGGAACGATTGGAAGATCGCGTCCTGCTGTACGCGGCTTCTGGAAACGCCTGGCCGAACAAAGACCTGATTACGATTAGCTTCATGCCCGACGGCACCAACTTGGGGGGCGGGACCAGTAATCTGCAAAGCACGTTCAACACTAAGTTCGGGGCGGCGGCCACTTGGCAGAATCAGGTTCTGAAAGCCGCGCAGTACTGGGCGCAGCAGACGAACATCAACTTTGCCGTCGTGTCCGACAACGGAGCGGCGGCCGGCTCGGGCACCACTCAGCAGGGCGATCCGAATTTCGGCGACATCCGCATTGGCGGTTTCAACTTTGGCAACAGCAACATCGCTCAGGCCTATCTGCCACCGCCGGTCAACAACTACTCGATCGCCGGCGACATTCAGATCAACACCAGCGTGACGTTTAACGTGGGGACGCAATATGACTTGTTCACGGTCATGGTTCACGAGTTCGGGCATGCGTTGGGCTTGAACCATGCCACGAGCACATCGGCCTGCTTGTATGCGACCTACAACGGCGTCGATTCGGCGTTGAACTCCGACGACATCAGTGGCATCAAGGCCATCTACAGTGCCGGAGCCGTGCGAACGATCGACAGCTACGACAAGACCAAAAGCAACAGCTCCACGTCCGCAGCGTCGCTCCTGACGTTGAACTCCACGACGAAGGCGCTCGCCGTCAACGGCTTGGACCTGACGACCAGTTCCGACGTGGACTACTTCAAGATCGTGGTGCCGACTGGCTCGACCACCACGTTGAAGGCGACCGTAGTCAGCACCGGCCTGAGCTTGCTGAGTCCGAAAGTGGAAATCGTCGTGGGTAGCACGACCAAAGCCACGGGTGCGGCGGGAGCCACGGAATACGGCTCCAGCGAAACCGCGACCTACACCAGTTCCACCGATCTGGCTGCGGGCAAGACCGTGTATATCAAGGTCTCCAGCGCCAATTCGCTGGCCGCGTTCAAGACCGGCAAATACGCCTTGATCTTGAACATGGGGACGGGAGCCGATCCGACCTACACGAAGCCGAACACCACGCTGGCCAACGGCACCACACTGAGTTCCGGCGGTGGCGTGGCCCTCAAGCTGGGGGCTGAGACGTTAGTGAATGCCGCGTCCACGGACATTCAGCAAACTAGCGACCGAGCGGTGGGGATGTCGGCTTTAGGAACCTCCGTTGTCACTTGGGCGAGCCAGAATCAGGACGGCAGCGGCTGGGGAGTTTTCGCCCAGCGATATGGACTTGATGGGGCGGCCGTGGGGACTGCTTTCCAGGTCAACAGCACTTCGGTGGGCGATCAAATCGAGCCTGTCGTGGCAGTCGATCCGGTGGGAAATTTCTGGATCGCCTGGACTAGCTCCAGCCAGGATGGAAATGGTTACGGCATTTATGCCCGACACTTCGACCTGTTGGGAAATCCGCTGGGTGGCGAGTTCCGAGTCAACTCGACCACGGCCAACGACCAAACGGCTCCCTCGGTGGCGGCGGACTTTGCGGGAAATGCGATCTTCACCTGGACTAGCAACGGCCAGGACGGCAATGGCTTGGGCATTTATGCCCAGCGTTACAGCGTGCTGGGACTGCCGCTGGGAACTGAGTTCCGCGTCAATACGGCGACGGCAGGAGATCAGAGTGATTCCTCGGTCGGCGTGACTCGCGACCCGTTGAACAATGACTTCGTCATCACCTGGCAAAGTGCCGGTCAGGACGGCAGTGGTTCCGGCATCTATGCCAAGCGTTTCAGCGGGTTGTTAGGCACGGCTCTCGGCAGCGAGTTCCGCGTCAACACCACCACGACGAACGACCAAACCGATCCCGCCGTCGCGGTCCATCGCTTCACGGGGGAATTCTTCGTGACTTGGACCAGCGCCGGTCAGGATGGCAGCGGCCTGGGCATCTACGGTCAGCGCTACAAGTCGGACGGAGTCGCCAAGGGAGCGCAGATTCTCGTCAACACATCCACCACCGGCGATCAATACGACTCCTCCGTGGCCATCGAAGCGGGAGGCGACGTCTATGTGACCTGGACTAACAAAGGTGTCGCCGGTGCCGGTGAGCAAGTCTTTGGACAGCAACTCGAGAAGAACGGCAGCAAGAAGGAAGCGGAATTCGTGGTCAACGCCACGACCGCCAACGACCAAGGTCGCGCGTCTCTGTCGATCGACCTGTTAGGCCGAGCCGTGATCGTCTGGAGCGGTAACGGAGCGGGCGACACGGGCGGTGTCTTCCTGCAACGCTATGGCCTCGATCTACACCCGCTCGAAACGCTGGAGCACGATCACGGCCATCAGGACGACGGCGATTCCCTCGACCGCGATCCGATCTTGGACACGATGCGCGTTCAGGACGAACAGAGTCACAACCAACAGCACGACGTGAATCCTGGAAGCGGTGTGGAAACGAATCATCGTCATCACCAGCGAGACACCTGGCGTCGGACGGACATTTCGGAGTCTCTGTCAACCACTGAGTCCACAGACCGAGTCAGTGCCGGCCGTCGACACGCGGGGTTGGCGGAACTCGCGGAATTGCCGGCGGCCATCGACTCACTGTTTGGCAGTGACGCCTGGCTCAGTGGAAGACACTACCGAGGCGTGAATGCTCGAACGTGATTGGAGATTTTCGGAGAACGGAAACCCGGCGGAAGAAATTGGTGATTGGCGAATGGCTATTGGCTATTTGCTGATGACCAATCACCAATAGCCATTTTCGGGCGATTCACCATGTTGCTGCACAATCCATTTCTGCGACGAATCGCGTCCCGCTCGGCAACGTCCGGACGTGCGCGGACTTGGAGTCGAGACCGTGTGACGGCCGAGTCGTTGGAAGTTCGCAACTTGTTGTCCGCCTCATGGCCGGGACTGCTCGATCCGATTTTGGAAGCCGAGCCCAACAACACGCTGGATGTTGCTCAAGACGTTGGCAACGTGGGTCGCGGTGACGCTGCCGAGTTCGTGGGCCGCATCGGTGAGGGAAATGGTTTCGCGACCGATGTCGATTGGTATTCCTTCACGCTGGCCACCGCCGGGCGCGTGCAACTGACCGCGATGCCGGGTGTTGGCGGCGCGTCATCGCCCGTTGTATTGACGTTGTACGGCGACCAATTGGAAGAGTTTGATCCGGCGTTGCCATTGCAGCATCGGCTGCTGGGCCGACAGGAAGGCCGCTCGGACATTGACGCTCGACCGGTTGATTTGCGGCTAGAGGCCGGGACGTACTTCGTGGCGGTCAGCGGTGCGGGGAATCGACATTTTCATCCGTTCGTGGCCGACAGCGGAGTGCCGGGCGAAGCGACGGACTACGGCGTGCGGATCTCGGTCACGAGTGGTCGAGCACCGACGGGAAACCAAGACCAATTCGCGCCCCTGGCAGAATCGAGCTCCAATGGAGATGACACTTCGGAAACCGCCGGTGATCTCGGTGACCTCACGGCGATCCAGCGATTGCAGGTCAGCGGCAGCATCGGTGACGACAGTTTTTACGACCTTGCCAGCGAAGACCCGTTCGCGATGAATCCGGCGTCGGACGTCGATCTGTATCGTTTCGCGATCACGGGCGACGGCACGTTCGGATTGATCGCCGAGTCCTTCGCGGGACGCATCGGATCGCCGCTCGATCCGGCGCTCACGCTGTTCCGGGCCAATGACGCGGGCACGTTGCAACTCGTGGCGACGAACAACAACTCGCTCAATTCGATCGAATCGACCAACGGGCAGTACCCGTTCGCGGCCGATGCCGTGCTGTTCGCGGGACTGTCGGCCGGTGAGTATTTTCTGGCGGTGTCCAGCTCTGGCAACGACGCTGAGTTCGGTCCCGATGGCATCTTCGATCCGCAGGTCGCGCACAGCGGACTCAACGGTGGGACGGTCGGAAATTACGTCGTCGATCTGACGGTCTACGCGGATGCGGTCGCGCCGCAAGTCGTGGGGCAGGTTTTCAACCTGCCCGGCCGGGACGATGTCCGTCTGAGAGACGGGCAGGTTGAAAACCTGCCCCACGCGCCGACACACCTCGACTTGCGGTTCAGCGAAACGGTCAACCTGCAACAGTTGGCCAACTCGGCGTTCACGTCTGTCGGTCAGAACTCGGTTCGCGCGGTGTTCATCGAAGGCAGCGACGGCACCCGCTATTTCCCCCGATTGCAATCGTTCGATCCGGCGACGGAAACGGCTCGCTTCCTGATGCTCGACGGTTTGCCGAACGGCGAATTCGCACTGCATGTCTCCGGCGGACTGGGCCTGACCGATTTGGCGGGCAATCCGATTGTGGGCAACGACGCGAGTGGCGATTTCGTCACGCGATTCATGGTGGCTGATGCGTCTCGCATGGAAGTCGCCGCACTCCGCACGAATGCCTCCGGCAACGAATCTTTCGAGACCGCTCAAGACCTGGGCGTGTTGTTCCCGCACGAGCTGCAATCGGCGGTGAGATTGGTCCGAGATGCCGCGACCAATGCGGTTCAGCCAGCGGACACGGACGACTTCTTCCGCTTTGAGCTGCTGCAAACTCAAGCCTACTTCTTCACCCTGTCCGATTTTGGCGACGGCGCGCCGCCTGCGATCGAAGTTCTCAACGACGCGGGACAAGTCGTGCCGTTGGCCTCGCTGCCCGGTGGCCGAGGCGTGTTGGGTTTCCTGCACGCCGGAAGTTATGTGCTGCACCTCGGCGCCTGGCCCATCGCTTCTGCCAGCAACGTGACTTATCAAGTCGAGTTGGAACTTGGCGGCGCATCCGAGAATCCCATTCCGTTGACGAATGGCGCGGCTCCGGCAGTCGGCATCCGCTTGGCGGGTCACGGACCAGCGGTGGTCAGCTTCTCGACTCGAGTCGAATCGGTTTCGCCGACGGTCAACACCGGTACGACTCCGAGCAGACTGAACGACAACCTCGCGGCGCTGCCGTTGGGACTGCCGGGCAACTCGACGCTCGCCTCGACGAGCACTCCGAACGACAACCGCATCGTCCGGCTGTTCGGTTTCAGCGATCGCGATCGGTTGTTCTCGATGATCGATTCGATTCTGTCGCGACCTTCGGCCGAGCCGCTGTCGGTCACGAAGGCGGAATTGAGCGACTCGGAATTGGCAAACCTTCTCAAACTCAACGGCAACACCTCGAACAGCATCGAATCGGATGGTTCTGACGAGACGCTGCCATCCGATGCCGCGACGAGCGAAGAAAACTCCAGTGAGGATCTCGAAGCCAATGGCGAGACGAGATCGTCCGCCACGCGCGAGGCCGCCGACAAGTCCGCAGATCCACAACCGCTGACACATCGCTCCGTCGGGCCTCGGCGACCTGCGCGACGTCCGCAGCCCAAGGCCAAGCCTGTGGACGAGCAGCCCACGAACGCGGCGGTGAGTCCGCTCGCCATCGCGTTGGCCGCCAGCTTGGCCAGCACGCTTCGCGAACGAGCTCGTCGTGAAAATGAACGGACGCGCGAATTCGTGGGAGTCTGAAAATCTTCGCCTCCGGTCGGGAGTTGTGAGCTACTCTTCGTGCGGAATTCCCTCACTTCCGGCGTGATGTCTATGGACGATTCTGACGACAACGGCTGCGCTCCCAGGTCCGCGCCGATTGAACCAGCAAGCTCCGTGGCCGAGCATGGCCAGCATCAACAGATGCTGCGAGACCTTTCCGAGCCGGCAGGACTCTCGAATGCGGATTTGAGCGACCTGCTCGGCCGACGTCCGAGCGACGCGAACAGGGATGTCGACGTTGCCGGTGCGATGTTTGAAGACTTCCGCAACCGCAGCCTCCGCGGCGAGCCGATCAGCCGGACCAATTCTGAGTCAGACATTCGCGAAGAGCGCGACTCGATGGCGAGTCTCTTCCGTCGTCGCGATTTGCTCCGTTCGATCACTTCCGTCAGCGAGCCATCTGCTCCGACTTTCACGCTGCCGAAAGTCGGCGACGATTTGTTCGGCTATCACTTGCAAGCACAACTCGGCCAAGGTGCGTTCGCACGCGTCTTCCTGGCCGAGCAATCCGAACTCGCCCGCCGGTTGGTCGCGCTGAAGACCTCGGACCTGACCGGCAGCGAACCACAGACGCTGGCGCAGTTGCAGCACACGCACATCGTTCCGATTTACTCGGTCCACGAAGACGCTGCCTCCGGCATCCGCGCCGTCTGCATGCCGTACTTCGGCGGCGCGAGCCTCTCGCAAATCTTGAAAGAGGTCTGGAAGAAATCCGATCATCCGATCAGCGGGGCGGCGATCGTCGAGGCACTGGCGGGCTGTAGCCCGAGCCCTTGTGGCTCGGTTGATTCCAATTCCGTCGACAATCATTCAGGCCAAAAGGGCCTGGGCTACAAATTTCGCCTGACGAGTTTCGCCTTTCCGCAGGCCTGCGCCTGGATCGTCGCCCGGTTGGCGGAGGGATTGCAACACGCGCACGATCGCCGTGTGCTGCATCGGGACATCAAGCCGGCGAACGTGCTCATCGGCGGTGACGGCACTCCGATGTTGCTCGACTTCAATCTTTCGCACGACGAGAACCAGTTGCATGGTCAAGTCGATGCGACGCTCGGTGGCACCATCGCCTACATGGCTCCGGAGCATTTGCGGGCGCTCAACATTCGTAGCCCCGAAATGGTCGCGCAGGTTGATGAGCGTTCCGATCTTTACGGGCTGGGCATGGTCCTGTTCGAGATGATCACCGGCCACAATCCATTCGAGCAGGCGGCCAGCTACGCGGCGATGCCGATCCTCGTCGAAGCGATGGCGGCTGAGCGAACGCGGTCGATCCCGTCGCTGCGGCAGTATCGCGACGACGTGCCGTGGGGCTTGGAGAGCATCCTCTGCAAGTGCCTGCAACCCGACGCCGCGAAACGCTATCAACGTGCTGACGAACTCGCCGAGGACATCAACTGCCTGTTGGACAATCTGCCGCTGCGACACGCACCGGAGTTGAGTCGCGCGGAACAGCTTCGCAAATGGACTCGCCGGCATCCGAAGCTGGCGTCGTCCGGACTGATCGTGCTCGCCGCGTCGCTGGTGCTGACGCTCGGCGGTTCGATCCTGCTGGGGACACAAGCTCGGTTAGCCGCCGCTCAAACGCGAGTCATCGAGACCGAAGGGGCGGAGGCTCGTGAATTGCAACGACGGTTCGAAGAGGGGACGCTCAAAGCGCTCTGCCTGGTCAACACGCACAGCGACCTGCGCGATCACGCCGAACGAGGACGCCAGATTTGCGAAGAGACGTTGTCCCTGTTCGGAATCCTGGACGACCCGAACTGGCAGGACCGCTCGATCTGGAAACGGCTGAACGAGAATGAACAACACAAGCTCGCCGAAGACGCTCGCGAGTTGCTGTTGATGTTGGCAGGAGCGGATTCCAAGAATCTCAAATCTGAAATTTCAAATCTCAAATCTTCGCCACTGGCACTGCTCGACCGCGCCGAAGCAATTCGCGATCTCCCGCCTTCCGCCGCCGTGTTCCGAGCACGCGCCGTGTTGCTCCGGCAGCTCGGCGAGATCGAACGTGCTGCGGAAGCTGATCGCCGGGCGAATGAACTTCCCCCGACGACCGCTCACGATTTTTATTTGCAGGCGACCACACATCTGCAAACCGGCGAACCCGATCGGTTCGCGCGAGCGATCCAGGAACTGCGGCAAGCGCTGCAGCGCGACCCTCGGCACTATTGGTCCTGGATGCAGAAGGGACTGTGTCATCTGGAATTGGGCGAGTCGTCGCTCGCGCTGGCGGACTTCAGTGTCTGCGTCGGGTTGTGGCCGGAGTTCGCGTGGGGCTATTTCAATCGGGCGTTCACGCTCGACCAACTCGGCCAGAAAGAGGCGGCGATCGCCGACTACTCCGCCGCACTCGATCGCGATGCCGACTTGGAAGAGGCTCTGCGGAATCGCGGAATCGCGAGGCTGGAATTGGGCCGACACGCCGAAGCACTGAGCGACTTCGATCATCTAATCTCGCTTGGTCGCGACGAACCGATCCTCAGCGCTTTGCGAGGACAAGCTCTCGAAGGCTTGCAGCGACCAGACGAAGCTGATGCCGCGTTTGCACTCGCCATGCAGCCCGATCATCTCGCGAAGCTGCCGGTCGTGCAGCAGCATCAGTTGCAATGCTCATTCGGCTTCGCGGTCGCCGCGCGTCGGCCAGCGGATGCCGAGCAAGCCTTTGCACGTGTCCCATCGGACGATCCGAAATATCCCGAAGCGTTGTACGGCCGCGGATTGATCGCCACGAACGCGAACCGCTTGGAACGTGCGGCCGAGTTGTTCGCGAAGGCTCTCGAACTGCGGCCTCACTTCGGTGAAGCACGCCGCTTCCGAGCGATCCTGTTGGCTCGCTTGGGACGATTCACTGAAGCGATCACCGAAATCAATACGGCGTTGCAGGCGGCTCCCAAATCGGGAGCCGCGCTGTACGCCGCCGCCTGTGTCACCGCCTTGGCTGCCGAACAAGCACCGTCACCAGCAGCGGCTCGCCAAGCGACCGACGAGGCGATTCGTTTTTTGCGACAAGCCCGCGCCAACGGTTACGGACAACAGGCCGCGACCGACGACGATTTGAAAGTCCTGCGACAACATCCCGAATTTGACCGTCTTCTGTTGAATCCATGAGTAGGTTGGGCACTCCTGCCCGACCGTGACGGGCAAGAGTGCCCATCCTACGACGAGACAAACTATGTCCCAACTTGTTCTGCACGCCAAAGCCACCGCGACGGTGCTTCACCAGGAATTTCGCGTTCCGTTCCAAGTCTTCGACGGACCAGTCGCCACGCGGCTCTGGCCGGAAATTGGATCGGACGGCGAGTCGCGATATCTGTCGGACGACGTCGGCAAGTTTGCCGGACTGGCTGGCAGCCGGCAGGTCCAAGTGGCGGTCTTGCCGAACGGCAAGTTTCGTTTGCGTATTCCGTTTGCCTGTGGGGGAACGACGCTCGTCGCTGAGGGTGTGTTGGCACGGCTTTCCAATTCTTCCGACGGCCTCGTGGAAGAGCAGCGGCGGTTGGAGTGCTGGTCACAAGCCGTGCTCGATCGGCTGCTGCAAGCGGAGTTGCTGCGTTCGCAACGCTCGGCGGAAGACGACTTGAGACGGCAATTGAAAAACGCTTGGGAGTTGAATCTGACGATTGAACGCTTGGTCCGTCATCTCCGAGTGCATCGTGACGCCACGTCGAACATCTCCAAAGTTTTGGACGCCACTTTACCGTTCGTCGGAGCCCAATCGCTGATGTGGATCTCCGGCAACTTGGAGTCCGTGCAGACTCGCGGCGAAGCGCTGCTGGCGGACGACGACGCTCGCGATCTCGCCAAATCGTTGCGACGCTCACCGGAGTTGCGTGACGCGGGAATGCTGTTGTGCTCGAATGTGCGCGAGACAGCGTGGGGTGAATCGTTCCACTCGCTGCGCAGCCTGATGGTGATGACCGTCCCTTCGGGCAACTCGTTTGGCTGGATTGTGGTCATCAACAAGAATGAGGACACAACGTCGGCTGGATTTCGTAACTCGGATGCCGCCGCGTTGGCTCCGTTTGCCGCGCTGATCGGATTCGTCAACAAAGCCTGCGATCGTTATCAGGAGTTGAAGGATCTGCTGGTCGGGCTGACTCGGTCGCTGGCGTCAGCGGTCGATGCCAAGGATCCCTACACCTACGGACACAGCGAGCGTGTTGCCCGCATCGCGGTTGAACTTGGCCGTGAATTGAATCTCCTCGAAGACGAACTGAGCGACGTGTATCTTGCCGGCCTGCTGCACGATGTCGGCAAGATTGGCATTCGCGATGAAGTGCTCTGCAAACACGGTCCACTGACTCCGGAAGAGACACAGCACATCCAGCAGCACTCCGAAATCGGCCACTCGATTCTGAAGGACTTGCATCAGATCAGCAGCCTGTTGCCCGGAGTGCTGCATCACCATGAACGCTTCGACGGCACCGGCTATCCGGCGAAGCTGGCCGGCGAACAGATTCCGCGGATCGCTCGCATTCTGGCGGTCGCTGACAGCTACGACGCGATGAGCACCAGTCGCCCGTACCGCAAAGGACTCGCTCCCGATCGTGTCGAACAAATTCTGATCGACGGTTCCGGCGCGCAGTGGGATCCGCGAGTCATCGAGGCCTTTCAGAGGATCGTTCCGCGTCTCCGCAGCATCCGTGAGCGGGGACTCGGCGAATCGCTGCGCCAAGCCCTCGACGGTGCCTTGCGCGACACCGGCAGCTCGCGAGTCCTGCCGGTCAATCTGATGGTTCCCGCAGGCGCGCTGTGACGTGGGGCAGGTTTTCAACCTGCCCGCCTAATCGTTGTGAGTTTGGCCTTTGGACCGGAACCAACGCCCCATCAATTCTCGGCCGGGCAGGTGAAAAACCTGCCCCACGATGCGGCTCAAAATCGCTCAAAACGCCGCCTCGCAACGACTCGCCGTTCGTTGTTCACCGAGCGTCGTTCCACTACCATCCGCCCGCCTCGAAACCGCTGGTTTTTTGGCCGTCTGCCGGATGATTTTTCGAGGCCAAGATGGCCCCGCCTGGCAGCCGATTCCGCGAGTCTTGGACAGGAGTAGCCCAGTTGGCCGACGGTCACGAAGAACAGCCACCGGAGACAGGTGCTGGCGACAATATCCTCTCTCCGGTCTTCACAGGAAACATCGTCCCGCTCGCGATTGAGGACGAGATTCGCAACAGCTATCTGACCTACGCGATGAGCGTCATCATCAGCCGCGCGCTGCCTGACGTGCGCGATGGGTTGAAGCCTTCGCAGCGACGCATTCTCGTCGCGATGAACGATCTCAACCTGGGGCCGAACTCCGGACGCATCAAATGCGCGAAGATCTGCGGCGACACGAGCGGTAACTATCACCCGCATGGTGAAGGCTCGGTCTATCCGACGCTGGTTCGCATGGCCCAGAACTGGAACATGCGTGAGACGCTGGTCGACAAGCAGGGAAACTTCGGCTCGCTGGCCGGGATGCCTCCCGCCGCCATGCGTTACACCGAGGCCCGGCTGGCCGGACCGGCTGCCGACATGCTGCACGATCTCGATCGCGACACGGTCGATTTCATTCCGACCTACGATCAACGCAACATGGAGCCGGTCGTTCTGCCGGCGAAGTTTCCGAACCTGCTGGTCAATGGCTCGAACGGCATCGCCGTCGGCATGGCGACCAGCATCCCGCCGCACAATCTCGGCGAAGTCTGCGACGCGACGGTCCTGCTGATCGACAATCCGAATGCGAACCTCGGTCAGATTCTCGAAGTCATGCACGGCCCCGACTTCCCCACCGGCGGAATCATCTGCGGTCGAGCCGGCATCATCCAAGGCTTCGCGACTGGCCGCAGCACGCTCACGCTGCGAGCACGCACGCACTTTGAGACCGAGAAGAACGCCGACGTCATCGTCATCACCGAGATTCCGTACCAAGACACGCGCGACCGCATTCGCGGAAAGCTCGAAGAGCTGGTCAAAGAAGAACGAATCAAAGGCATCGCCAAGGTCACGGACTACACCGACCGCAACGACAAACCGTGGCAGGTGCAGATTCACATTCAACTGAAACGGGACGCCGACAAGGAAGTCGTGCTCAATCAACTGTTCCAATTCTCGCCGTTGCAGCAGACGGTCAGCGTGATCCTGCTCGCCTTGGTCGGCAACCGGCCGAAGGTGCTCTCGGTCAAAGAAATGTTGCAGGAGTTCATCCTGCACCGCGTCGATGTCATCCGCCGCCGCACCGAGTTCCTGCTGAGCGAAGCTCGCAAACGCAAGCACACGGTCGAAGGGCTGATGATCGCGCAGATCGACATCGACGAGGTCATCCGCACGATCCGCCAGTCTCCCAGCCGAGCCGAAGCCAAAGTCCGCCTGCAACAAATCGCCGTGCCCAGCGAACTCATCGAGCGAGCACTCGGCGAGGGCGGTTTTCGTCTGTTCCAAGACGACAACGGCGTGAAGGCGACGTACTCGCTGTCGCCGAATCAATCGGAAGCCATCGTCTCGATGCAGCTCGGCTCGCTGGCGAATCTCGAACGGGACAAGCTGGTCGAAGAGTTCGGCAAACTGCTGGCCGATATCACCGGCTACCTGGCGTTGCTGTCGGACGAGAACAACATCCGCGCCGTTGTCCGGCAGGACATGATCGACATGAAGGTCAAGTACGGCGACAAACGCCGCACCGCCATCGAAGAAGGCGAAGCCGAAGACGTCAACCGCGACGACCTGATCACCGAAGAGCCGATGACGGTCATCATCTCGCAACGCGGCTACGTGAAGCGCACGCAGTTGACGGAGTACGAGGCTCAGAACCGCGGCGGCAAGGGAGTCATCGGAGCCAAAACCGAGGACGACGACCCCATCCAGAATCTGTTCGTCGCCAGCACGCACGATTGGCTGCTGTTCTTCACCGACAAAGGCAAAGTCTATTGGTCGAAGGTTTACGACCTGCCGCTCGGCACACGCACCGCGAAGGGCCGGGCGTTGGTCAACCTGCTGACGCTGTCGGAAGGGGAAAAAGTCTGCAACTGCGTCGCGGTTCGCTCGTTCGACGATCGCGGCTTGATGATCGCAACGCGCAACGGCACGGTGAAGAAGACGCCGCTTGAAGAATACAGCCGAGTCAAAAAGGGTGGCCTGATCGCCATCTCGTTGGTCGATGACGATCTTGTCGTCGATGTGCAACTCGTCACGAAGGGCGAAAGTGTGCTGCTCGCAACTGCCAACGGCATGTCGATCCGCTTCGCGGAATCCGACGCGCGAAGCATGGGCCGAGCCACTCAAGGCGTCCGCGGCATCCGGCTCGGCAACGGGGACTTCGTGATCGGCATGGTCATCGCCGATCCCGGTAAGTCGCTGCTGACCGTCTGCGAAAACGGCCACGGCAAACGCACCCCATTCGGCATCGGTGAATCAGACGACGCCGTATCGTCCCCTCTCCCACCGGGAGAGGGTGGCCGAAGGCCGGGTGAGGGCTCAGACGCGATCGACGACCCATCGCAAACCGACACCAACGCCGCCGAAGGCTCCGCCGACACCCTGGCCAGCAACGACGCCGACGATTCCGCCCCCAGCGCCGAATCGGACGACAGCGAAGAAGCCGCCAAGAGCGGCGCGCAATACCGCCTGCAAGGCCGAGGTGGCAAAGGTGTCCGCGACATCAAGACGACCGCTCGCAACGGTAAGGCTGTGGACATCGTCGCCGTCACCGACGCCGACGAAATCCTGATGGTCACCGCCAGCGGAAAGATTCAACGCCTGCGAGCCGGCGACATCAACGTCATCGGACGAAACACGCAAGGCGTCCGCATCATCCGCTTGGAAGACGGCGACAAGCTGGTCTCGATGGCTTGCATCCCGGCCGAGATTGCGAAGGATGGAGCCGAGATCGCCTGAGGTGTCACAGGAGCCGGCCGCATGATTCGCGTGACGATCAACAACACTGGCAACGAACCGCAAGTGGTCGTCATCAATCCGGATCGTTTTCTGCCGTCGCGACAGCTCATTCGGCAGCAGCTCGATGCGGGCAAGCTCGGAGACGTCGGACTGATTCGGATTCATCGCTGGGAGCCAAACGTGGGGCAGGTTTTCAACCTGCCCGTCCAGGCCGGGCAGGTTGAAAACCTGCCCCACGATGACGGTGGCCTGCCGATCGGATTGCTGCGAGACCTCGATCTGGTGCTGTGGCTGGTCGGCAAGATGCCGGATGCAATTCATGCCGTTGAGCAGAACGATTCTTCCGGCCGGTCCATTCAACTGCATCTCGGCTTTTCCGGCGGAGCGATGGCGCTCATCGACTACACGAATCGCTTGCCGGCTGGGGATGGTTATCAGTCGTTCTCAGTGATCGGTTCAGCCGGAGCCGCGTATGCCGACGATCATCAAAACATGCAGCTCGTGTTTCGCGGCGGTCATGCTCAGGCCGTGCGAGCGGAAGAGACCGGGCGACGGCACGCCGCCGCCGTTCAAGAGCAGATCGACTCGCTGCAAGCGGGACACGGCGTCGCGGTCAGCGTGACCGAGTGGCAGAACGTTTTGAAAGTCGCGGAAGCCGTGCGACGGACGATTTCGTCTAGCGAGCCGGCGGGCGTCAGCTCCCGGACTG